>PLSB01000087.1:0-5134 GCA_003165005.1 Acidobacteriaceae bacterium | reverse complement strand
CTTTTCTAAGCCGCGCGAAGCGCGGCGCCTGGGCAGCCGCGCGGCGATGCGTGGCCTTTGCTCGGGCACGGCTGCACACAAGGGCGGCGGCGAGGGGCGCGAAGGTGCGACGGATCACGGAGCCGTCCCCGAGCCGACGCCTGTCTTTTCTAAGCCGCGCGAAGCGCGGAATGCAGGAGGGGCTTTTGCTTTTCGGAGCCGAGCGAAGCGAGGAATGCAGAAGGGGCTTTTTATGGTTCTTTATCTATCCGATGAACGCGGGGCGCCCCGGAAAAACACTCTCTCCCTCCCCTTGTTTTTCCTGGGCGGGGTCCCGGCGTTCATCGGCTCTTTATCTATGGTTTTTTATAGTTCCTGGCTGGCGTTTCCGGAGTGGTGTGGGCTGCGGGCTTGGGTTGCGGCGCGTCCTGCGGCACCCTGGAGGCTTGAATTGGGACGAGCTCGGCTGTCAAGCCGAGCGCGGCCAGGAATGCGGAAAGGGTTTTGACGCTGACGTTCCTACGGCCCGCGAGGTAGTTCGAGACATGGGGTGGCTTGGTGCCTGTCTTGGCGGCGAGGAGTTTGACGCTCATGCGGCCCGCGGTGATTTGCTGGCGTGAGATGCGGCGTGCGGCTTGATCGAGCTGGAAGATCGTCATGGCAGAAAATGGGCCGCGCTATTTTTGCGCGGCCCCCGGAGTCGTGATCTGCGGCAGTCGCCAGACTGCCCTTTCAGTGTAGCTCTTCTATCAGGTCAAGCTGGCGAGAATGTTTGCGAGGACCGCTGCGTTGCCGTCTGCCGAGTCGGTTGCCGCCAGCAGGTCCGTTATTGCGTTCTTCGCCTGGCAGAGCGCTTGCGTTGCTGCGCTGAGCATTCCCAGGTAATCGAGGTCGGGCAGTTCCCTGGAGTTGATGAGGGTCAGGTCTGTCGGGTGGTTCAGGCTGGCCAGGTCTGTGAGTAGGCTTGTGCTCGGTGTTGCTGTGATGGTTACTGTCATGGTGTTCTTCTCCTTTTGGGTTGGTGGTTGGGGTTGCGGGTGTGAGTCTGGATTGGAGGCAGCGTCGGCTGCACCAGACTCCGTAGTCGCCGTGTGGTTCGTGTTCCCTGTGGCATCCGTGGCAGTAGCGCGGGCGGTTGTCCCTGGCCGAGTTGGGATTCCTGTTCCGCTGGGTCATTTCTTGCTCCGTTTCTCTCTTGCTTTCTGGCGTGTGAGTGTGAGTGCGACTTGCGCCGCGTAGAGGAGTTTGCTCGCGGTTGCCCCGTCGATGACACCGACGGCGATGCCGTGGGCGACGCATGCGATGTTTGCGGTTATCGCTGCCCGCCCGTCCAGGGCGGGCAGGTTCATCTTGTAGGCTTCCTGCGCGAGGTCTCGTTTCTCTTCCGGGTCCAGGTTTTTTTCGTCGGCGTAGGCTGCTGCTTTTGCCATGGCGAGGAAGCATCGTTTCACGTTCAGTGCCGGTGTCGGCAGCAGCTCGACCGGGTATCCTACAAGGCTTTCGATCGTTTCCCGTGTGGACGTTTTTTCTGTCATGAGGCTTTTTCCTTTCCCGGTGTTCGTGGCTCGATGTCCCGGGCGTCGATGTCGACGCCGGTGTCGCCGAGGTACCACATTGTTGTACTGAGGTTTTTGTGCGACAGGAGCCGCTGCACCTTTCGGACGTCGCGGGTGCGCTCGTAGATGCGGCGGGCCGCGCCGCGCCGGAGATCGTGCAGCGTCCAGCTGCTTCGGATCCCGGCGCGGCGTTTTGCGTTGCGGACAAGTTCCTGGACGCTCTTGTGGTTGATGGCCTTGCGCCGGAAGCTGATCGCCCCCAGGATGGTTTCTCCCGGTTGTGCCGCCGCCCACGCGAAGGCGATTTGCTCGTACACCCTGGCCGTCATGGGGACGGCGTAACCGGCTCCGAGTTTCGTGCTGCCGCGCAGCTCCCTCTTTTCGAGGTCGCAGTTCTCTCGGGTCATCCTGGCGATGGTTCCTGCCCGCAATCCTTCGTCGTGGGCCAGGAGCAGCAGCAGCCTTTCGGTTGGCGTGCCGGTTTTCATTGCCGCTTCAAACTCGGCTTCTGGAACGACGCGCTCGCTTGGTCCTGGCCGGGTTGCGCGGGGGATTCCGGACAGGGCTTGCAGCGCGCCGGTTCTGCGGAGCCAGGTTGCGACGGTGTTGAGGTAGGTGTACCGGGAACCAGGGTGAGCGTTCCTGAATTCTGCTGCGATGGCTGCAGCGTGGTGAGGTTGGATTTCGGATGGTAGCCGTTCGGCGCAGTGCTTGAGCAGTGCGCGTCTGACTGGGATGTTGGTCCAGGCCGGTGTGTGCTGCTGCGCTCGGAGGATCGCTTGGACCGTTTCTTTTTCGCTACCGAGCGCTGTTGAGGGGTTGGACGCATGGCCGCTTCGGCTTCGGTTGCGGCTTCCTTGGTCGCGTAGGTCCGGCGCAGTCGGCTCCCGTCCACCAGGCGGATGTCGACTTGCCAACTTGTGCCTCTTGGTCTGATTGCCATGGTTTCTCTTTCCGCTGGCTTTGTGACCGCTTGCGTTTCGCCATGGCAAGATCGAGTATGGAATAGATTCGGGCATTTGGGAAAGTGGATAAGAACAGCTTTTAGCTCCTAGCCTCCAGCTTCCAGCTTTTTCGTGCGGGAGCGGGTTGCGGGGCCTGGCGGGCGGAGCGGGCGCGGGTGACGGGGCTTCATCGCTCGATAGGGTGGAGCGGAAGGCGGCATGGAAATGGAAGAGCGGGAGTTTTTCAACGAGACGACGGAGCAGCGCACGCACAGCCTCATCTGCCCCAAGTGCGGGCAGGCAGCCGAATACAAAGTGACGTGGGTGGTGCGGCGCAAGCGCCCGCAGCTGCCGCGCGGGGCCGGCGAGCGCGACCGCGCGCGTTTTGCCAAGGCGCAATCCTATATGGTGCGGCGCGACGACAAGCTGCAGTGCGCCAATGTGCGCTGCCGCAAGCCGTTCGAGATCACGACGCTGCAGTCGCTGGCGTTTTTGACGGATTGAGACGGCCCGTCATCTGGCGCGGGGTGGGCGGCCTATGATTCAATCGAATCAAGGAACGCCGGACCCGGAGGTCCCCGAGTGCAGTCCGGCGAGATCCCGTAAGGAGAGATCCCATGGCCAATTCCCTGCTTCCCCCCGGAGAGCGCAATCTGACTCCCGCCCAGGTTGAGGCGCTGGACAAGCGGCGCGATCTCGGTCACACCTTTCTGGTGATTGCCGGCCAATTCGCGGCGTTGGCCACCATCCTGCTGTTGTGGGTGGGGCAGGACCTGAAGTATTCGCCGGGCTGGCTGCACCCCATGGCGTTTTATTTCGTCCTTGCGTTGGCGCTGATCGGCATCTTCGGCGTCACGGGGCTGGTGCTGCGCCGGGGCACGCCGCGCATCGACTGAGGTTTTCCCTTATGCGCGAGAGTGCGGACCAGCGAGTGAGTAGACGCGAGCAATTGCTCCGCGACGCCCTTGCCGCTTGGGACGACTATCGGACCACAGGACTTCATCTGACAGGCGAAGAGGCCGACAAATGGCTCGCCAAGCTCGAAAATGGCGAGTGCGTTGAAGCGCCCGAATGTCATACGTGATGCCATCGCAACCCGCGCCACGCCTTCATTGACGAAGCGCCTCCGCTGCTAAACTAGAGCCAGATGATCCTCCCGTTCGTCCGCGAGATCTTCGCGGAGCTGGAGCAGGCCTCGGGATTTGAGCGCGTTCGCAGGCACCTAAGCCTGGGTGCGGGGCGGCGGCGTGTGTCTGGATTGACGGCCACGGCGCGGGCGCTCTACCTGCCGCTGATCGCGCGAGCCGCCAAGCGGCCGGCGATTGCGATTGTGGCCGACAACAAGGCCGCCGAGGCGCTGGAGCCGCTGGTCAAGGCGGGATGCGAGCTGACGGGCGCCGTGGATGCGGCGCGCGTGGTGCGTTTTCCCGCGCACGATGTGCTGCCCTTTGAAAATCTCTCGCCGCACCCCGATGTGCAGGAGCAGCGCGCCGTGGCGCTGTGGAAGCTCGCGACCGGCGTGGTGGACATTCTGATCGCGCCCGTCGAAGCAGCGGCGCTCAAGCTCTTCGATCTCGAGTACTACGCCGGCCTGGCGGTGACGCTCAAGCGCGGCGAAGAGGTCGACATCGAGACCTTGACCGCGCATCTGGGGAGCGTGGGCTACACGCACATGGATATCGTCGAGATGCCGGGGCAGTTCACGCGGCGCGGCGGAATTCTGGACGTGTACTCGCCCGAAGCCGATCGGCCCGTGCGCATCGAGTTCTTCGGCGACGAGATTGAGACCATCCGCAAATTCGATCCCGAGACGCAGCGCTCGCAATCGGGACTGGACGAGACCGAACTGTTGCCGCTGACGGAGACGCCGGTGACGGAGCGGCTGCTGGCCGCGGTGAACGCAAGGCTGAGCCAGCAGCGCGTCGAAACTGGAGAAGAGATGGCGGCCGAGGCCGCTGTGTCCGGGGGCGTGAGCGTGTTTCCGGGGTGGGAGTTTTTCGCGGCCGTAGCGGGCGCGGAGCAATCGCTGCTGAAGCTCGTGCCGCGGAGCGTGTTGATTGTGGATGAGCCGGCGATGGTGCGCAACCAGATCGATCGCTGGTGGAACAAGGTGGAGCAGCGGCACGAGCGGTCGGGGATCGGTTCGCTGGTGCGGCCGGAAGACATTTACCTGCGGCCGGAGATTTTGAGGGCCTCGCTCGACGCGCACATGGGACTCGACCTCGATCAGTTGGGCGCGGTGGACGTGCTCGAAGAGGATGCGACACTGGGCGAGATCGAGCTGCCGACGCGGCCCACGCTGCGCTTTCACGGATCGATTCCCGCGCTCACCGAGCAACTGAAAAATCTGATGAAGGCGGAAACGCGCATCGTGCTGGCCGCGCCGCACCAGGGCGACGTGGAGCGGCTGGCCACGGTGCTGCGCGACTACGAAGTTCCTTACCGGCTGGGCAGCCGATCGCCGCGGCCCGGTGAAACCCTGCTCGACGAAGGCAGCTACCTGGGCGGCGATCTGCGCGTGCCGACGATCGTGCGTTCGCCGCTCGCGTCCGGCGTGGTCTTCGGCGAATCGAAATTGATTGTCTTCGGGGCCAATGACCTTTCCGATGAGGCCGACGTGGCGGCGCGGCCGGAGCCGAAGCGATCGAAGACGGC
>PLSB01000260.1 GCA_003165005.1 Acidobacteriaceae bacterium | reverse complement strand
CGTAGGACTCGCGGTAATCGGCGGTCTGGGAGAGATTCACTTGAGGCTGTTGCGGAGTTGGACTCATGATGCTTTCAGATTACGCCAAAAAGCAGCTATCAGCCCTCAGCTTTCAGCTCTCAGCGCATCACGCGGGACATGACGCTTTTAATCCCGCACGAACAAGCTGGCAGCTAGTACTACAGTTGTACTTCGATGAAACGCCGCAAGAGGACAAGGGCCCGGGCCTAAAGGCCCCCTTTCCTGCGGCTCTTTCAGGGGCCTGAAGGCCCCTGCTCCCTCCGCAAAAACCTATCTGCGACCGTAGTACTAGAAGCTAGGAGCTAGAAGCTGCTTTTAGGTCTCCCGCCAGCGGACAGTTTTCGCAATGCGGCGTGCGGCCGCAGTGCGCCTTGCCCACGGCCACGGTCAAGGCGTGGAATTCGTTGTAGAGTTGCGCACGATTCTCTTGGGGATCGGCGGCAAAGGCGCGCCGCGTTAGACCGGTCAGCTCGTCGTAGGAGATTTTTGCGCGGCCGGGCGCGGGCGCGAGCAGCTGGTGGCGCGCGGCGATGCGCCGCAGGTACTCGTCGGCCACGGGAATCGCAGCCCCGAGCGCATAGAGCAGAATCGCGTCGGCGGTCTCGGGGCCGACACCGGGCAAATCGAGCAGACGTTGCCGCAGCGCCGCCGTGGGTTGTGCAGCAAGCTTCTCAAGCGATCCGTCAAACTCGCTATCCAGCATGGCCACGAAGGCCTTCAATGCGGGGGCCTTGCGCGTATGGAAGCCGGAGGGCTGGATGAGGCGCCGCAATCGCGACAGGGAAACCTTGCGCAGGCCATCGACGGTCAAGGCGCCGGCCGCGCGGAGATTCGCGAGCGAGCGCTCCACGGCCTTCCACGCGGTGTTCTGCGTGAGATACGCGCCCAGGATCACTTCAAACGGCGTCCGAGCCGGCCACCAGTGCTGCGGGCCATAGGCGCCGAGCAGCGCATCGTACATGCGGCGCAGGCGCGCAGCGGGATCGGGCTTGTGGTGAGAGTTCACTCCTGAGCGAGTTTTGGTGCGCTCTTGCACCGAAACGAGTCGAAGGATCTGCATTTTGGGAATGCGATTGATCGTACGAACCTCAGGGACACCATACTACGATAAGTGCAATGGCCCGAGTGCGCCGGTTTGCGGCACAGCGAAGGAGTTTTCAATGAAAAGTCACACAGAATACCTGGTCTTTGAAACGCGCAGGCGGCGCGAAATGGTACACATCACCGACCAGGTGGAGCAGATTGTGCGCCGCAGCGGCGTGCGGGACGGGCTGTGCTTTGTCTCACCTATGCACATTACGGCGGCGGTTTACGTGAACGATCATGAGAGCGGGCTCATTGAGGACATCGGCAAGTGGCTGGAGGAGCTGGCGCCGGCGCGGCCTGACTACAAGCACCACCAGACGGGCGAGGACAACGGCGACGCGCACCTGAAGTCGCTGCTGCTGCACCACGAGACCACGCTGCCGGTGACCGACGGCCGCCTCGATCTGGGCACGTGGCAGCGCGTCTTCTACGCCGAGTTCGACGGCCAGCGGCGGAAGCGGGTGATTGTGAAGGTCCTCGGGGTTGAGTAGCGGAGTTGGCGGAGTTAGCGGAGCTAGTGTTTAGACCACATGAATTGGTAATTCATCATGGACAAGCGCGGACGAGGACGTCCGCGCTACAGCCGGCCAGGAGGCCGGCGCTACATTCATGTAATGACCAAATCACGCGGTCACGGCACTAGCCCCGCTAACTCCGCTAACTCCGCCAGCTCCGCTAGCTCCGCTAACCCCGCTAACCCCGCCAGCTCCGCTAACTCCGCTAACTCCGCCAGCTCCGCTAACACCGCTAACTCCGCTTACTCCGCCTATTCATCCGTAATCTTGCGCCAGGGGCCGGAGGGTAGCGCGCCGCCGGAGGGGGCAAAGTCGAGCTTGGCGCGCGGCAGGACGACAAGATCCACGCGGCGGTTTTCGGAGCGGCCGGCCGCGGTGTCGTTGGAAGCTACGGGATGAAACTCGGCGAATCCGGCGGCGGAGAGGCGGTCGGGAGGAATGGCCTTCATCTCCAGAAAGAGGCGCGCAATATGCGTGGCGCGCGCCGAGGAGAGCTCCCAGTTGGAATCGAATTCGGCAGTGTGGATGGGCACATTGTCGGTGTGGCCCTCGATGCGCAGGTCGTAGGGCGTGACGCCCAGGCGGGCGGCGATGGTGCGCAGCGCGGGCATGGCCTCGGGCTTGGGGGTGGCCGATCCGGTAGCGAAGAATCCCGCCTCGCGCAGGCTGATCACCAACCCGTCGGGGCCCATCTCGAGGGCAATGGTTTTGCTGGCGATCTGTTGGGCGAGGGCAATGGACAGGTCGTGCTGGACGCGGCCGAGGTCGTATTTAACCTGCATCGGGGTGAGCAATTCCTCGCCCGCGGGCTTTGCCGGCTGCGCGGAGTTCTGGGCGTCATCCGGGCGATCGAGACTCGAGGTTCCGCCATTGGTGTGGAGAGCCTTATTGATGGCCTGCGCAACCTGTATCTGTTTTTTCTGGTCGGCCCGCGCAAAGGCGTAAAGCACGACGAAGAATGCGAACAGCAGGGTGATGAAATCGGCGTAGGAGACCAGCCACCGGTCGTGGCCGACACGGGCGCGCTGCACACGGGATCTCATGCGGCGCGCTCCAGCGGTTCCTTGCTCGCTCCCTCCCGGAAGCCGTTCAGCTTGATCAGCAACATGCGCGGATTCATGCCCTCGAGGATGGAGATCACGCCTTCCAGCACCATCTCGCGGCGGCGGAAATTGCTGTGAATGCGCAGGCGCATCTTGCCGGCGAAGGGCAGGAAGAAGAGATTGGCGATGCCCACGCCGTAGATGGTGGCCACAAAGGCGACGGCGATGCCCTTGCCCACCTCGGTGATGTTGTCCAGATGCTGCATGACCTGGATGAGTCCGAGCACCGCGCCCAGAATGCCGATGGTGGGCGAAAACCCGCCCGCCGACTCGAAGACGGCGGGCAGCCGCTCTTCGTCTTCGGTCATCGACTCCAGGCTCACGTGCATGATCTTGCGCAGCTCCACCGGCTCGGTGCCGTCTACGGCCAGCATCAGCGTCTGCTTGAGAAAAGGATCCTGAATGGCCTGCAGGTCGGCGTCGAGCGAGACCACGCCGTTGCGGCGCGCCTTGTTGGCAAACGCCACCAACTGGCGGATGAGTTGCGCTTCCTCCTCGCGCGGCGCCGTAAACAGACGCCCCAGGCTGCCGAAGGCGGCCAGCACGGTGGTCAGCGGGAACTGCAGCATCACCGCGCCCAAGGTGCCGCCGAAGACAATGAGCGCGGCCGTGGGCTGCAGAATCTGGCCCACGTTGCCGCCTTCGATCATCAATCCCGCAATGATTCCGACGATGGCCAGAAGCGCGCCTGCGATGCTTGCTTTATCCATAAACTGCCCCCTTGCTGGATACGGCCACTCCGCGGCGGCTACTGCCGCAGATTGCCGGCCGGCTCGATCTCCGCCGGGGTCTCTGGCTGCTCTTCCACATTCAGGCTCGCCAAGGCTGCCACACGCTCCAGATCGCCGAAGCGATGCAGGCGCTTGGCCACCACGGCCAACAGCCGCGCCCGGTAGGCCAAGACCTTTTCTTCGACCTCGTCGATGGCTTCGCGCACAATCAGTTTTTCGCCGTTGATCAACGTCAGCATCGTGTCCGGCGAGGCTTCAGCGGTCTTGATGAGATCGCTGTTCAGCACCATGGAACGGCCGTTGAGCCGCGTTAACTCGATCATCTTCAGACTCCTTCGTTCGCATTATCGGCAAGGCGCGGGAAAGGTTAAAAAAATAAAATCCAAGGCGCAAAAGTGTCCCCCGGCGGGACACAATTCGCGCGGCGATAAAGTCCCTCAAGCCCGCGCCGAAGAATGGGCCAGATGCGACGGCTCCAAGCCGGCAGCAGCTACCCACGGTTGAAAACGATGGGGGCACTCCCGAGGTAAGGCCGCAAATCACCGCATCCAACAAGGAGAACCCCATGTCCCTGGGTGTTTTAAACAACCTCTCCGCGGTGTATGCGGAGAACAACCTCTCAAACACAAACAGCAGCCTGTCGAAGACGCTGCAACAGTTGTCTTCGGGCTCCAAGATCAACTCCGGCGCGGACGATGCTGCCGGTCTTTCGTTGGTCGACGGCCTTCAGGCCAACCAGACGGCGCTTACGCAGTCTGAAACCAACGCAGCCGAAGGTGTGGGCCTGCTGCAGGTCGCCGATGGCGCCCTTTCGCAGGTAACCAGCCTGCTCAATCGCGCCGTCACGCTGGCGACTGAATCCTCCAACGGCACCCTCAACAGCTCGCAGGATACGGCAGCCAACCAGGAGTACCAGTCGATCCTGTCGGAAATCTCCAACATCGGCTCGACGACCACCTACAACGACACGGCGGTCTTCAACTCGAATACCAACATCTACACCGGCGACTCATCGACGGTGGGCTCGGCGATTGACGCTTTGAACATCCACTCGCTGTCTTCGTCCAACGTGGGCGACACCGGCGGCGTCATGGCCTACACCAACGGCGCCAACAACGCGTTCATCGACCTGTCGCATAACGGCACGATTGCGACAGTTAATGATGCCCTTACCAACGCTACCACCACGCTCACCGTCGACTATATGGCGACGGGGGCAGGCGGCACCGCGGCTCAGAGGTCCGCATCAGTTAGCGTTGGCGGCACCAGCGGCTATGCCGACACCGCCCAGGGAATGATCAACGCCATTGACAACGCCGGCCTGGGTTTGACGGCAACCTTCGACACGGCAACCCAAGCTGGAACTCAGGCTGTCACGGCGGCGGGCGCGGGTCATGGCACCGACACCGGCATTGAGATCAATGGTCCGGGCGCGGGAGTGGGGAGCGGCGCCACACCGGGTGCCGTGGGTGTCTTAGCTGTCGGGGGAGCTGGAGAGGATTCAAATACCGATACTCTCACTGGAACTCTCAGCCTCAAGAACGCCTCCGGCGCGAACGTCACCCTTAACCTCGCCGGGGATACCATGGCCACTCTGGCGACTGCGCTCCAAGGCGACGGGTTCACCGTCGTTAGCGCTCTCACTGCCACCACAGGAACTCTGACGATTACGACGCAAAACAGCGGTCAATCGGCCATCACTGGAGCTTCTCTCGCCGACACCGCTGCCGGTGCAACACTCACCTACACCCCGTCGGCTGCGTACTACACCACCGGCATCGTAGACACCGCCTTCGGTACTACTGGTGTTATGGACACCGCCACCGGTCAGGCAGGTGCTGACGCAGTGCTCACCGCGGACACAAACAGCGCGGGCGGCACGGCGACCATGAGCTACTCCGACCTCGCAGGCCAGAGCTTGAGCACTACCGATCTGACCAATCAGAACGATGCGCAAACAGCGCTGACCAGCCTCAACACGGCGATCACCGACGTGGCCGCGCAGGACGGCTACATCGGCGCGCAGATCAACACCCTGAACGCCGTCAGCCAGGTGCTGAGCACACAACAGGAAAACGTGCAGTCGGCGCAAAACGCAGTGCAGGCAACCGACTATGCCTCGGCCAGCTCGAACATGTCGAAGTACGAAATCCTGAGCCAGACCGGCATCGCGGCCCTGGCACAGGCCAACAGCGTGCAGCAGGAAGTGACCAAGCTGCTGCAATAACCCCAATCTCCGGCGGCCGATCTCTGGCCGCTGGGGTGCAATAACCGGGGCCCCCGGCGACCGATTTTTGGCCGCTGGGGTGGAGTCACCCCAACCTCCGGCGGCGTTTAACGCATCGAGCAGATGCCGCCGGAGCCAACCACCGAAGCTCCCGGCGGCGGATCTCCTGCTGCCGGGGTCAGGTGGAGCAGCGCGTCCGCCGCTTGCGGGCCCGCCAAACCGAGAGGGGCGTCCTGTGGATGCCCCTCTTTGCTTAACGGAATCAGCGGGGTTAGCGGGGTTAGCGGAGCCAGGAAGACTGCGGCATTGCGCGATGAGGCGCTGCCCCGTTTCCTCCGCGGCGGCCGGAAGAGCTGGCAGGCAGTTTTGTGAAGGAGCCGATCTAGCTCCGCTAACGCCGCCAACTCCGCTAGCTCCGCTGATTCTGAGATTTCTCTTATCCGCCATCGGTTGCGGTTGGCTCGCAGGCTGCATCAGACCTGCCGGAGGGTTTTATGGGTACAGTCGGACTGGACTTCGGGTCACCGACCAGCGGCGCGGGCTTCAACGTGAGCTCGACGGTCGCCGAAATTGTCTCGAACCTGCAGAACGTCGAGACGCCCTGGAAGAATCAGCTGAGCACTCTCGAGGGCCAGGATACGGTGATTTCGAACCTGGGAAGCCTGCTCTCGAATGTCTCCACGGACATCGGCCAGTTGACGGAGGCGGATGGCATCCTGGCGCAGAAGGAGGGTTCGAGCTCCGATACCAACGTGCTGGAGCTGACCTCGGCCACCGCCGCGGCGGCAGCCGGCACGCACAGTGTCGTCGTCAATAGCCTGGCCGAGACTTCGAGCGGCTACCTGGCCGAGATCGCCAGCAGCGCGGATACTCTGTCGGGCTCGGTGACGCTCCAGATGGGCAGCGGCACGGCGCAGACCATTACCCTCGGCTCCTCCAACGACACGCTGGCGGGCCTGGCCTCGGCCATCAACGCCTCGGGCCTGGGCATCACGGCCAACGTGCTGACCGACGCGAGCGGCTCGCGGCTGAGCCTGGTCTCGGGAACTTCGGGGGCCGGCGGCAATATCGTTGTCAGCAATAATTCGCTGGCCGCCGCGGCCAGCAACACGCTTGGCGCCGCGATTACGGCGGGCAGCGGCAGTATCGCCTCGACAGCGCTGCTGGCGGCCGTCGCCAGCTCCAGCGAGCAACTGACGGGATCGCTTGCCGTTACGGTGGGCAGCGGCAGCCAGCAAAGCATCGCGATGAGCGCCGTCAACACCGCCGAAGGCGGCACGACCCTGGCCGATCTTCAGCAGTACATTCATAGCAACTCCTCAACTCTGGGATTCGACGCCTCGATTGTGAACAACAGCGACGGCACGGTGAGCCTCAAGCTGACTTCGGGCACCACGGGGAGCACGGGAACGCTCGCCGTCACCTCCAGCCTGGTCGACCCCGCCACGGCACTCGGCTATACCTCCACGGTCACCGGCGCGAACGCCAGCCTGACGGTAGACGGCGTCAATCTGACCAGCACTTCGAATACCGTCAGCAATCTTATTCCCGGCGTGACCTTTCAGCTGCTTTCGGCCAGCCCCGCGGAGTCCGGCGGCGGCCTGGAGCCGGTGCAAGTGGTCATCGGCAACGACAACACGGGCGTGGAAAGCGCGGTCAATCAACTGGTAACCGACTACAACTCCCTGATCAGCGCCGTCAATACCCAGGAAGGCAACAACAGCTCGGGGATCGCCGAGCCGCTCTTCGGCTCGCCCACGCTCTCCCTGCTGCAGCAGAATCTGCTCGGCAGCCTGAATACGCAAAATCCCAACGGCGAGCTCACCTCGGTAGTCAACGACCTGAACCCCACGCTCTCCGGCTCCATCACGATTCAGATGGGCAGCGGAACCGCGCAGACCATTACGCTGACCTCCGCGCAAACCACGCTCTCCGCTCTGGCGCAGGCCATCAACTCGGCCAATATCGGTGTCACGGCGGGCGTGGCCACGAGCGAGGGTGAGTCGACGCTGACGCTTACCTCGCAAACCTCGGGATCGACAGGGGCGCTCACGGTCACTTCCAATATTGTTGCCGCCAGCAACATTCCCATGAGCTACACCGGCGCGATAGCCACCAGTTCCATACCCTCACAGGGCACGCTGACGTCGATTCCCAACTCCGGCGACACTTTGACCGGCTCCCTCTCCATCCAGGTTGGCGCCGGCAAGAGTCAAACGATCAATATGAGCGCCGTGAATACGGCCGAAGGCGGCGCCACCCTGGCCGATTTAGAGCAGTACATCACGACCAACACCTCAGGCCTGGGCGTTACCGCCTCCATTGTTACCAACGGCGACAGCTCCCAGAGCCTGTCTCTGGTATCCGGCACCTCCGGCACTCCTGGCAACCTGACCGTGAGTTCCAGCCTCATTGACACCACGAGCACGACCAACGCCACGCTCAGCTACGCCAATGCCTCCGACATCAACAGCCTGGGCACGCTCGGCATCAGCGTGAATAACAACGGATCGCTCACCTTCGACGCCACCTCGCTCGATGCCCTGCTCAACAGCGACTATTCGAGCGTGGCCAGCTTCTTCCAGAACGCCAACGGATGGGGCCAGAGCTTCTCCAACATGCTCACCAATGCCGGGTCCAGCTCGTCCACGGGAATGCTTTCGCTGGCCGCAAGCGCTAACAGCACTATCGAATCCACGCTCAACGCCGACATCTCCAAAGAGGGCAGCTATATCTCGGCGCAACAATCCAGCCTGACCACGGAACTGAATCAGGCCAACCAGATTCTGCAGGAACTGCCGACCGAATTGGCGGGCATGAACGAGCTGTACTCGGCGATCACGGGCTACAACCAGCAGTCCGGCGGTTAGAACAATCTTCGGCGGGCGAAAAGATCGCTGGCTGGCCGCGAGATTTCTGAGATAAACAGTTCAGCGCGCGTACCGAGGAGCGGCGCGAAACCAGAACGGCGGAAGGAGTGGGGCTAAGATGGCAGGTTACCGGGAACACACGCTGGACGGCGCAGGCGCTGTCGACCTCGTGGTTGCGCTCTACGACGGCATCATCCGGTTTCTCTATGCCGCCATGGCGGCGGTGGAGCGCGGCGACGCCGACGCCCGCCGCGCCGCGGTCAAGCGCGCGCTCGACATCATCATTCACCTGCAGGCGCGGCTGCGCATGGATGTTGGCGGACGCCCGGCGCAAGCGCTCAGCGAGTTTTACGCCGCCATCTTCGCGCAGATTCTGCAGGCCTCGCAGTCGGCCTCGAGGTTGAAGTTCCAGCACGCCATCGATTGCGTCCGCAACGTGCGCGATGCCTGGCGCGAAGTGGCCCGCGATCCCGAGATCAACTCCGCATCGCCGCGCGTGCTCATGATGCAGTCGCGACCTTCAGCCGCCGATGCTGCCGATGCTGCCGCCGGCTCCAACTGGACGGCGTAACCTCCGCGGCCCTGCGCACTCGCCGACCCGCCGGGCGCCCCTCCCTCACGACGCTTTTGTCGCTAGTGTTTAGATCACATGAATTGGTAATTCATCATGGACAAGCGCGGACGAGGACGTCCGCGCTACAGCCGGCCAGGAGGCCGGCGCTACACTTGGGCAGTTACTGAATCATGTGGACACGGGACGAGTTCCGCTGACTTGATAACTCGCTTACTTGCCTGCCCATGACTCCGCCAACTCCGCTAACCCCCGCTAACTCCGCTAACTCCGCTAACTCCGCTAGCCCCGCTGTTTATCCCGCCACCGTCAGCTCTTCTTCGAGCTGCTGCTTCTGGTAGAGGCTGGCGTAGTATCCATCGCGCGCGAGGAGCTCCTCGTGGCCGCCCAGTTCGACGATCCTGCCTTTGTCTAGCACAGCGATGCGGTCGGCGTTGCGCACCGTCGACACGCGATGCGAGATCAGAATCGTGGTTGTGTTTGCGGTGTAGTTGCGCAGGCCGCCGAGGATGCGCTCTTCGGTGTAGGTGTCCACGCTGGCCAGCGCGTCGTCGAGGATCAGGATCGCCGGACGCCGCAGCAGCGCGCGGGCGATGGCGGAGCGCTGCTTCTGCCCGCCGGAAAGCGTCACGCCGCGCTCGCCGACCATGGTCTCAAAGCCCTGGGGAAACTCCTCGAACTCGCGCCGGATGTGCGCCGCCTCCGCGGCCTTCAGAAGTTCCCCGGCATCGGCATGGGGCGCGCCGAGGGCCAGGTTCTCGCGAATCGTCTCGCTGAAGAGAAAGGTCTCCTGCGGCACCATGCCGATGTTGCGCCGCAACATTTCGAGCGGATAATCGCGCACCGGCCGCCCGTCGATGAGCAGCGCGCCCTGGGGCGCGTCGTAGAGCCGCGGAATCAGGTTGACGAGCGTGGACTTGCCGCATCCCGTCGGCCCCACGATGGCGAGACTCGACCCGGCGGGGATGTGCAGCGAGACGTCGCGGAGCACGGGCGTCGCGCCGGGGCCGTCGCCGTAACTGAAGTTGAGATGCCGGAATTCGATTTCGCCTTTGAGCGTCTCCTCCGTCGCCTGCCCGAAGCCCGAAGGCACGGAGTGCCCAAAACCTGAAACCGCGGAGCGGGCGGAGCCGCGGATGACGGGCTCGGATTGGAGCAGCTCGTCGATGCGTTTCACCGAGGCGGTGCCGCGCTGGAAGATGTTCACTACCCAGCCCACGGCGATGATGGGCCAAGTGAGCAGGACCATGTATGTGTTGAAGGCGACAAAATCGCCGACGGTGATGCGGTGGGCGATGACCTGGTGCCCGCCGACCAGCAGGGTGAGGATCATGGCGATGCCCAGAACGAACTCCAGCGTGGGCCACAACATGCCCATGAGCTGAACCAGCTTGAGTGAGCGGGCGATGTACTCTCGATTGAGCCGCTCGAAGAGGCTGATTTGGGATTCCTCTCTGGCGAAGGCGCGGACCAGGCGCGCGCCGGAGTAGTTTTCCTGGGCTTGGGCGGAGATGTCGGAGAAAGCTGGCCTGGATGCGCTCGAAGCGCTCGTGAATCTTGCGGCCGACGTACTGCACGAAGATGCTCGCCAGCGGCGTGGGCGCCAGCGCCACCAGCGTAAGCCAGGGACTGATGTGCAGCATGAATACCAGCGCGAAGACGGTCATGAAAATCGTATTCACGCTATACATGAGACAGGGCCCCAGCAGCATGCGCACGGCGTTCAAGTCGTTGGTCATGCGCGCCATGATGTCGCCGGTGCGGTAGCGCTGGTAGAAACCCGTGTCCTGGGTTTCGAGCTTGCGGAAGAGGTCGTTGCGCAGGTCGAACTCTATGTCGCGCGAGATGCCGATCAGAACCCAGCGCTGCGCATACATGAATACGCCCTTGACCAGGTTGATGCCGACGAGAAGCAGGGCAAGAAGCAGAATGTGCTCGCGGGTCGTCCCCTTCTTGATGGCGTCCACGGCCATGCCGAGAATGTTGGGGAACTGGACGGCGACAATATTCGTCGCAACGCAGGCCAGGATGCCCCGCACGTATCCCCAGCGGTAGCGGCGCATGTAGGGGAAAAGTGGGGCGAGATCGCGGGCCATGGTTCTATTGTACGATTCGCACGATGCGCGCCGGGACGGAGGTTTCAGGTGTGAGTGTGAGTGTGCGTGTGAGTGTGAGTGTGAGTGTGCGTGTGAGTGTGAGTGTGAGTGTGAGTGTGGTTTTATCCGTCAGGCGCGCTCACACTCACACTCTACACTTTTCCCTGGGCCTTAAGCCCTGCTCTTCTACGTTGGCGTGCGCAGCAGCAGATAGCCGCCCACCAGCCCGAAGAGCACATCGGCCGACCAGGCGGCCATCGCCGCCGGCAAGTAATTCACGTTGCCCATGGCGCCGAAGAGGTTATCGACGACGAAGTAGGCAAGCGCCACGGCAATGGCCACGGCCAGGCCGGCCATGGAGCCGTGCCGTCCCATGGAAAGCGCAAAGGGAATGGCCAGCAGCGCCATCACCACGGCGATCAGCGGATAGGAAAGCTTGTGCCAGAGAGCTATGCTCAAGCGCTTGGTGTCGAAGCCGCTCTGCTCGAGATCGCGGATATAGCGGTCGAGCTGGCCGAAGTTCATCTCCTGCGATTCGAGGTCCTCTTTCTTGAAGTAGTCCGGCGTGGCGCGGATTTCAGGAAAAGATGTGCGCAGGAAGGCGCGGTAATCGGTCACGGTGGCGCCATCGATGTCGCGCACCCAGCCGTTCTCGAAGACCCATCCGCCCGCATCGGCGTCCCACGCCGCGCGCTTCGAAAAGATGCGCCGCGTGAGCTGGAAGGTGGCGGGATCGAACTCGAAGACGGAAAGATTGGCGAACTCGTTGCGGTCGCGATCGAAGAACTCGTAGTAGAAGATGCGCCCCGGCTCGCCCGGCTGCGGCTTCTGGCCCATCATCCACGTCTGCTCGGGGTGCAGGTAGGTCTGCGGCGGGCGTCCCTTGATCACGTTGCGCAGCGCTTCCTGGCGGCGGTTGGCCTGGGGCAGGTAGTACTGGTCGAAGAGGAACAACGTCACGGCCAGCGCCGCGGCGACGGTCACGATGGGAATCATGAGCCGGTAGAGGCTGATGCCCGCGGCCTTGATGGCGACGATCTCGCTGTTGCGGTTCATCACGCCGAAGGTTACCAGCGAGGCAATCAGCACTGCCAGCGGCGCAATTTGATAAAGCATGCTGGGCGTCAGGTTCAGCAAGTAGTCGCCCACGATGGAAAGCGCGATGTGGTTGCGCAAGATGTCGCCGACCAGGTCGAAGAAGGTGAAGACGATAATCAGCATCACGAAGCCGGCCAGCACCAGGAAAAACATGGTCGCGAATTCGCGCAGGACGTATTCGTCCAGAATCCGCGGGAAGACGCCGCGCGGCCTGGTGCGGTTTGCCCGCTGCGCGCGCGGCTGAAACTTGCCGAGAAAGCCGGTGAGCTGGAACCAGTTGGCCACGGCGGCAATCTTGAACCGGGGCAGCCGCGCGGCCCACGCCGCCATGGCGCTCAGGATGCGTCCGCCGGTCGCCATCTGCCACAGCAAAAAGATGCCGGCCGCGGCAAAGAGAATGTTGGCGGCCCACACGGCAATAAACGCGGGCAGCCGGTTCTGATGTCCCAGCGCCGTGCCGGTCATGGAGAGGAAGTAGTAGACGAAGGCCAGCAGAATGGTGAAGACGATGCCCGCGCTCTTTCCGCCGCGCCGCGAATCCGCGCCCAGCGGCACGCCCAGCAGCATCAGCACCAGGCAGGCCACGGGAAGCGCGAAGCGGCTGTGCATCTCGATCAGGTAGCGTTTCGCGTCGGGCTTGCCGTTCAGCTCGTGGATGCGCTCGAACAACGTGCTCATGGGCATGGCGTAGAGCGCCGTATCCATGCGGCCCAGGTGCACGTCGCTCTGCGGACCGAGCGCCAGCGGCATGTCGGTGGTGGAAAAGGTGGAGATATTCGACTGACCCGGCTGGTCGGCCACGGTCTCGTCGCGCAAGCCGTCGCGCAGGCGCATGATCAGCTCCTGGCGATTGTCGTTGACCACGGTGGCCGATGCGGCGGTCGTGATCACCGGATTCACCGGGTCGCTCACGTCGGCCATGAACACCTGGCGCCAGTTGGCCGCGCCCGTGCCCGCGCGCACATCCTGCACGTAGAGAACGAAGTTCTTGAATTCCTCGTGGAAGACTCGCGGCTCGATCTGGTACGACGCCTGCGAAGTCGCGAGCGACTGCTCCATCTCGATGATGGCCTGGTTGGCGCGCGGCGCGAGAAAGAGCGAGTTGGCCAGCCCCAGCAACGTGCCCGCGACGGCCACGATCGAGGCCACGCGCACAAAGTAGCCGATACCCAGCCCCGATGCACGCATTGCGATGACTTCGCTGTCGGCGGCCAGACGGCTGAGCCCGAGCAGCACGCCCCACAACACCGCCATGGGGATGGTGAACTTGAGCAGATTGGGCAGCGTGAAGAGGAAGACCTCGGCGACATCGGTCCATGTGGAACTCGAGCGCACCACCTCTTCAAGGATGTGCGGCAGATAGGGCATGAACAAGATGAACGTGAAGAGCGCGCAGCCGATGAGCGTGAGGGAGAGGATTTCGCCGAGAATGTAGCGGGTGAGGATGCGCACGGACAGAACCTGCGTTTAGTTTAGCGTGGCGGAGTCCGATTCATCGGAAAAACCGCCCGCATCAGGCCGATAGGAAAACCTCCGCCGGCAGCTTGAAGCGTGCAGCCAGCTTCTTCACTTGCCCGACGGTCAGTCTTCGCTGTCCCGAGAGGAACATGGAAACGGCGCTCTCCGATCCGAACTGGGGAGTGAGGTCGCGTTGTGCGAGCCTCTGGTGCTCAATGAGAAAACGCACTACGGAAACCGGATCGGCGGAGGGAATCGGGTAATGTTCGCGCTCGTAGCGTTCGACAAGCAACGTCAGCAACTCGATTGCCTCTTGTTCCGCCGGCGAAGGATTCTCCTGAGCCGTCAACTGAAAGAGCGCCCCGGCGTACTCCTCCAGTTCCTGGTCGTTGTGAATGACGCGCGGCGCGCCTTGCGCAATCATCTCCGCTGGATTGGCGAGAACTGTACTCATTTTGTTCCGTGCCTTCTATCCCAATTATCTGACTATTTCATTCGGCTGTCAGCCGGCTGCCATCCCCGCAGCCGCAAACTGTTCCCCAGCACGCACACCGAGCTGAGCGCCATGGCCGCCGCGGCTAGCCACGGTGTGAGCAGAATGTGAAAGGCCGGGTAGAGCGCACCGGCAGCCAGCGGAATCCCTAGCAGGTTGTAGCCCACGGCCCAGCCCAGGTTCTGGCGCATCACGCGCACGGTTTGCCGCGCCAGCTCGAGCGCCGCGGGAATGGCCAGCGGCTGCGTGCGCAGCAGCAGCACGTCGCCCGCTTCCTGCGCCAGATCCGCGCCGCTGCCCATGGCGATGCCCGCGTCGGCGGTGGCGAGGGCCGCAGCGTCGTTGATGCCGTCGCCCACCATGGCCACGCGCAGGCCAGTCTGCTGGAGCGCGCGAATCCGCGCCAACTTTTGCGCCGGATCGAGGCCGGCTTCGACTTCCGAAATTCCCGCCTGTTGCGCGATCGGCGCCGCCGCGGCGGCCGAGTCGCCGGTCAGCATCAACACGCGCAAGCCCGCATGGCGCAAGGCGGCCACGGCTGCGGCCGCATCGGGCCGGAGGGCATCGCGCGCATCGAAGTACGCGGCCGCCGCGCCATCCACGGCCATCCACAGCCGCGTCACGCCTGGCTCCGGAGCGGTTGCGTTATCGGGCAGCTCGATCGAGAATTCGCCGAAGAACGCTTCGTTGCCGAGCAGGCACTCGTGCCCCTCCACGCGCGCCGAAACTCCCCGGCCGGGGAAGATTTGAACTTCCTGCGCCGGTTCCCACGTCAGGCCGAGGCTCTTGGAAAACTCTACGACGGCATGTGCCAACGGATGATTCGACCGCTCCTCGGCAGCCGCGGCCATGCGCAGGAGATCGCGCTCTCTTGTTTGAGCAGTCCCGGAGCCTGTCCCGAGCGAAGCCGAGGGATCCCCGGTCCCTGGCAGTCCTGGGTGAAGGTCCAAGAGTGCTGAAAATGATTCCTCAGGGGCTAAAGCCCCATCGATTCTGTCGGCCTTATCGGCACGACTGAAGTCGTGCCCTTTCACGTCCGGACTTTCACCACAGGCTCCCAAGCCCTGCATTTTTTCCAGCACCGGCCGACCCACCGTCAGCGTCCCCGTCTTGTCGAGAACGATGGCGTCCAAATGCGCGAGCCGTTCCAGCGCCTCGCCGCCCTTGAAGAGCACGCCGAGTTGCGCGCCGCGGCCCACGGCTACGGTGAGCGCCGCCGGCACCGCCAGTCCCATCGCGCACGGGCAGGCAATCACCAGCACGGCTACCGTGTTGGCGAGCGCCAGCGGCAGCGAATGCGCGGTCACCAGCCACGCCACAAACGTCACCGCCGCAAGCCCGAGTACTACCGGCACAAAGATCGCGCTCGCCGCATCGGCCAGCCGCTCCATGGGCGCGCGCGAACTCTGCGCCTGATCGACCATGCGCGCGATCTGCGCCAGCACCGTTTCCTCGCCGAGCGACATCGCCTGGCAAACCACCGCGCCGTCGTAGTTCAGCGACCCGGCCAGCACGCGCCCGCCCGTTTCGCGCTCGAGCGGCGTGGCTTCGCCGGTCAGCATCGACTCGTCTACCGTGGTGCGGCCTTCGAGGATCGTCGCGTCTACGGGAAAGCGCTCGCCGGGCAGCACCACGATGCTGTCGCCGGGCCGCACCTCTTCAAGCGGCACCACTGTCTCGACACCGTCCACGAGACGCCGCGCCGTCGCCGGCCGCAGCCGCGAGAGCGAGTCCAATGCAGACAAGGCCCGCCGCTTCGCCTTTGCCTCCAGCGCCTTGCCCAGCAGCAGAAAACCCAGAATCAACAAGACCGCGTCGTAATACACTGCGCGTCCCGGCGCGGGCCAAAGCGTCGCGTAAGCCGAGTAGAGAAACGCCACGCCCGTGCCCAGGCCCACCAGCGTGTTCATGTTGGTGGCGCCGTGGCGCAGGGCGCGCACAGCGCTTAAGTAAATCCCGCGCCCCGCCCACGCGGCCACAATCGTTGTGAGCGCGAGCAGGAACCCGCGCAGCAACGAGGCCGGAATTGCGTAGAGCCACGGCAGCAGGCGAACCAGCAAAAGATCGAGCACGCTCATCTGCGTTTCGAGCGGCATGGCCACGAGCATCGCTACGGCACCGGCGGCCAGCGCTATCCAGGCCTTCACTGTTGCTCCCGCAGTAGCATCCTCGACGCGCGCGCCGTCGCCCTGGCGCGGCAGCACCGCGTCGTAGCCCGCTCCGCGAATCGCTTCCACCAGTTGTTCGGGCGTGGCCACCGCGCCGTCGAAGACCACACTCGCGCGATGCGCCATCAGATCCACGCGCGCCGACTCTACGCCCGCCGTGGCGCGCAGCGCTTCTTCCACGTGGTGCTGGCACGCGGCACAGGTCATGCCCAGGACAGGAAGCGTCATCGACTCTCGTGTGCTTGAGGCCACCGGAGGCTCCAGATGGGTTAGGATTCGAGATGCGCTGTGTAGCCGGCCTTGGCGAGCGCGGCAATGGCGAGTTCCACTGGCGCGGGTTCCTCGGCGGCGGTCAGCCGCGCCGCTCCCACGCGAACCTCGTTCACCACCACGCCGGGAGTCGCAGCCAGCGCCTGGCTTACGCGGCGCACACAGGAGCCGCAATGCATGCCATCGATTTTGAGCGTGAATTCCGCCATCTTTCGCTCCTCTACGTCTTTATTCGATGATAGCGGGAGAGAGACGATTCCGGCGCGGCCGGGTTTGCGAACGGGCGAACTTGCGAACGTGCGCTTGAGCGCACGCTGACTTGCTGACTCGCTGAAGCGGGGATGAGGATTTCAAAATGGCGAACGTACAACGCGAATTTCCTCAAACGCCGCTGGTTGGCGTGGGCGCGATCGTGGTTCACGAAGGCCGCGTGCTGCTGGTGCGCCGCGGCAACGAGCCGCTCAAGGGCCATTGGACGCTGCCCGGAGGCCTGCTGGAACTGGGCGAGCCGGTCGTCGAAGGCGTCGCCCGCGAGACGCGCGAGGAGACCGGCCTCGTTGTCGAGCCGCTGGAGCTGGTCGAACTCATCGATCGTATCCACCGCGAGCCCATCGGGCGCGAGGCCGACCGCGAAGCCGGGCGCGAGGCCGGCCGCGTTCGCTACCACTACGTGATTGCCGACTACCTCTGCCGCGTCACCGGCGGCGAGCTGCGCGCAGCCTCCGACGCCGAAGCCGTCCGCTGGGTGGAGCGCGCGGAGTGGAATAGCCATAGCGCCCTCGCTCTCGATCCCATCACCGTGCGCGTCATTGAAAAGGGATGGCAACGAGCGCAGGCGCTCAAAAAAGCAGAAAGAAGCTAAGTGATGTCCAATCCCGTCACCAAGGCCACAAATCGTCCCATGCGCTGGATCAAACGAAAATCGATCAAGCGCATCCTCTGGTCCCTGCTCGTGCTCGCGCTCGTCGCGACCGCCGGATTCTTCCTTCGCCCGGTCAGCTACTTCAACGCGTGGATGTACGTCCAGGAAGACTTCTCCGGCATCGAGAGCCGTACCGTCCAGGTTGCAGGCCATCGCGTGCACTATCTCGCCGAGGGGCCGGCCGGCGGGCCTGCGGTCGTGCTGGTGCACGGGCTCGGCTCCAGGGCAGAGTACTGGGGCAAGCTCGCGCCGTATCTCGCCCAATCCGGTTTCCGCGTCTACATTCCCGATCTCGTTGGCTACGGCCGCAGCGATCGGCCCAGAGATTTCTCTTACTCGGTGCGCGACGAGGCCGCCGTGGTGGTGGGCTTCATGGACGCGCTGGGACTCAAGCGGGTGGAGCTGGGCGGATGGTCGATGGGCGGATGGATCGCCGTGCTCGTCGCCCAAGAGCATCCGGAGCGCGTCAGCCGCCTGATGCTCTTCAATGCCGCCGGCCTCAACGTCCCGCCGCCGTTTGACACCGCGCTCTTCACGCCTAACAACGTCGACCAGCTCCGCCAACTGCAAGCGATACTCTCGCCGCAGCCGCAGCCCATTCCCGCGTTTGTGGCGCGCGACATCCTGCGCAATTTTCGGCGCAACAGATGGGTCACCCAGCGCGCCCTCGCCTCCATGCTCACGGCGCGGGACGTGATCGACAGCGATTTGCCGCAACTCAAAATGCCCGTGCTTCTGGTCTGGGGATCGCTCGACCGCGTGACGCCGCTCGCGCAGGGCGAAACCATGTTCCGCCTCATTTCCGTTCCGGACTCCCGGCTCGATGTCTTTCCCGGTTGCGGCCACATGGCGCCGTTCGAGTGCGCGGACGCGATCGGCCCCAAGGTCGCCGCCTTCGCGCGCGAGTGAGACCGGGGAGATTTGCGAACCTGCGAACGCACGCCAGGTTTCTGACAGCATGAATCTGTCTTTTGCTTTCGTCGTATCCCACCCTTTCGCCAGAAAAAAGGCGAAAGGATGGGGCACGGGAAGGTTCTACGTCATGCGGTCAGGGACGTAGCTTACTGAATGGCTGACTCGCCGACTTGCTGACTTGCTGACTCGCCATTTGACTCTCCCTCGCCCGCTTTGCGAGACTCCGGCCATGGGATACAGCGGAAAGCTTGAATACGCCGGAGAGCGTAAGATCCGGGAACGCAACACCAATCTCTACCGCCTGGCGCACTGGCCCATCTGGATATGGGTGTTTTTTCTGGCGCCGGGGCCGCTTACGTTCAGCCTCTTTGCCGGCGGATTTCACTGGGCCAATTGGGCGTGGCTGGCCGCGGTTCTGGTTGGAACCGGCATCGCCGGCTTCAACGCGCAACTGCCCGGCTCGGAGCATCGCCCCTACATCCTGCGCTTCGACGAGGACAAGCCCAANNCGTCTGGCGGATGAAGCAGATTTACTATTGCGCGTACGCGCCGATCTGCGTGGCGATCCTGCTGCTCGGCATCCTGGGCATTCTGCCGCGCGTGGGGCGCTCCACCAAGGGCGAAGGCTGGGAGCGCCGCTACTTTTACGGATCGGTATGGGCCGTCACCGCGGCGCAAACCATTCTGCTCGTGCTGTGGAAGACGCTGCCGCTGAACGCAACCGGCAGCCTCATCAAGCTCGTGGTTTTCCTTGGCGTGCTGGCAGTCTTCGGCGCGGCAGCCGCACGCGGCATCCTGCCGCGCACGCGCCCCATTGTTGCCGGCGAGCTGATGGTGTCGGACTGAACTGGGCTCATCGGTTTCGCCGTTTCTGTGAAGCCGATGCCGCCACTATTGACTCCTGCATAAA
>PLSB01000303.1 GCA_003165005.1 Acidobacteriaceae bacterium | reverse complement strand
AGGTTTTCGCTGGCCGCCATGTCTTCGCGGAAGTCCACCGACGCAACCCATAGGCGCACGATTTCTCCGCCCATTCTGTTGGCAATATCCACGGGATCGACGCCGTTGCCGAGCGACTTCGACATGGCGCGGCCCTGCTCGTCGAGCGTCCAGCCCGCCGTGGCCACGTGCGAATACGGCGCCCGCCCGCGCAGCGCCACTGAGGTCAACAAAGACGAGTGGAACCAGCCACGGTGCTGGTCGCCGCCCTCGAGATACAGCACTTCGTGGCAGCACTTCGTGCCGTCCTCGTTTTGGAATGATTTATAGGCTTGGCGAAGCTCGGGATCGGCCTCGCAGACGGCGAACCAACTCACGCCGGCGTCGAGCCAGACGTCAAGGATGTCCGTTTCCTTGCGGAACTGGGCGCCGCCGCAATGGGCACAGACCGTGCCCGCGGGCAGCAGGGCATCCGCGGCGGGCGTGCGCCAGCCCTCGATGCCCTCGCGCTCGATCAGTGCGACCACGGCCCGGTTCAACTCCGCGGAGAGAATCGGCTGCTTGCACTGCTCGCACAGGAAGACGGCAATGGGCACATCCCAGATCTTCTGGCGGCTGATGCACCAGTCGGGGCGCGTCGCGATCATGTTGGAGATGCGCGCCTTGCCCCAGGCCGGGTCCCAGACCACCTTATCGATCTCTTCGAGAGCGACCTGTCTGAAGGTGGTTTCCGATCCGTCGGCGCGCTTCATCGGCGTTTCGAGCGAAATGAACCACTGCTCCGTGGCGCGGTAGATGACCGGTTTGTGGCAGCGCCAGCAATGCGGGTAGGAGTGCTCGAGATCGGAGACCGCCATCAGCGCGCGGCGCTCTTCGAGCAGCGCCACGATGACGGGATTCGCCGCCCACACCTTGAGTCCATCGAAGGCCGGCGGGGTGGCTTGCGGCCAGGCCTCGGGATCGACATGAATGTGCCCGCCGGCGTCGACGCGGCTAGTGGGGTCGAGACCGTACTTCTGGCCGGTGTAGAAGTCGTCAATGCCGTGCGAGGGTGCGGTATGCACCGCGCCGGTGCCGGTGTCGGCGGTGACGTAGGTGGCCAGCACGCCCAGGACGGACCGCTCCAGAAACGGATGCTGGAAAGTGACCCTGTCGAGCACGGCTCCTTTGAAGCGGGCGATCTCTTTTGTGGGGCCGAACTGGCACGCCTCGGCCACCTGCCCGGCCAGCTCCGCGGCGACGATGTACACGGGCGGAGCGTCGTGGTCTCCCGCTCTTGCCTGCGGCAAGGATGGGGCGCCCGGCATTTGTGGTGGACCTGCCTCAAGGGCCACGTACTCAAAATCGGGATGAAAGGCCACTGCCATCGACGCGGGCAGCGTCCAGGGCGTGGTGGTCCAGATGATGGTGAACACCTCGCGCCCGGCAAGCCCGGGTGCGATGGCCGCCGGATCGGAGGTGAGCTGGTAACGCACGTAGATCGAAGGGCTGGTGTGCTGCTCGTACTCCACCTCGGCCTCGGCCAGCGTGGTGCGGTCGTGGATGCACCAGTAGACCGGCTTCAGCCCGCGGTAGACGAAGCATTTTTCGAGAAAGCCGTAGAACGCCTCCAGAGTCCGGGCCTCATAATCGTGCGTCATGGTCTTGTAGGGCCGGTCCCAGCGCCCGAAGCATCCAATGCGCTCGAATTGCTCCGTCTGCAGGTCCACGTACTTCTGCGCGTAGGCGCGGCAGGCGGCCAGGATCTCCGCCGCCGGCAGCTCCAGCCTCTTGCGGCCAAGCTGCTCTTCCACCTTGATCTCGATGGGCAGCCCATGGCAGTCGAACCCCGGCACGTACGGCGCGTCGTAGCCGGCCATGGTCTTCGATTTGACCACGAAATCCTTCAGGCCCTTATTGAGGGCGTGGCCCAGATGAATGGGTCCGTTGGCGTAGGGAGGGCCGTCGTGCAGCAGGTAAACCGGCCGGCCCTGGCCGGCTTTGCGCAGCTCCTCGTAGAGCCGGAGCGAGGCCCAGTGTTTGAGCCGAAGCGGCTCATTCTGGGGCAGATTGGCTTTCATCGGGAAGGCGGTTTGGGGCAGGGTAAGCGTCGCCTTCAGCTCCGGCGCACTGGACATCGTAGCTCCGTTCTCATTTGCGATCTTCTTCATTCTCTAGTGTAAATCGCAGGGAGAAGATTTTCCTGGGTAACAAACCGGGCGGCTGAAGCGTCTATTGCTGATAGAAGCGCGGCAGAAGTCGAATACGGGATTGTGGAGGCCGCAGCCGGTCGTATCGTTGCTTACCGAGCCCAAGACAAGGAAGGGCGCGGTAAAGCATAATGAGTAAAAGGCGCTGTCACGGGCGCGCTCCCGGACAGGCAACGGCAGCCCCCCACTGGCGGCAATAAGGGCATAGAACCAACCAAAATGACAGCGGAAGAAAAGATCGACCTGGGTGGCGTAACGCCAACGTCCGGCCACGAGCTGGATGCCTTCCTGGGGACCGCTTTCGACGAAAGGCCCATCTGGGCGGGGCTCTGGGAGAACATCCGGGACGTGTTCTTCCCGGTCAAGCTTCCGCCTCTCGAGTTGACCTCCGAGCCTATTCCGGTGCCCGACCGGATGGCCGTCAAGCCCAATCCCTGGGCCATCGGGATCTCGACCACCGTCAACCTGACCATCCTCTGCATCCTGCTGTTTGTCCTGGGCAGGAAGGTGATCGAGGCGGTGAAGCCTTCGCTGCTGGCCACGAACATCGACGTGGGCGAGTATCAGGGGCCCCAGAAGGACAAGTTGGCGGGCGGCGGGGGCGGCGGCGGCGACCGTAGCATGATCGAAGCCAACAAGGGCAAGCTACCCCAGAAGACGCCCGACCCCATCACGCCTGTCGAGCCGCAGACCATCGATCACCCCAAACTGCCCGAGCCGCCGAGCATTAATGTGCAGCAGAATCTCCAGTTGCCCGACAACAATATGCCGATGATCGGCGTGCACAACTCGTCGAACGTTACGCTGTCGGCGGGAAGCGGCAGCGGCGCGGGCATGGGAACCGGCTCGGGCGGCGGCCTTGGCTCCGGGCAGGGCAACGGATATGGTCCGGGATACGGCGGCAACGCGGGCGGCGGAGTCTACCAGGTCGGCGGCGGCATCTCCAAGCCGCTTCTCATCCACGAGGAAGAAGCCGAGTTCTCCGACGAAGCCCGTCGCGCCAAGTACCAGGGCGTCTGCCTGATCTCGGTCATCGTCGATGCCCAGGGCAACCCCCAGAATATCCACGTGATCCGTACCCTGGGCATGGGACTGGACGAGAAGGCCATCGAAGCCGTGCGCAAGTATAAATTCAAGCCGGCCCTCAAAGACGGCAAGACGCCGGTGGCCGTGATTATCACCGTTGAGGTCGATTTCCACCTGTATTGAGGCGTTGGCTGCTTCGAGCTACAGCGTTTTCGATTCTGCTCCTGACAGAATGCACAAGGCCAAGTGGCTTTTTCAGATCCGTAAGCGTTCGGAGTTTCCATCT
>PLSB01000323.1 GCA_003165005.1 Acidobacteriaceae bacterium | reverse complement strand
ATCAACACGGCCAAGGCGGTGCTCGCGGATCTGCTGAAGTACGGGCGCGTCAAGCGGCCCTCGCTGGGTATCCTCTCGTTTGCCATTGGTCCCGATCTCGCGTCGCAGATGGGCCTCGCCGCCGATTCCGGCGTCCTCATCCAGCACGTTCTCCCCGGCGGAGCCGCTGAGCGCGCGGGCTTGCGCGGCGGCAACGAGCAGGCCTACGTGGGCAACACGCCCATCATGCTGGGCGGCGACCTGATCGTCGCCATCGACGGCCAGCAGGTCGAAGACCCGCAGGACATCAACGCCATCATGGAAAAGCACCAGGCGGGCGACACCGTGAGCGTGACCATCGTGCGCGGCCAGCACCGCATGACGATCAAACTGATTCTGGGCGTGGCGGGAGATACGAATTCGTAGTGTGTTTTCGAGCGATTGGGGAAACAGAGAGGTCGGGCCGCCTCGGAACTGAAGCGGCCCGATTGGTTTCAGCGTCGGAACAACTGACAACTGACAACTGAAAACTGACCACTGACACCTTACACCTGTTTTTCAGAAGCCGGCGTTCATCTCCATCTGCTCCGCCCGAACCACCTGCATCCGCGCCACGGTCAGCGGCTCGTTGTAGTGCGCCGCAACCATCTCCGCCGCGCGAGTCTCGTCGAGATACGGCCGCAGCATGGCGAGCTTGACGCCGGTGGCTGCGGACATCCTGGCCATGGCCGCTTTGCTTGAAATCGAAGCCACCAGCGCGAAAATCGTGTTTACGATGGTGGCCACGGCCTGAAGCACCGAGAGCGCATGGGCCTGGCCGGCCGGATCGACAATCTTCACCGCTTGCAATAGCGCCGCGCTCACCTGCTGCTGGAAGGTGACCACCTGCGTCTGCAGCGTTTGCAGCGCACTGGCCGAGGGATTGGCCAGATAGGCCTTGGCCTGCGCCACCAGCAGGTTCGAGGCCGCATCGAATCCGTAGGTCGCGGCGCTGAAGATCGGCGCGTCAGGCGGCGCCAGCAGCGAGGCGGTCGAGTCGACCGTGGCCACTGCACTTTGCAAAGCGGGCGTCCAGTTCACAATGTCCTGCGCCACGGTGACTCCCGAGCAGCCCTGCATCCAGGGCAGCGGGACCAGCAGCGCGATCAGCATCCACACGCCCAGCTTTACGCTGGTATTCGGCGCGCCGCTTTGCCGGGTCGATTGCCCGCTGGCGGCTTCAGGATCCTTGGCCAGCAATCCCAGCAAGGCCGTGGCCAACGCAGTCACCAGCGAGACCACGGTGCCGGTTCCTGCCTTGCCCAGCGAGATGCCCTGCTGCGACAGCACTCCGGCAATGCTGACCACTGCAATCAGCAGCCCCGCGGCCGAGGTCTTGGGTTGATTCCAGATATTCCGAAAAAGATTCATGGTCAAACTCCTTCGCGCCGCTTCGTTTCGCCGCGGCAAGCACGGTACGTGGGTGAGTGCAATTACGCCCAGAGAGCCTTCCTGCGCGGGCCGGCGTTGCACCCGGCGCCGGCCCTGCGCATGGTCCATGAGCGGCTCTCAAACCCGGATGTTGCCGTGGTTCCGGTCTTGGCACCCGGTGGAGAGCCGCCCCAGAGAGACAACAGCGGTCCCGCGCTCCAGAGGAAGCCGCTCTTACTTCCCCTGGAGCGTGCGCCGCGACGCCATCCATGGCTGCGGTTCGACTCATGCTGCCTGCTCCATCGGAGAGAAAAGCAGACGAATGCAGGAACCGCAGGGGGGAGGGTCTCGCCCATCGCCCGGCGCTTGATTGCCGCTGGTTGTCTATTTGTCTTTAAGAGTAGGCGATTCGGTGCTAATTCTCTGCAAAGGGCCGCGCGGGAAAGAGTTCTTTAAGAATCAAAGAGTTACTGGATGGTCCCCGGGGCCGTGGACTTGACAGGGAGAAAAGTGAAGAAGTGACGGAGTGAAGAAGCGAACTAGGAAGGGAGCGGGAAACAGGGCCGGGTCCTACTTGTTCCCTTGTTCCCCCGGTCCCCTGGTCCCTGCCTTTACGTACCGGCGGCCGCGAATCTCGTAGTCGCCGCTCGCCACGCGGTCGATTGCCTCGGTGTACGCAATGTGCTCCTCGGCGAGGATGCGGTCGGCGAGCGCGTGCGCGTCGTCGGTCTCGAGCACGGGAACGGCCCGCTGCAAGACGATCGCGCCATGGTCCAACTCGTCGTCGACAAAGTGCACCGTGCAGCCCGCGACTTTCACGCCGTAATCGAAGGCCTGCTGCTGCGCGTCGAGACCGGGGAAGGCCGGGAGCAGCGAGGGATGAATGTTGAGGATGCGATGGGGAAATGCGGCCACGAACTCCGGCGAGAGCAGACGCATGTAGCCGGCGAGACAGACGAGATCAACGTGGTTTGCCCTCAGGGTGCGGAGCACATCTGCTTCCTGTTCAGCGCGGGCGCGGCCTTTCGAAATATGGACTGCGTTATTGATTGCCATATGGCCTGCTGCACTGAGAGCGAGGCATTGTGCATTTGAGATCACGACCGCGATCTTGACGCCGGGGAGACGGCCTTCGTCGATAGAGCGAGCAATGGCCTTGAAGTTGGAACCCCGACCGGAAACGAGAATGCCGAGGCGGATGATCGGTTTCGTGTGGGCGGCTTCCAAGAGTCCCTTCCGGGGCTAAAAGCCCCACGTTCATTGTTCGCGCGACTCAGGGGCCTAAAGGCCCCTGCTCCCTCCGAAAGACCGACTCACGTGTACTGCACCCGCCGCTCGCCCTTCACCACGCGGCCAATCAGGTAGAACTTCTCCTCGGCGCGGTCGAGCAGGTTCTTGGCGCGGGTAAACTTGGCTGCGGGAATGGCCGCGATGAGCCCGATGCCCATGTTGAAGGTGCGCATCATCTCTTCCTGCGGCACGTTGCCCAATTCGCGCAGGTGCTCGAAGATGGGCAGCACCGGCCAGGAGCCGATTTCGATCTGCGCGGTGACGCCTTTGGGCAGAATGCGCGGCAGGTTCTCCGTAATGCCGCCGCCGGTGATGTGCGCCATGCCCGCGGTGAGCCCGCCCGCGACCAGCTTCTGGATCACATGCAGATAGCTGCGGTGCGTTCTCATCAGCGCCGCGCCGGCCTTTTCCTTGATCGCCGTGACGTACTGCGTGGGTTTGTAGCCGCCCACTTCGAACAGCAGCTTGCGCGCCAGCGAGTAGCCGTTGGTGTGGAGGCCGGTCGAGGGCAGGCCGATGAGCACATCGCCCGCCTTGATGCCCGCGCCCGTCACCAACTTGTCGCGATCGACGGCGCCCACAATGAAGCCGGCCAGGTCGTACTCGCCGTCGGTATAGAAGCCGGGCATTTGTGCCGTTTCGCCGCCGATCAGGGCGCAGCCGGCCTCCTTGCAGGCGGCTGCGATACCCTTCACCACAGCGGCACCCACCGCCGGATCGAGCTTGCCGCAAGCGAAATAATCGAGGAANNGGCATCTGCGCCGTCTCGCCGCCGATCAGCACGCAGCCGTTGGCCTTGCAGCCGTCGGCCAGCCCGCTCACCACGCTCTCGATCACGTCGCCATCGAGCTTGCCCGTGGCCAGGTAATCGAGGAAGAAGAGCGGCACGGCCCCCTGCACGGCGATGTCGTTCACGCAGTGGTTCACCAGGTCGATGCCCACCGTCTGGTGCAGTCCCAGGGCAAAGGCCACCTTCAGCTTGGTGCCCACGCCGTCGGCCGAGCTCACCAGAATGGGGTTCTTCCAGCGCTGCAGATCCAGCCGGAAAAGCGCGCCGAAACTGCCGATTCCGCCCAGCACGTTGCGGTTAAAAGTCTTTTGCGCCAGGTACTTGATGTGCTCCTTGGCCTGGCCGGCGCCGCGGATGTCCACGCCGGCGTCGGCGTAAGATACTGATTTTATTGAGGCGTCATGAGACACGGTCGAGGCCTTCTTTCGCTCGAAACTGGGCGGCGCGGTTGAGCCGGAAAGCAAGATTCTAGCAGCATTCGCGCCCTCTATTTCCCACAAATCGAAGGGCACGGGTGCGCCTGACCGCCCCCGGACACGCTTCTCCACGGCGGCGGATCCGTCCGGCACGCGCTTTCCGATATAGGCAGTGGCATCCCTCGGCCATCTGGGCGGTCGCAATCTTTACCGTGGTGCGCAGCGATCTCCCGCCCCTCTTTCGTAACTGCCGCGGCGGCAAACCGGGTAGGGGCCCGCTGCTTTGCGCCGATAAAGCAAATGAATCTATGCCCCGAGGTGAGAATTGCCGCTCAACGCCGACATGCTTATCGCGGCAGGCCTTGAGGAATCGGCCCAGCTTGCGGCGCGCGGCATCGTCATTGCCGGATTGGACGGCGCCGTCTGCTTCGTCAATCCGGCCTGGCTGGAGATCACCGGCTACTGCCGGGACGAGGTGATCGGCCGGGAGCTGCCCAGCCTGTTCTGCGGTCATGATTCCCAGCAGCTGATGCATGAGATTCTGGCATCGGTTCGATGCGGCGATCGCAGGCAGGATGAGGTGGCGAACTGCCGCAAAGACGGAACCCACTACACCGAAGAAGTCACCGTCGTTCCCATTCGCGGCTGCGACGGCAAGGTCGAGGGCTGCCTGGCCTCGACCCGCGACCTGAGCGGGTGGCAAACCGCCCAGGAGGCACAGGCCTTCCTCTCCGTCCTGGTGCAAAGTTCGGAGGACGCGATCCTGGCCTGTTCGCCCGCCGGAATCATTCTCACCTGGAACTGCGGCGCGGAAAGAATGTTTGGATTTGCCGCCAGCGAAGCGATCGGCCAGCCTCTCACCCTCATCGCCGTTCCGGAACGCAAGGAAAGCGATGCCCGCTACGCCGAAGAGGTGATACGAGGCGGTGAGACCGCACATCGTCAAGGCTTCGGCCTGCGCAAGGATGGGGAAAAGATCCGCGTCTCAGCCACCACCTCCCTGATTCGCGACACCAAAGGAGAGGTGAGCGCGCTCTCCATGTTCGTGCGCGACGTGACGCGCGAATTTGAGGCCGAGAAGGCGCAAGCGCTGCTTGCCTCGGTCGTCGAGTCTTCCGGCGATGCCATTTTTTCAACCAATGTGGAAGGCACGCTCCGGAGCTGGAACACCGGCGCCCAGACTCTGCTTGGCTACACCCGGGAACAAATCCTTGGCCAGAGCCTGCTCCGCCTCATGGCTCCCGGCCAGGAGTTGAAATCCCGCGGAATCCTCAAGGCGGTGAGCCAGGGAAAAGCATTTCCGCCTTTTGAAGTAAGAATGATCGCGCTGAATGGTACGGTCATTCCGGCTTCGCTGTCGATCTCTCCCATCCGCAATACCGAAGGCAGGCTCATCGGCGCCAGTTCCATCGTTCGCGACATCCGGAAGCAGCTCGAAGACGAGCAGAAGCTGCGCGAGGCAACCAGCGCAGCCGATCGCGCCAATGCGGCCAAAAACGAGTTTCTGGCCAATATGAGCCATAAGATTCACACGCCGCTCAACGGCGTGATTGGCATGACCGGCCAACTGCTCGACACCAGGCTGACGGAGGAGCAGAGATCGTATGTGGAGGCTGCCCGCGCCTCCGGCGAAGCACTCTTGCAACTCGTGAACGACGTGCTGGACTTCTCCAGGATCGAGACCCGCAGGCTGGTGCTGGAAGAAGCCGAGTTTCATCTTCCGGATCTGATCGAGCGCACGGCAGAGACCGTGGCCACGCTGGCGCAGGCCAAGGGCCTCGAGCTGGTCGCAAGCGTCGATCCCGGCGTGCCGGAGCTCCTGTTGGGAGACGCGGGGCGCCTGGGCCAGATCCTGGTCAACCTGCTCGGCAACGCCATCAAGTTCACCGAGCTTGGCGAAGTCGTGCTGCGCTGCTCCCTTGCCGAACTGGGCGCGTCGGACTTCCTGCTGCGATTTTCGGTGCGCGACACCGGCATTGGCGTCCCCGCGGACAAGCAGCCGATCATCTTCGACAAGTTCACGCAGGTGGACTCTTCTGCCACGCGCGGCATGGGAGGCGCCGGTCTTGGGCTGGCCATCAGCAGGCAACTGGTGGAGATGATGGCCGGCAGCATCGGCGTGAACAGCGAACCCGGCCATGGCTCGGAGTTCTGGTTTACCGCGCGCCTGCGCATGGCCGATACCGCGCCTGCCGCCGAGCCGCCTCTGCGCGCGCATATCTCCGGCGCGCGCGCCCTGATCGTGGATGGCAACACCAGCCTTATCGAGATGCTCCAGCGGCAGCTCGAAGCCCGGGGCATGAATGTAACGCATGCGTTCACCGCGCAAACGGCATTTGAAAGCCTGCAAACCGCGATCACCGATAACCTGCCGTTCCACCTGGCCCTCATCGATTTGAGGACGCTGGAAATGGATGACTTCGTGACAGCGCGGAGCGTCCGTGCGGCGGCCGCGGCGGGCGGCACAGTGATCTTAACGCTGCTTGCAATGGGCGCCCGGCCGGGCGAAGCGATTGACGGCAAGCCCGGCACATCGCTGGTCCTGCGCAAGCCTGTACGGCGCAGCGAACTGCTGCGCATCCTGCGGCGCGGGCTTACTCCCGGGCCCGCGGAACCGGAGACAGAAACTCCCAACCCGGCGCCGGAGGGACGCTCGAAGGCGGACGCGCGCATTCTGCTGGCTGAGGACTATGCCGTCAATTTCAACCGCAAGGGATTGACCGAGCGCATGCTGGGCGACGAGTCTCTGGTCACATTGATTCTCAATGCATTCCGCGCGGACCTTCCCCATCAGATCCAATGGCTGGAAGATTCCTTGCGCGCAGGCGACGCCCTGACGGCGGCCCGGCACGCGCACACCATCAAGGGTTTGGCCGCCAATGCAGGCGGAGAACAGCTTCAGAAGCTGGCCTCCAGGCTGGAAGAGGCTGCGAACGCAGGGGACCTGGCTTCCGTGCGGAACGAAATGGAGAATCTCAGGTTGGCGGCCGACAGATTGCTGAGTGAAATTGCCGAAAGCCAACCGGTCTCGATCGAACAACCGGTCAGCTGAAGTCCGGATGCCTTAGCGATAACGCGCGTTCGATGCCCTCATCTTCCGTACAGCATAGAGCTCACGCTTCTTCATGGCACAAGCCAAGCCGGGGATTCTTCTCTCGGTCGATCGCCGACGGAGCCGCCGTTGTGACCTGGATCGGCAAAGACCCGGCGCGGCGAAATCGCGAGCAGCCCTGAAACTTAGACGGTGAATGGGCCGTCACGTGAATGGGCCGTCAATTGAATGTGGTTTCAGTGCCCAGGAAGCCGCCCTTGATGGAGGTGCGTAAGGTGCCCTCCAACACGACTGTATTCATCGGTTTCCGGTTGACACCACGGGGAACCATGGGGTATGTTCCGTATCACTCAAAGAATCCGTGCTTCGGCACGCGTAGAGCTGGCTTGTGCGTGGCAATTTGTTCTGTCCGATCTTGCCGCGGCGCGCAAATCTGGGCGGCTCTTGAGAGAGGGAAGAGGCTATGGACGTCAAGATCGTTCTTCGGCATCAGAATTCAAGCAAGGCAAACCAGGTCGAGGAATTTCCGGCCACCAGCAATGCAGAGTTTCTCATCGGCCGCGATGCCGATTGCAACGTGCGCTACGATGAAACTCGCGACGACCTGGTCAGCCACAAACACGCCCGCATCGTTGTCGAGAAGGTCGATCCCTGCGAAATCGCGCTCAACGATCTGGGCAGCAGCAACGGCACCTTCGTCAACAAGCACCGCATCTACACTCCCACCCGCCTGACCCCCGGCGACATCATCCAATTCGGCGCCGGCGGTCCCGAGATTCAGTTCGATCTGAATCCCCGTCCGATTCTCTCCAAGGCCACCCGCCTGGCCGAGACGCCGGTCAGCATGCCCACGCGCGAAGCCATTTCGCCCGTTGCCGCCGCCACGCCGCCCTACCAGCCTGTCCCGCCGCCCCCGCCGGCCCAGTTCATCCCGCCGCCTCCGCCCATGGCCGCCGCACCGGTCGCCTATGGCAGCACCACGGTGGGCAAGGCCACGGTGGAGCGCATGATCTCGCAGACCAAGAAGGAAGGCCGCACCCAGATGGTGGTCGTATCACTGGTGCTGCTGGCCGTCATCGGCGGCGTGACCGCTTACTTCCTCACCCGGCCCAAGCAGGGGACCGTTTACGTTAACCCCAACCCCGTCAACAACAAACTGAGTTCGGCGCAGATTGCATCCGCGAACACGCCGTCGGTGGTCTATATTGAGCTCTCCTGGAATCTGCTGGACGCCAAAACCAGCCGTCCGCTCAGCCAGGTCTACCTTGCCAACTCCCAGCCCGACCCCAAGAACAAGAAGAAGACCGTTCCTATTGTGCAAGGCGGCGCCAACTTGCTGCCCCTTTTCCTGCAATTGAACGGGAAGGTCGAACCGGTCCTCTCCACCGACGACGGCGGCGGTGACTATGTGCCCATTGGCGAGACTGGGTCCGGCAGCGGCCTCATCGTCAGCAGCGACGGATTTATCCTCACCAACCGCCACGTGGGCGAGGGCTGGAATACCAGTTATGAAGGCTGGACGGTGCATAACGACCAGGCCGGCATCCTGCTGGTTCCCAGCGGCAATCAATTGCAGCTCCGGGGGATCGCGGCAAGTTCGTTCCCCACCTGGGTTCCCGCGCAGGCCAAGCTGGTGATTGAGGGCAAGCTCAGCCTGGACAATCTCCACGTGATCCAGGACTCCATCGGTTTCCCGAATCAGGTGCAGGGCCATAACAACGTATTGAACGTGACCCTGGCGGGCAACCGCATCCGCATTCCCGCCCAAGTAGCGCGCAGTTCCGATGCCGTCGATGTCTCCATGCTCAAGATCGAACTGCCCACCGCGCTGCGCAAAGTGGACTTGAACGACAACTACGACACCATACAGCCTGGCGCCAGGGTGGTGGTGATGGGCTATCCCGGTGTCGCGCCGCAGATCGTGCAGGTAGTTGGCTCCAAGGACGTCTTCGCCCAGGGCACCGTGGAGGACACCATTCCCAGTCCGACCGTCAGCGACGGCAACGTGGGCCGAGTAATCCGCAATGGCGCCAACAACAGCCCCGACAACGCGATCTACAGCACCTTTGGCGACTACTACCAACTGGCGGTCAACACCACCGGCGCCGGCAACAGCGGCGGGCCCGTCTTTGACGAAAACGGCAAGGTGATCGGCATCTTCACCGCCATGAAATCACAAGGCAACACCACCATTACCTTCGCCGTGCCCATCCGCTACGGCATGGAACTGATGGGAGTAACCCAGACGAAGTAACGATGGGCAGGACCGCACGATGCCTCCGTACCTCAATGCCGTCATCGGTGACTACCAGGTTACCGGCTATCTCGGTGAAGGCGGCATGGGGCAGGTTTACCGTGCGGTCCATACCTTGTTGGGCCATACCGTAGCCATCAAGATTCTCAACTTCAGCGGGGGGGAATCCGTCCTCGTCCAGCGCTTCCTCAACGAGGCCCGTATCCAGGCCAACCTGCATCATCCGGGCGTAGCCGCCTTCTATGAGTTCATCGAATTTCAGGGCAAGCCGGTGATCGTCATGGAATACGTTGACGGCCAGACCATTCAAGAGATCACAGCCGCCCGCGGCCCCTGGAAGATTGAGGATGCCGTGCCCATCTTCTGCTCCTGCGCCACCACGCTCGAGTACATTCATGCGCAAGGCATCGTGCATCGCGACCTCAAGAGCGCGAATCTGAAGATCAACTCGAAAGGCGAATTGAAGCTGCTCGATTTCGGCATTGCCACCCACCAGATGGTTGCGCGCCTCACCACGGCCGGCTTTGTCATCGGCAGCTTTCAGAGCATCTCGCCCGAACAGGCCCGCGGCGAGCAGGCCGTCCCCGCCAGCGACATCTGGTCCTTCGGCGTGCTGGCCTACGAGATGCTCACCAGCACCCTCCCCTTCGAGGGTTCCACGCAGATGGAATTGTTCTCCAAAATCATGCGGGCAACCTACACCCCGCCCACGGTTCTGAAGCCCGGCATCCCCACGGAGATGGAGCATATCATCGCTCGCTGCCTACGCCGCAAGCCTCAGGATCGCTACCCCTCCATGCTGGCCGTCAAGCAGGACCTGGAGCGGATCCCGCTCGCGGCCGGTCCCGGCTCCGGCTGGCGTCTGGCCTTGCCGGCTGCCGGCGCACTGGCCTCCCTGCTCGATGGCTTGCTCCCCTCCCGGCGCCTGAAGCGGAGCGCCGCCGGGGTCGCGGCCGCGCTCTTGATTCTGGCCGCCGTTCTGCTCTTTCTCCCCAAGCCCCCTCCGCACGCTGCGCATGGCAACCTGCCCCCGCCCAGTCCCCCGCCTGCTACCAGCACGGCCGAGTCCCGGCAGGTGATTGTCGATGTGGTTGAGGGCAGCGCGGAAGTCTGGGAAGGAAACAAGCTTCTGGGGCAAACGCCCTTTGCGCTCACCCGCGGCCTCGGTACTTCCGTCACTCTCACTCTGCGCCAGCCGGGCTTCTCCGATCTGCCCGTGCAGTTCGACATCGGCGAACGCGCGGAATTTGTCTTTACCATGCAAAGGAGCGCACCCCAGCCATGAGTTTCTTCGATCGCTTCCGTTCCACACCCGCGCCTGCCGCGACGCCTCAGCCGCCTGCCGAACTTGTCCCTCCGCGCTTTCTCATCGAAGCCGAGTTCCTCTCCGACGTGGGCTGTGTGCGCGAACACAACGAAGACTGCGTCAGCATTCTGCGCGAACGCAACAACAGCCGCGGCGATCGCGTTCTGCTTGTGGTTGCCGACGGCATGGGCGGGCACAATGCCGGCGAAGTGGCCAGCGCCGCCGCCATCGCAACCCTGGAAAACGCCTTTGCCAAAATGCGCAGCGAACCCGCCGCACACCTGAAAAATGCCTTCCTCGAGGCCAACGCCTCGATTCACAAGCAGTCCCTCGAGGAGGCCTCGGAGCGTGGCATGGGAACCACATGCACGGCGCTTCTGTTGCAGGACGGCTTGGGCTACTCCGCCCACGTGGGCGACAGCCGGCTCTATCTCATCCGTAACGGCGGCATCTACCAGTTGAGCGAGGACCACTCCGCGGTCATGGAACTGGTCACCTTGGGCCAGATCACGATGGAGCAGGCGCGCCATCATCCCGACAAGAACGTCATTACCCGCTCGCTGGGGGGCCGCGAGCAAGTCGAGATTTCCACCTGGACGGAGCCCATGCATTTGCTGGCCGGCGACCGTTTTCTCCTCTGCTCGGACGGTCTGTACGGCGAGATCGAAGACGAAGAGATTGGCCGGGTTGCGGCCATCCAATCGCCCTTGAACGCCTGCCGGCAGCTTGTCGACATTGCGCGCGAGCGCGGCGGAGGCGACAATATCTCTGTAGCGATTGCCGAGTTGCGGCCGTTGGACAACAAAAACTGACAGTTGAAAGCCATAAACCAGAGATTTAGATCGGCGGAACGAGGGCAACTCACCATGGCGGATATGATCGGTTCGATGGTTGGCCAGTACAGGATCGTGGATGAACTGGGCGAGGGCGGCATGGGCGTGGTCTACAAGGCCGTCGACACCATGATCGAGCGCGAAGTCGCCATCAAAATGCTGCGCCCGGAGATTGCCCGCCAGCCCAATCTGCTTGACCGCTTCCGCTCCGAGGCCATCACCGTCGCCAAGCTCAATCACTCCGGGATCGCCACCCTGTACAGCTTCACCCAGCAGGGGGAGAACTTCTTCATGGTGATGGAGTATGTGCCCGGCAAGACCCTGGAGAACATCGAGCGCGAGCGCGGCGCGCTGCCCTGGCAGATTGCTGTTCCCCTGGCCGCGAAGATCCTGGAAGCTATTGAGCCCGCCCACGAGATGGGCATCGTGCATCGCGACATCAAGCCGGCCAATATCATGCTCACCACCTGGGGCACCATCAAGGTAATGGACTTCGGCATCTCGCGCATGGTCGCGGCTCCGCGCATGACCACCGAAGGCCGCCTCATCGGCACCATTGAATACATCTCGCCGGAGCGCATCGAAGGCAAGCCCGCCGACCCGCGCAGCGATATCTATTCGCTCGGCGTGGTGCTCTTCGAGATGCTCTGCAACCGCCTGCCCTTTCAGAGCCAGAGCGAATTCGAGTTGATGAAAGCCCATCTGCGCGATCCCTTGCCCGCCCTGCGCGAGATGGGCTGTAACGCGCCTCCGGCCGTCGAACAGGTCCTGCGCACAGCCATGGCCAAGGCCCCCGACGATCGCTACCAATCTTGCGACGCCTTTGCCGCCGCGCTGGCAACCGCTTCCGGCAACCTCACCATCGCCAAGAAGGACGTGGTGGATCTGGTCGGCGCCGGCGCTGTCAAGGAGATGGGCACCGCCGGCCATCAGTTTACTCCCGGTGAGATGCCCAACATGGCCGCGCCCCAAACGGTTTCCGGTTTTGCTCCGGCAGCCAACCTTCCTGCTGCCGCACCGGTTTTCCGATTGTCCGGCTTGGCGCCCTGGCTGAAAGCCAACTGGAAGATCGCGGCGGCCGTGGCCTTTGTTTTTCTTTCTGTCGGCATCGGCGTCGTCGCCGGCATGGCCCGGCGCCCTGCGCAGAATGTCGACGGCAACAACCCTCCGCAACCGCCGGTGATCCAACCCCAACCCGTGCCAGCTCCGCCCCCTGTTCCCGTTGCCGTTACTCCGCCCGCGCCGCCTCCCGCCGCTGCAACTCCCACCCAGCCGCCGCAGACGAGCCCGCCCACCGAGCCGCCAGGCAACGGCGCCAAACAGTCACCCAAACCCAAGGAATCTAAACACGAAAAGTCCTTGAAGGCTCTGGACGAGTGAGAACAATGAGCACCAGACTTCCATCTTTCGCCATGCGTTTTGTTGCCCGTTTCCTGCCCATCGCGCTGCTCGTCGCCGTCCTGCTGCCGGTTCTGGCTATGGCCCAGGGCTCCTCCGCGAAGCCCATCTCGGAAAAGGGCCTGACCGATGCGCTCAAGATCGGCGGTCTCAAGGAAAGCGAACTGATCAGCGCCATCAAGACGCGGGGCGTGGACTTCCAACTGACGGTCCAGTCGGAGAAGACCCTGCGCGCCGCGGGCGCTACCGATGGCGAAATCGCCGCGGTGCGCGCCAACTATCGCGGAACCGTCGCCGCCCCGGTCCAACCCGCGCCCCAGCCGGTCAGCCCGCCGGTTCAGGCGCAGCCGGCCGTGTCAAGTCCGAGCTCCCGCAGCCCCGGCGCTTATTTCAAGAATGGTTCCGCATGGACGCCACTGCCGGTCGAGTCCATCACTTGGGAGGGTACCGGACTGATGAGCGGCCTTCGCAAGGCCTCTGGCGGCCTTCTGAACGAGGAGATCACGGGGACCATTGCCGGATCCCAAAGCGTAACTGCCGCGCGCGCCCCGGTTCAGTTTCTCCTGCAGCTTGCACCCGGAACCTCTGTGCAGAGCTATTTGCTCGTCCATCTTCACGGCAAGCACGATAATCGCGAATTCAAAGCCGCTTTAGGCGGCGGCAAAAGCAGTGACGGAGTAGCCTTTCAGGCCACACAGACCGCCGATAACAGCTATCAAATCAACTTCAGCGCGGGCTCGGGAGACTACGCCTTCATCCTGCGCAGCGACATCCCCGCTGCGAAGGGCAATACGAATCCCGGCAAGGCACTTACTTTCCACATTAAGGATTGATGGCTCCCGCTACGGCGGTTGCTAGAAATGCCCATTAAGAGACATATCCTCAACGGATTACAAATGATGCCCAGAGGGGGACTTGATACTCAGCAACCCACTGATTCCATTCAAGTTATTCATTTGTGAGGACGCTCGACTCGTTCAAAATGCAGCAAACGCGGTTCTTGAGTACGCTACAAGTACACGGGATTTCGCGCCGGAATGCGGCCGATATTTAGCGTGATCCTAACTTCTGCCCGATTCGTCGCGGATCCTCCCCTAACCCCGAAAACTGGATTGGAGACGAGTTGCAGCTCACCACCAGGAACATTTCAGCCATCGGGAACATCTCACTAAGAGCTGACTTCCATTACGAATCCGCTGCTCGAAATGCGCTTTGGCGATTTGGCGTCATTCCGGAAATGCTCCGGAAGGCTACGGCGTTTTTCAGGACTGATCCTGCCCACCAGGATAAAACGATCGATTTTGTGTTGTGGCAAGCGGAATCTCAGAGCGATGCCATGCTGCTGGCGCCACAGTCCGTTGCTAGCCATTGCTTGGCCAGCTGTCGACGAGTTGGCGACTAACCGCTCATTGAGCGTCGATCTGCGAGAGCATGTTTCAAAATGAGCGGTGTCAGGGCTCAGCTCGCCAGCTTCCAGTCAGGGAGGGTTGTGCTGCAATCCGGCCGCGTCCGGGCGCGCTCCGTAGCGCTCCCGGACGCAACATCCGGAGGGCTATTGGACAACAAGGGTTACGGTTCCCGAACTGGTGACCGTGTGCGATTGCGACGAGCCTCCGCAGCCAATCGTCGTAGCGGCGGCAGCCAGCGCAATTGCCAGGCACAGCATCAGCCATATTTGCTGTTTGGCCCATTTCCTGCGCATCCTCGCCAACGGCAGCAGCAGAATCGGCAAAAAGATCCAGGATGTAGATGTGCCAGGCAGCGTCTCGGTAACGACGACAACGATCTGGTAGGTGCCCGCCGGTGTCGTCGTGGAGGTTGAGATCGTCAGTGTGCCGGTTGCGGCCGAATAGCTGCAGGCTGCGCCGCTGGGCAGACCCAGGCACTGGACGCTCACATTCGTGGCTGAAGAAGGCAGCGTTACCCGGTAGGATGCCGAGGAGCCTGGCGTTACTGTATCCGACACGACCGTGAAGGTTGGCTTGGTTCCCGCCCCGCCCGAATCGACCTCGAACTCGAATACGTTGGAAGTGCCACCACCGGGCGCTGGCGTTTGCACGGTGATCGATGTAATGCCCGCAGCGGAGATGTCTACTGCCTGCACCTGAGCGGTTAGCTGTGTAGAACTTCCGAACGTCGTTGTGAGCGCGGTAGTGCCCCAGTAAACCGTCGAGCCGGAGACAAATCCGGTTCCCGTTACGGTCAGCGTAAAGGCCGGCCCGTCCGCGGTGGTAAATGCCGGCAGCAGGCCGGCGATGATCGGCTGCAGGCCATTCACCGACACCGCCGTCAAAGCCGTCCCTGAGCCACTGTTGTAATTCGATGAGCTGCTCGCGTCTGGTGTGTAGCTGGCCTTGAAGGTGTAATTGCCCGCGGCCAATGTGCTGGCCGGTATGTTGAACGTCGCACTTCCGCCCGTCAGCGCCACTGCCGGCGACGTATAGCTGCCGCCCGTCAAAATCACGCTTCCGCTTGGCGATGAACCGCCCGTTGCCCCGCTCACCGACACGGTCACCGCCAGTGCCTGTGCGATGGTGATGCTGGTTGCTCCAGGCGTCACTGTCACCGTTGGAGTGAATGCGCTCACTGTCAGGCTCACCGATCCGTGTGCCGTGGTGTAGTCGGTCGTGTCCGTCGGCGTGAAGGTGACCGAGAGTGTTTGGTTGGCGCCGGCGTTCAGCACCGTGCCTGAGGCCGGCGTATAAGTGAAGGCTCCTGCGACGCTCAACCCGCTGTAAGTGGCCGTGGCGTTCAGTTGCGTGCTGCTGAGCGCGGCTCCGTAAGTGATTGCCGCCGGCGCGGTCCAGTTGACCGTCGGTGTCGCCTTGTTGACAGTCAGGCTCACCGATCCTGTCGCTGTGTTGTAATCGGTCGTGTCTGTCGGCGTGAAGGTGACCGAAAGTGTCTGGTTGGCCCCCGCGTTCAGCACCGTGCCAGAGGCCGGCGTGTAGGCGAAGGTTCCCGCGACCGCCGCTCCGTTGTAAGTGGCCGTGGCGTTCAGTTGCGTGCTGCTCAGCGCCGTGCCGTAAGTAATCGCCGGCGGCGCAGACCAGTTGACCGTCGGCGTCGCCTTGCTCACCGTGAGACTTACTGTTCCGTTTGCCGTGGTGTAGTCAGTTGTGTCGGTCGGCGTAAAGGTTACCGAGAGTGTCTGGTTGGCCCCGGCGTTCAGCACCGTGCCCGAGGCTGGCGAGTAGGCGAAGGTTCCCGCGACCGTCGATCCGTTGTAGCTCGCTGTGGCATTCAACTGTGCGCTGCTCAGCGCCGTGCCGTAAGTAATCGCTGCCGGAGCAGACCAGTTGACCGTCGGCGTCGCCTTGCTCACCGTGAGACTTACTGTTCCGTTTGCCGCGTTGTAGTCGGTGGCGTCCGTCGGCGTGAAGGCGACCGAGAGTGTTTGGTTAGCCCCAGCGTTCAACACCGTGCCAGAGGCCGGCGTGTAGGCGAAGGTTCCGTCAACCGTCGATCCGTTGTAAGTGGCCGTGGCGTTCAGTTGCGTGTTGTCGAGCGCCGTGCCATAAGTGATTGCCGCCGGCGCATACCAGTTGACCGTCGGCGTCGCCTTGTTCACCGTCAGGCTCACCGATCCTGTCGCCGCGTTGTAGTCGGTGGCGTCCGTCGGCGTGAAGGTCACTGAGAGTGTCTGGTTGGCGCCGGCGTTCAACACTGTGCCTGCCGCCGGAGTATAGGTGAACGTTCCGTCAACCGTCGATCCGTTGTAAGTGGCCGTGGCGTTCAATTGCGTGTTGTCGAGCGCCGTGCCATAAGTGATTGCCGCCGGAGCAGACCAGTTAATGATGGGGGTGTGCCGGACGGTTGCTGTCGCGACTGTCGAGAAGAACGATCCGAGCTGGCCGGGCTTTCCACTCACAGCGATGGTGTTCACGATGGAGTTGGCGTCGCCGGCTGTATTGAAAATGACAGCCTCGCCGGCGTCCGGCAGCAATACCCAGAGGTAAGCGCTGCCGGGCTGCATGGCCAGGCCCTGTGGCGCGTACGACAGGGTGATGGTTCCGACGAGAGTATTCGCGTCGCCTGCGGTGTTGAAAACCGAGACTGTATGGTCGTTGTAATTGGAGACATAGAGGCGGCTGTCATCGGCGCTGACTGCTACATCCATGGGAAGGTTGCCAACCGGGAACGTCTGCAGGGTGGTATTCAGCGTGGGCGAACCGGAGGCTACGTCGATGACGGAGACCGTATTGTCGCCGTGGTTCGCCGTATAGGCGCGCGTGCCGGCGTTGTTGATGACCATGCCGAACGGCTCCTGGCCGGTGTTGATGGTGGCCGTAACGGTGGCTGTGGTCAGGTCTACGGCCGTCACCGTGCTGTCGTCCGTATTGGTTGCGTAGAGGCGGTTTCCATCGGGATGCAGCTTCAGGTCGTAGGAGGCCTTGCCGATCTGGAAGGAGCTGATGGCGTCGGTGGAGGTATTGATGACGTGAATGTTCCCGGCACTTGGGCCCGGCCCCTCTTCGTCGCTCAGGTAGACGAGCGATCCGTCCAGGCTGGTGACCGCCGACATGGTCGAGCCGCCAGTTGTAATAGGCACCTGGATGTAGTCGGCGACGCTGAGAGTGCTTGAGTCGATGGCCGAGATGGAGTTCACGCACACAGCGGCCACGTAGATCTTCCCGCTGCTGGAACTGCTGGCAACGCCATTGGGGCAGATGTCGCCGTAAAACAGCGGCCCTGCCGGATTGAGGACAACCGTGCCGAGGACGCGCTGACTGGCGGTGTCGATTACGTTAACAGCATTGCTGATGCCGCCGGTGATGTAGGCATAGGCTCCGGCCACGCTGGATGCGCTCGGAGTCATCGTAGTGAACTGCAAATCGCTGCCGTAGAAGGTGCCGGCGGCGCTGGTAGCGTAGGCGCGCACATGATAGGTCGTGTTCAGCGCCAGGCCGGTGAGAGTGCTGGTAAAGGCTCCGGCGCCCGTGCCGTCCGAGGTGCAGCTGTCCGTGATTGCAGGATTGGCCGCAGTGCTATAGCAGACACCGCGCGCCGTCACTGTCGCGCCGCCCTGGTCGGCCACCGCGCCGCCGCTGGCAATGGTGGTGGAGGCCGAACCGATGGTCGATCCGGTGATCACCTCCGGCGGAATGATGACGGCGGTGAAGCTCTGCGTGGCGCTGGTGGTGACGGCCGGAATCCAGTTATTCCCAGGCGTAAAGGTGTAGCCGGTGAGCGACGGAGTAATCGTCCCGCTCCATCCCGCGGTAACGGCGAAGGAATAATTCCCGTTGTTATCGGTCACGGTCGCGCCCGACTGATAACTCGATGTGTCCGCCTGGTAAGTGATCGTCACGCCGGCCAGAGGCAGTCCGTATGCCGTGACCGTTCCAATGACGATCGGGCTGCTGCCTACCGTCAGCGTTGCCGATGCAGTATTTCCGGTCAGGCTGGGCCAGGCGGCGACCGCGCCGGATGTGAGCGTGTAGGTGCCGGCGGCGGCTCCGGTCACCGTGAGGCTGACGGTGCATTGGCCGCCGGGAGTAATCATCGCGCCGGCCAAAGTGATCGTGCCGTCCGAGCCCGTGGTCAGGGCTCCGCCGCAGGCTGCCGTGGTTCCCGCCGCGGCCTGCAGGCCGCTGGGAAGCAGCGCCTGAAAGCCGACGCTGGAAAGCGTGTAGCTGCTGTTGGGATTGGTGATGGTGAAGTTCAGCGAAGTGGTGGAATTGACGCCGATCATTCCCGTGCCGAAAGAGGCGGCAATCGCCGGGGCCACGGTCGGCCCATCTTCCTTGGGGCTGGCGATGACAAAGATGCTGCCCGTGGGGTTGCCCTGCGGCAGCAAGCGCTCGTTGAGCACAAAAGCGTGGTGGTTCGCTTCGTCTACCACGATCGCACCCGGATCGTAGTCCGTGGCCACAGTAGCGGAAACGGTGTTGGTGGCGCCGTCGATCACCGATACGCTGTTGCTGACGCCTCCGTCGTCGCCGTTGGAAACATAGACTTCGTTGCTCACCGTGTCGATGGCGATGGCCTCTGCCCCGCTGCTGGCCTGGCCCACGGGGACGTTGGCCAGAACCGCCTGCGAGGAGCCGTCGATCACCGCGATCGTAGCGGTCTGGGCCCAGCTGCTCCACACCGCCGGGAAGTTGGTGGCATAGACGCGATTGGTCACGGGGTTCACGGTGACCGCGGTGGTGTCGATGCCGGCGATGCTGCTGACGGCATGGGTTGCGCCGTCAATCACCGTCAGTGCCGTGCTCGATCCGTTGGTGTAGAGCTTGTTGGAGACTGGATTGAAGGTCAGCAGCGATCCCTGGGTGGGCAATCCTGCAATAAAAGGAGTTTGCAGCGTGCCCCCGCTGACCACCGCGATCTTCCCAACGTAGTTGTCCAGAACATAGGCGAGGTTGCTCGTGGAGTCCACGGCCACGGACGAGGTACTGAACAGATAGGTTGCGCCCGACCCATGAATTGCCGAGTACGCGTTGCCCGCGTTGCCATCCACGATTCCGATATTCGATCCGTAATCGGTCAGGTATGCCTTGTTCGTTGCGGGGTTGACGGCAATATCGTAGTAGTACTCGTAGAGTTCGGGGGTGAAGTTCCAGGTCCCTGCCGCCTCATTGATGGTGAAAAACCCGCCGTTCGCCCCGCCATAGATCGTGCCCGCGGTGGCGTCGAGAGCCATCTGGTTGGGGCTCTCCTGGCTGCCCAAAGACAGGCTGTTATAGGCCAGCGTGTTGGTATCGACCTCGGTAAAATACCCGCCGCTGATGGCAAATACCTTATGGAGAGTGGGGTCGATGGTGGCGAGCTTTCCGCCCCCGCTGAAGGAGAATCCCTGCTGCGGAATGACGGCAAGCACGCCAGCCGGAAGCACACCGACGCCCGTCAGCGTCACGTTGAGATCGCCGGAAACAGCGTTGCTGCCAATGTGCAGATTGCCCTGTCGCGCGCCGTTCAGCCAGGGCAGGAAGGCATATTGGATGGTGCAGCTTTGCCCCGTGGTTAACTCGGAGGTGCCATAGTGTTTTGTCGAGACACAGGTATTGCTGGACACTGCACTGGTGGTCTCATACTGCCAATAGAAGTCCTCGACGCCGGTGGTCGTCGTCAGGTCGGAGAATTGCAGTGTTCCCGCACCTTCGTTGGTCAACGTCAGGGTCAGTTGCGTAAGCGGGGTACCCCTATCCCACTTTGCCGCCTCGGCGCCGATTATCCTCGCGCCGAAGTCCAGCGAAGTGGAAGAGACCACGACCGCCGGCTGCGTCATCGAAAGCAGCGAATAGGCGCTGACGGTAAAGTTCTTTGTTCCGCCATCGCTGGTGATGGTGAAGACGGCCGATTCAGCGCCGGTGAAGCCGGCAGCCGGGGAGTAATCGATCTCCACGGCGCAGCTCGTGTTTGCCGCGATGGCGGAGCCGATAGGGCAGTTTCCTCCCGCGCCGAGGCTGAAGTCGGATGCGCCGGAGGTGTGCGTGATGGAAGCGATCGTCAGCGGCGCGCCACCGACGTTTGAGACCGACAGCAAAGTGGAGGTCGTGGCGCCGGCCTGGACGTAGCCAATCGAGTACAGAGCGGCGACCGAGAGTATGGGCTGCGTGGTGCCGGTGCCGTTGAGCGTGATTGCGGGCAGGGAGCTGTCGCCAAGGGTAAGCGTGTCCGAGAGTGGGCCCGAAGCCGAAGGCTGAAAGTCGATGGCCAGCGTGCAGGAACTGCCGGGATCGAGCGTGTACGCGCCCGACTGCGAGCAGGTTGTGGCGCTATCGAAGAGAAAATCTCCTCCCTGGATCGAGGCCGCCGAGTCGAAGTTGCGCGCGGCGTTGCCGATGTTGGCCAGCGTAAGACTCTGCGGATCGTCGGTCGCATCCAGCGACCCCACCGCCGTGGCCGTATTAAAGGCGATCTGCGTGGGCTCAGTGCCGAAGGGCAGTTCCTGCACCGAGGCGTAGGTCCAATTGGTAAAGAAGAGATTGCCGCTGGCATCGACCGTGATTCCCCAGGGCTCTATGAGGCCGTTGGTCAGCGTGAGGACCGGGGAGCTGGCCGAGACCGCGCCATTCGAGGCCAGAATGACCTTCACCATGGAGTTGTCGCCGCTGTCGTCGTCGGTCACATAGACGTTGCCGGCGGCATCGACGGCGACGCTGGTGGGAAAGAGGAAGCCGCTGCCGACGGTCACCACCTGGGAGCTTGCCGAGACCTGCCCATTCACGGCCACGATCTCCTTCACCACAAGGTTGTGCGTGTCGGCCAGGAAGAGATCTCCATTCGCATCCCGAGCCAGGCCCTGCGGCTGATTGAAGCCCGTCGCGATTTGCACCACGGACGAGTTGGTGTTGACGTGGCCGTTACTGTCGGCCACGACCTCGTAGACCATGCCTACGCCGGTGGAATTGGCATCGGTGACGAAGGCATTTCCGGCGCCATCGACGGCCACACCCCACGGCTCGGCGAAGCCGCTGAAGCCGTTAGAATAACTCACGACGCTGCTCAAGTTAATGACGTTGGAAGTCGAGGAGATCTGGCCGTTGGTGTTGGCCTGGATCTCCCAGACGGTGTGGCTGCAATAATCTGCCATAAACAGGTTGCCGCCGCCGTCGAAGGCCAGAGCATCGGGACAGCTGTAAGTACCAAGACTGGCGATCGTTACAGGCGGACCGCTGGCGCCCACCAGTTCAAGGATCATGCCTCGATCCGCATCGCTGTAAAACACATTGCCATGGGAATCGACGGCCACGCCGGTAGGCTGGCCCACGATTTGGCGATAAAGGGTGGTCGGCGGGGTGAAGGTGAGGTATGAAAGTTGGGAGGCAACGCCGGTGCCTTGCAGAGGCACGCTGGCCAGGATGTTGCCGCTCGAGTCCAGCAATTCCGCCGCGCCCAGCCGCAGCCCCGGATACTGCGGCGAGAATTGGACCGCGATCAGGCAACTCTGGCCGGTCTGGTAGGTTTGACCTGCCTGGCAATAAGAGGTATCGCTTTGCGCCTGGTAGATGAACTCCTGCCCGCTGACTCCCTGCCCGAGTACGCTCTCGATGGTGCTGCCCAGCGAGGTTGTGGAATCGAAGGTGAAAGGAAGATTCGCGCTGCTGGTCTGGCCGACAGTTACCTCGCCGAAATCCGGCGGAGTGGCCAGGACGATGCGCACCGGCGGATTCACAATCGACCCGTTGGCAATGTCGGCGATGTAAATCTCTCCGTGCAGGCCCGTCGCCAGCGCGACAGGAAGGCTGGGAGCCGTGTAGCTGCTGTAGACGACTTCGGGATTTGTGGAGCCGGCCGGAATCTCCTGAACCTCTCCCGTCCCGGCAGTGGGATTATCTCCGAAGAAGACATCGCCTTTGGTGTCTGCCGCTACGGCCGTAAGCGCGCCATTGGGCCAGGCAATATCCCAGATGGATGAACTGCCTGAGACTGCGCCATCCACGGACTCGATCTCATCGACGACGCCCCAGCTCAAATCGGCCACGTAGACGTTGTTGGCGCCATCGACTGCCACGCCGACGATCCAGTGACCATCAAGGTAGCTGGCGCCCAGTTGAATCTTGCTGCTGTCGTTGGGGGCGAGCCGGTAAACGTGTCTGTTCTGGTCGACGACGATCAGGTAGCCGTTGCTGTCGACGGCCAGCGCCGTGGGCGCAGTGAAATCGTTGCTGCTGACCACGGTCATGGACGAACTCGCGGTCACCTCGCCGCCGACGGCCGCATATTTATAGATGGTGGGAGTGCTTGCGACGGCGATGTAGAGGTTGTTCTGTGCGTCCACGGCCAGACTTCCGTAGGCCGATGCGATCTGAACCATCGTCGAGGAACTCGAGACCCGGCCGTTGACGGCCTCCACCTTGTAGACCCCTGCGGGATAACCTGACGCGTCCACGGAGCTCGAAACAAACACGTTGCCCAGGCCATCGACGGCCAGCGACTGCGGTGAAGCAAGTTGCGTCGCTACCGCGTCGGCCTGCCCGCCGTAATGCGCGGACTGCGCATTGGCCACCAGGGCGAGCGAGAAGATTACGGCCAGAACTGCGAGCGCCCGGAGCCGGTTCAGGCTCATGGCGGCAGCCGGATGAACAGCGAAAAACTTCGAAGAGGCAAAGTGAGAGCGGAGATCCATGGCGATTCCTTTCCGATTGCGCCGGGGGCGGGCGCGACTCGAGCGCACTGAGGGCCGGAGCTATGCGCGCTCCGGCTTTCAGAGGATCGGTAACTCACGCAGGAAGGATGGATGTTTCCGAAAACCTTGCCCCTGGAAGGAGCGGCATCCGGGGAAACAATCCTGCTTGCTGCATGAATTCCCGATTGGCTCTACTGTGTCTAAGCGGAAACGGGAGGAAAATCGGGTCAATTTAGTTTTCCGATCGCTTGAATAAGGACTCCCCGTGCCCCACCCTTTCGCCCGTTTTGAGGGCGAAAGGATGGGAAACCGCGCAGGCAAAAAGGCGAGTTCGCGCGGTTAGAGCCCCTGGTTGACATTCTGCGCCACGGCGCTTAACGGGCCGATCAAGCCGTCGACGACACTCACTTGCGCACAAACTCCACGCGGCGATTGTTTGCCTTGCCGGCCGCGGTGTCGTTGGTGTCGATGGGCTTGGTTGCGCCAAAGCCCGCGGTGGTCAGGCGGCCGGCGTCGATGCTGAACTGCGACACCAGAATGTTCTTCACGGCCTCGGCGCGGCGCTTGGAAAGATCCATGTTGTGCGCCGCATTGCCGGTCGCGTCGGTGTGGCCGTCGATCTCCACGTTCAGGTCGGGCGTCGTGGTCAGCACGCGCGCGATCATCTGCAGCACCGCCGCCGACTCGGGCTTCACCCGGTCGCTGTCGGTATCGAAGAGAATGCCGTGGGTGACGAACTTGCCCGATGCCATGATCGTTTGCCCAAAGTCGGGCGTGGACTCGGCAAAGCGGGCGCGGCGGATGGCCATCGTTGTGTCGTGGCTCCAGAAATCTATCTGCAGCGAGGCGATGTCGCCCAACTCTACCTGGTTGAAATCGAAGACGCGATCGCCATTGACATAGAAGCGGATGCGGCCGTTCTGTACCCACATGGCGAGTTTCACCGGCTGTTTCCAGTCCGTTGTGAGATCCTTCTCGCCCAGCGCCTCCTTGTCGGTCCATAAACCGAGGCGCCATTCAATACTTTTCTTATCCTCGGTGCCTCTGTCCATTCCTACCCATATCTTGAGTAATTCCACTTTTCCGGTTTTGTCGTGAAAGTACCAGTTGATAGATCCGCATCCGTTAACGTCATCGACCTCACCTTTTTCGCAGGACAGGTCCATCTCCATGGTGAAGTTCTTGGGCAGGCCGGTGATGTTGGGGTAGATGCTGTATCGATTGCCGATGAGCACCAGTTCGCGGGTGTTCCCGGCCACGCGCAGTTCGGGTGCAGCGCCGCGAATCTTCCAATGCGGCGGCGGCTCATCGCCCGCCATGTCGCTGAAATCGTCAAAGAAGATGGTCTTTTCGCCGGGAATAAATTCGGCCTTGATGGCGGTGAAGTTGGGCTGGCCGCCGCCGCTGGCGCCCTGGCCGGCCGCGGGTGAGGTGGAAGGGGAAGCCTGAGAGTTGCTGGAAGCGCCCGGCGTCGTCGACGACGAGCCCTGGGCCTGCGAATTCTGGCTGGCGGCGGGCGAGGCCCCGCCGCTCACTGCCGGAACCGGATGGTCGGTGGTAAAGGTGACGTGATCGCCTTCCTGGAAACCCGATCCCGTGACGGGCGCACAAATGGCCGAGGCGTCATCCACGTCCGTGGCCCGGAGGGTTCCAACGCTGGTGGTAAGACGGCGCAATACCTGCCCGGTGGCGGGATCCTTGATCTCGCGGGTCACGCGGGTGACCTCGATCGTGTCGCCCGCCTTGATGCCGGCCTTGCCGCCGACGTTGAGAATAATCTGACCGCCATCGATGGCGGCGATCAACCCTTCGCCTTTGAAGGTGTGCACGTTTGCGCTCAAGCGGCCGGAATTCGCGGCCAGATCCCCGGCCAGATTGTCCACGGCCTTCTTGGTGGCTTCTCCGATGATCGTGTTCTGGAAGTTACTGGAGCCGAAATCGACGTTGCCACTGCCAAACCCGTTCCAGTTACCGCCGCCACCGAGCAACGAAACCCCGGAGCGGCTGGACTCGCCCTTGCCCTCGGCCACGGCGAGAATCTCCGCGGTGTCGATGTTGATGACCCGAGCGTCAATGACCACATTGGCTTTGGAGTTGGAGTGGCCGACGCCGCCTAGCCCGAAGCCGTGAAAATTGCCGCCACCGCCGCCGGCATTCTGTTTATTGGTCTCGTTACCGAACTCGGTAATGGTTCCGACAATCACGTAATCCACGCCAAGGACCTTGCCGATGCGAGCTGCCGATGCCGGATCGGCGCGATTGGAGTTCGAGAAGTTCTGCTCGGCCAGAACCTTATCCAAAGCGGAGCGTTCGATGACCGAAAAGGTCCCGTTCTTCACCAGATCGGTGACCAGCAACTGCGAGATGCCTTTGCCGATATCGACATTGGTCCCGAACATCGAAGAAGTGGAGCTCATCACGGTGCCGTAGTCGAAGTCCAGAACGGCCACGCGCGCCTTGCGGCCGGTACTGCTCTGCGCGCCCGATTCGACGGGAATCGCGGCGATTCCAAAGGCCGCCAGCATGACGGCCAGAATGGCAATTCGTTGGTGTTTCATCGTTTCTCCTTGCAGGAGCGGTTGCCGATGCGCCGCGCGCCATCGTGTACGCGTCCCCTTCCGGCTCTGCGCGGGAGGGGATCCGGAATCGCCTTCGCGCGGAATCCGCCGCTTCAACATGGATAAGCGGAAACGCAGGAAAAACCAGTTCACGAAATCCCGAATTTCCTTAGAGATGAATCGAGGCGTTGGCAGGAAGAGCGGAGAAATACGCTGTAAGCGAGGAATATACAGCTTCTACTTTTCGGGGTCCTGCAGCCTTTGACGCCACTCGGCGGCCTTCTCCGGCTGGCCCCAGGCCGTATAGAGCCGCACAATCCTTTCGCCCGCCTCGGGCAGATTGGCCTCGACGGAGATCGCGGGACTCAGCTCTTGGAGTCCTTCGTAGCCCGAAATCAGCAGCGGCTCGGCCTCAGCGTATTTTCCCTGGCCGAGCAGAGCCGCGCCGAGCAGGCTTTGCCCATCGAAGCGATCCCAGATTGGATACCCATGCTCGTTCGTGATTTCGATTGCCTCGCGGAGCAACTTCTCCGCATCCGCATCCCGTCCCTGCTTGAGGCGCAACCTTGAAAGTGCGAACAGGCAGGATCGTGTAGTGGAATACCCGGGAGTCAGATTCTTGCGATTCAGTTCGAGGGCCTTAGAAAGGGTCGTCTCAGCCTCCATGTCCTTCCCTTCATCCTGAAGAAGCACTCCCCATGAGGTCAGTGCGCTGACGGCATACGAGTGATCGAGTCCAAACATCTTCTGGAGTTCCGCCGCGGCCCCGCGCGCCAGAGGTTCCGCAGCCGCGTACCGTCCCTGATAACGATAGAGAATCCCCAGCCGCTGGATGGCGAGAAGTGCTAATGAACCCTGATGATTCTCTCCGTTCAAGCGCCTATCCGTTTCCAGAACCTTATTAAGAAATGGTTCAGCCTCTGCGAATTTGCCTATCTGAATATAGGCATAGCCGAGGCTGTAGAAAGGGTTCAATATCCTAGGGTTCTCTTCCCCAAATTTAAGTTTCGTTGCCGCAAGATGAGTGTTGAGCAGACGGATGGCTTCCTCGTATCTTCCCATTAGTTGATACAAGCAGGCCAGATTGTACATCGTGTCAAGCGTATCCGGATGATCCAGCCCCAACACTCGCTTTCTTGTTTCCAGCACTTCAAGATAGATACGCTCTGCCTGTTCAAGCTTATTTTCTGACTGCAAGGTAGACGCGAGAACGTACTGCGAGAAGAGCGTGACGGGATGTTCGGGGCCGTGAATCTTCAGCGCAAGTTCCACACTCTCGCGAGCCAGAGTTTCAGCCTCCGCAAGCCGTTCCGATGCTTCGTAAAGAGCGGCGAGTTGAGCGATGGCCTCGTTGAGCGCCGCATCGTTGCGTGGGAGTTCGCGACGGCGCATCGCCAGGTTGTGCTTCAGCAGAGGTTCAGCGTCGGTGGTTCTTCCCAGCTGCATCCAGACGGAGGCCAACTGCTGTTCGGCGCTGAGCGTCCCGGGAGCACTCTCTCCTAACACTTTGCGGCTTGTTTCATAGGCAGATCGCAGAAGAGGCTCGGCCTTGTCAAACTCCGATGCATCCAGCAGGATCGTCCCAAGGAGCGTCGTCGTTGTCAGTGTTTCAGGGGCATACAGGCCCAGGTACTTCCTTCTGAGAGCTAGAGCTCGCTCGGTGTGGCGCTGCGATTCGGAATACAACCCAAGGCCGTGATAGCTGACTCCTAGCGAATGTTGAAGTGAGGCTTCGACGAGAGGCTGATCTTCAAACTTACCCTCGATGTGGGCAGCCGCTTGGTCGAGCGCCGTGCGCACCTTCAAGTCAGGATCGGGCTCGGTGTTCGGGTCGGCCTGGGCAAGGATGTCCTTTTCCAGAAAGTCGTTAATGGTGTGAGCGTTCTTGGCTTCGGTATCGGCGCGCTGGCTCTCATTGATGGCGCGGTTGCGTTCCGCGGTTGCGGCCTTTTCGGCGCCAACGGCAGCCTTCTCGGCGGCAACGGCCCGGTCCCGTTCCGTCTGCGCCGCCTGCTGCGCGCTCTCGGCGCGGTCGCGTTGTGACAGCGCCTCCCGCTCGGCGCGCAACGCCCGCCTGGCCTCGATCGATGTCACCACAATGCCCGTCACCAGCATCAGCACCGCCGTCGCAATCGCCGCGCTCAGCGCCTTGTAGCGGAGGATAACCTTCCTGCTCCGCCGCCACCACGATTGGCGCACGGCGCTCACCGGCAGGCCATCGAGCCAGGCGCGAAGATCGCCGGCGAAGGCGCTCACCGAGGAATAGCGCGCGGCAGGATTCTTGTTAAGCGTCTGCAGAAGAATTGCGTCGAGCTCGCCGCGCAATTCGCGGCTCCAGTTCTCCGCCACGCTGCTGGGCAGCCGGGGTTCATCCTCGCAGATGGCGCGCAAAGCCTCGATCGGGCTCGCATCCGGCTTGGCGAAAGGATGCCGTCCGGTCAGCAATTGATACAGCAGCACGCCCAGCGAAAACTGATCGCTGGCCGTCGACATCCGCTCCCCTCGCGCCTGCTCCGGACTGGCGCATTCGGGGGTTAGCAGGTTGGTTGTGGTGCGGTAGCTTCCCCCTTCAGCCACAAGTTTTGCGATGCCAAAATCCAGCAGCTTGGGCGTGCCGCCGGCGCCGACAAGAATATTCGCCGGTTTCAAATCGCGATGAATCACCAGTTGGCGGTGCGCGAATTCGACCGCGGAGCAAATCTCGAGACAGATCTCGATACGCTGCCGCAGGTTCGATCGATGAAGCTCGCACCAGCCGTCGAGCGGAAGCCCGTCGATAAACTCCATCACCAGATAGGGCTCGCCGTCTTCAAGCATGCCTCCGTCGAGCAGCCGCGCAATCGAGGGATGATTCAACGAAGCCAGGATCTGCCGCTCTTCGCGGAAACGCCGGGCATCCTGCTCGGAAAACAGGCTGGCGCGCAGCAGCTTCACCGCCGCGCGTTGCTCATACTGCTGGTCGGCGCGGCGCGCCTCCCACACCACGCCCATGCCGCCCTGGCCGATCTCGCGCACCAGTTCCCACGCCCCGACGCGCCGTCCGGCAAAGGGCGTCGCGGTGTCGCGCGCCTGCGGGTCCGCGGGCAGATTTGGAGCGGCGTTCTCAAGAAAATCGGGAGAATCCCGATACGCAGTCAGCAGCGAGCGTACCTCGTCGAGAGTCTCCCGCTCATCCTGCTGTGCGGCGAGAAACGCCTCCCGTTCGGCCTCCGGCAGCGCCAGAGCTGCCGAGAACAGCTTCTTTGCGCGCTTCCAGCCCTCTGGATTCACCGTTCTTTCCCGCTCTCCATCAGGCGCCTGCGGATCCAGGTCTTGGCGACGATCCACTCCCGCTTGACGGTGCTTTCCGATACGCCCAAAGCCTCGGCGGTCTCGGGAATGCTGAGGCCGCTGAAATAGCGCATCTCCACAATCTGGCCTTGCACCGGATCGAGCTTCTCCAGTTCTTCGAGCGCGCCATTCAAATCCAGGATTTCGACATCGGATGGATTGACCGCGGCATCGGAATCCATCAGGGAGAAGATTGTTTCTCCGCCGCCCCGCTTCTTGCTCTTGCGGGCACGCGCGTAATCGATCAGGATGGTGCGCATCAACCGCGCTGAGAAAGCGAAAAAGTGCGCGCGGTCTTTCAGGCTCACCCGCTGCGACTGCGCCAGCCTCAGCCATGCCTCATGAACCACTGCCGTGCATTGCAGTGTGGAGGAGATCCTCTCGCGGCCGCTGTATCGCCGGGCGATGCGGTGCAGCTCAGGGTAGACGGCCTCGAACAGTTCATTCAATGCCGCATGGCGGCCTGCCTGCCAATCGCGCAGCAGCGCTGTGATACCGGACGGGGACACGTTGGAATCCTTCGATCCCGGCTGCTCCATCGATGTGGCTCCACGAGGTTTGGCTCATTCTAGCACTCATTCAACTCGATCGGCGATCTTCTCCTTGTCGGCTCATAAACGGCGCTTCGCTGTGGACTGCCCGGCAAATCCTGTACAAGTGGTGCTGAGACAAACTGGTATGGAAGGAGCAAGGAATGGGCAGAGCGAAGAAGTATAGTCCGGAGCAGATCGTGAATCTGCTTCGGCAGATTGAATTAGGGATTGCGAGCGGATAGACGAACCGGTGGCATGCCGGGAATCCCAGTTGACACCATCGGTCCTAATCACGTTTCGAGTTCCGGTCTCTAAGAATCAGTCCCGATGAATGCTCTTCTAACCAATCAACAGCCAATTCATATCGGATCAGATTGCTGAAAGTTACTGATAACAGGCCATTTAAGCCCCACTGAATGAAGATCGGAATGCTGCTCATATATCGTTGATTATAAATGGCTTACTGGTGCCCAGAGGGGGACTTGAACCCCCACGACCGGTTAGGGTCTGCGGATTTTAAGTCCGCTGCGTCTGCCAATTTCGCCATCCGGGCACGCCTCTATATTATGGGACCGATTTGGCCCGGGCGCGAGATAGCAACCGCAACTCAACTCCCGGGGAGCCGGGGCGCCGGTTCCGCGATGGCGCCGCAGCCCGGAATTTCGCTGCTTGCGTTTCCTCCCGCGTTTCCACAACTTGCCCCCAAGCGCCAATCCCTCGTATCATCCGGCAAGAGCCAAGAACATTAGCGGCAAGAGCAACGATCATGAGCGAATCGGAAAGCAAGAGCAACCTGCGCGTGAAGGGGCGGTTGATGTCCGCCTCGGAGATTGAGCGGACCCTGGTGCGCCTGGCCCACGAGATTGTGGAAAAGAGCAACGGGAGCGAGGACCTGGCCCTGGTGGGCATCAAGCGCCGCGGCGTGCCGCTGGCCGAGCGGCTGGGCAAGCTGATCTCGACCATCGAGAAGCGTCCTGTGGATACGGGCGTGCTCGACATCCAGTTTTATCGCGACGACCTCTCCACGGCTGACGTCCGCCCCGTGGTCACGCCAGGGGCCATCGGCTGCAACGTGGAAGGCCGCGACGTGGTGATCTGCGACGACGTGCTCTATACCGGCCGCACGGTTCGCGCCGCGCTCGACGCGCTCTTCGACCACGGCCGCCCGCGCCGCGTGCAACTGGCGGTGCTCATCGACCGCGGACATCGCGAGCTGCCCATCGAGGCGACGTATGTCGGAAAACACGTTCCCACGAGCAGCCGCGAGATTATCGAGGTCAAGTTCCAGGAAGTCGACGAGACCGAGCAGGTGCTGCTGGTGGAGAAGACGAGCTGAGAACAGGTTTCAGGTTTAAGGTGTCAGGTTTCAGGTGTCAGCGGCCGAGAATTCAGCCCCGGCCACGAGTTTTCTTCAGAACAGTTTTTAAGGTTCGCGTTCATCCTCGGAATGCCGATCGCCCGCCGGATGGGCGGGATTCCGTTCGTCCGCTGAGGTTGTACGTGCCTGTTTTCATCACAGAAGTTGAGAACTGTCCGCTGTAAGCGGTTCACTGTAAGCGATCTGAAAGCATGAATCCCGCCATAACCACCGCTCGCCGCCCGCGCAGCACTCCGCCTGCGCCCGTCTCTCCGTTTCCCTACCATCCGGGGTCGCTGCTCTCGGTTCTCGATCTGACCGTGGAGGGCGTGAGCCGGCTCCTCGTCCGCGCCACCGAGCTCGAGAACGAAGACCCGATCGGCCGCGACCGGATTCTGGCCAAGCGGCGCATCGCCCTGCTCTTCTACGAGGCGTCGACGCGCACACGCACCAGTTTTGAGCTGGCCTCGAAAGCGCTGGGCGCCGATACCACGCTGGTCTCGAGCCTGAGTTCGAGCATCGAGAAGGGCGAATCGCTGAAGGACACGGGTTTGACACTGCGGGCGCTGGGCGCGGAGGCGATCATTCTGCGCCACAACTCGTCGGGCGCGGCGTGGCTGCTTGAAGAGACGACGCGATTGCCGGTGATCAACGCGGGCGACGGCATGCACGAGCATCCCACGCAGGCGCTGCTCGACCTGCGCACGATTCTCGCGCATCTGCGGCCGGGAGTCGAAGGTGTAACGGCTGACACGCTGGCCGGGGTGACGGTGATGATCACCGGCGACATTCTGCACAGCCGCGTGGCGCGATCGAACATGCTGCTGTTGCCTCGCGTGGGCGCGCGCGTTCTGCTTTGCGGACCGAAGGAACTATTGCCTGAGCAGGCGGCGCGGTCCGGGCCGGGCATTGAGATCGAGCGCGACTTCGACGCGGCGCTGGCGCAGTCGCAGGCGGTGATGATGTTGCGCATTCAGGCGGAGAGACTGGCCGGATTGCAACTGGATCTGGATGAGTACAAGGCGGATTACCAGCTCACGGGGCAACGGTTAGCGGCGCATGCGCCTGCGGCCGTGGTGCTGCATCCGGGGCCGATCATCCGCGGATTGGAGATTACGGCCGGCGTGGCCGATGGCGTGCAGTCGGCGATCCTGGAGCAGGTGACGAACGGCGTGGCCATCCGCATGGCGGTGGTGGAGCGGGCGCTCGCGGAATACCTGAGCCGCAATTGAATGCTTAGATTGCGTGATTCAATGGGAGAAGCAATCAATGTTATTCGAAGCAAGCGAGCGCTGTACGCTTTATCAAAGCCTGATAGCTGCGAGTTCCGGGCTGCTTGGGGTAATTGTCGGCGGTTTCATAGCGACATGGAATCAAAGAAATGAACGAAAGATCACTTATCTACTAGAGGAACTTCGTGAGTTTTATGCGCCGCTTCTCGGGATGTGTACTCAAGTGTTGGCAAAAGCCGGCACCTCACAAGAGATTAATAGATCAAGAATAAGCGAGCGATTAGAACAACTTCATCAGACAAGAAACCCGGAAGCCCAAAGCCGCATTAGCGACCGATTTCGCGAACACGATAACAGAATAGAAGAGGATAACAAAAATCAGTTTGATAATGAAATATTTCCTGCATATCGAAATATGTTAAACCGCTTCACAAGCCACATGTGGCTTTCTGAACCTTCGACGTTGAAGTTTTATTCCGAGTTGGTAGAACTTGTAGAGCTTCTGAGGCTGGATAAGGAAAACGTCACCGAACCCGGAGTAGCTGGCGAAAGATATAAGCGGCAGAATGAGTTATTCAAGAATCTTGAGGAATTCAATAAGGATCTACGAGATAACTCGGAGAAATTGAAAAAGAAACTAAAAGGAAAACGGTGGTACCGGCTTTAGCGAGGCTTTAGTTTCTGGATGAGTTGTTCTGAATAAGCACGCAGGTAAAGGAGGCCGCGCATGACGACGCTGGCGATTTGCGGAGGGCGGCTGGTCGATCCCGCGGCGGGCGTCGATGCCGCCAAGGACATTCTGCTGAAAGACGGGCGCGTGGCCGAGATTGCGGGCCATGGGAAACTCAAGGGCAAGAATGGCGCAGAGGTTCTGGACGCTACGGGCCTCGTGGTTGCGCCGGGACTGATCGATCTTCACGTGCACCTGCGCGAGCCGGGACAGGCCTATAAGGAAACCATCGCGACGGGAACGGCAGCCGCCGCTGCCGGCGGATTCACGAGCGTGGCTGCGATGCCGAACACTTCTCCGATCAACGACTCGGCCGAAGTGACCCGCTGGATGCAACAGCCAGAGCGCGGCGCCGCAGTACGCGTGTTTCCCATCGCAGCGGCCACACGCGGTTCAAAGGGTGAAACGATAAACGACTATGCAGCTCTCAAATCCGCAGGCGCGGTGGCCGTCACCGACGATGGACGGCCGATTCTGAAGGACGGCGTGATGCGGGAATCGCTCGCGGCCGCGGCGCGCGTGGGACTCACCGTGATCCAGCACGCCGAAGACACGCGCATGACGCAAGGCGCGAGCATGAATCTCGGGCCGGTGTCGTTCAAACTTGGCCTGCGCGGCATGCCGCCGGAGGCGGAGTCGGGCATCGTCGAGCGCGACATTCGCCTGGTGACCGAGCTGCGCGAGTCGCATCCGCATCTGCACGTGGCGCACATCTCAACGGCTGCGGCGCTGGCGGCGGTGCGGCAGGCGCGGCGCAACGGATTGCGCGTCACCTGCGAGGTGGCGCCGCACCACTTCCTGCTCACCGAGGAGCACGTCGGCCTCTACAATACGCACGCCAAGATGAATCCGCCGCTGCGCTCGGCCGCCGATCGCGATGCCATGATCGGAGGCATTCTCGACGGCGTGGTGGACGCGATCGCCACCGATCACGCGCCGCACGCCATGCACGAAAAGGAAATTGAATTCGAGCTGGCGCCGAACGGAATCATCGGACTGGAGACGGCGCTCGGTCTTTGCCTTCGCTGGCTGCATGGCGAGTGGAAGATGCCGCTGGGCCGCGTACTGAGCCTGATGAGTGCGCAACCGGCGGCGCTGCTGGGATTGAAATGCCGCGGCACCCTGGCCGTGGGCAGCTTCGCCGACGTGGTGGTCTTCGATCCCAAGGCCGAGTGGACCTATCGCGCGACGGAGTCGAAATCGAAGGCCAAGAACACGCCCTTCGATGGCTGGCCGATGCTGGGCAAGGTGCGCTGGACGGTGAGCGAAGGGCGCGTGGCCTACGCCGGACAGTTGCGAGTGTGAGTGTGAGTGCGAGTGTGAGTGCGAGTGTGAGTGTGAGTGTGAGTGCGAGTGCGAGTGCGAGTGCGAGTGTGAGCGATCAGTGCACACGGCACACTCACACTCACACTCACACTATTCACTGACTCTTGTCCCTTTTCCCTGCGCAAGCGGGCTAGCCTTTACGCCGGTAAAGAACCTGGAACTCGTAGCCGGGATTGGCGGGGAAGAGCGACGCCACGTGGCGCAGGCGCTCGGCGAGCGAGGGCGCGGCCAGCAGCGGATACTCGCGCTCGCGCAGGTCATGATAGTCGAAGTCCACCGCAAGCGTAAGCATGTAGATGGCGAGCGCGTCAGAGAAGGACGACTCGAAAAAGGCCAGGCGCGCGCGCTCGTCGATATTCGCGTTAGGATTCGCGCCGGGAGGATTCGCGCTGGGGGTATTGGCGCCGGCGTGCGGTTCCAGGGCGCGGCGGCGAGCCTCCCACGCGTCCTGGCTGGTTTCGCCGCGCACCTGCGCCTCGGCCTGCGACCATGCCAGGTCGGAAAAGCTGCTGGGAACGCCGGCGGCCTCGACAAAGTTGTGCGCCACGTTGATGAAGAACTCGAAGGCGAGGCCGAAGCGGTCTTCGACCAGTCGCGTGGAGATGAAGACGGCCTCGGTAGCGCCGAAAGCGGCATTGCGATGGCAAACGGCGCGATCGCCAAGCTCGACCGTGTAGACAGGCGCGACCAGGTTCTCGCCGGTATCGGCAATGGTGAGGGGAACGAAATAGTAGGCGCGCTGGCGCAGCGCGGGAGCGAGCGCGGCGGGCACGGCGCCCACAAGGCGTTCCAGATCTCCATCGGGGATGCGCGTTTCGCCGAAGGAGGCGAAGTGGAGGCCGCTGGGCGCATCCTGCACCGCAACCTGCGTGGCCACCTTCTCCGCGGACCAAAGCTCGATTTGCGCACTGCCGGCCATGAATCTGTATTCTAGTTGATAGGGGCCGGCCCCATGACAAAACCCGCAGCGATTTCGCAGAATGGCGCACGGGGAGCGCGTGTTTTCGGGTTCCCGCTGGAGGGATTCAGTCTCTTCCAGAGCTTGTTGCTCGCGTTTGCTTCGGCGTTTCTTACGTTTTTCTCCACCACGTGCATCGCCATCTTCGCGCTGCTGGCCTGGAACCTGATCGGCGGGCACGCGGTGAGCTACGTGGACACCTACCTCTACGTCGGATTCCCCGCGGGCGTGCTGGTGCTGGTGGTGGCGCTGCCGCTGTTTCTCGTGCTGTGGGTGAGGGCGAAGGCGCGGAAGTAGACGGGAAAGGAAAAAAGCGGCTGGCCGTCAAACCGCCGCAGCAAGGTTTCGCGAGACGAGTTTCGCAACGGATACCGATTTCGGTTTCGCTCGGCCAGCCCGCCCCTTGATAGGCCGGACGGCAATGCTGGTTTCGAGATGCAGCCGGTCAGCGTAACGCAGCAGTTTTTCGATGCTGACCTGCGAGATTCTTCCCCGCAACAGATTGCTCACCGAGGGCTGATACTCGTCCAGAATTTCGATAAGTTGGGCCTGTGTATAGCGCTGGGCCCGCACGTGCTCAAGGATCGCGGAGAGAATCTCAGCCTTGATCTTGAGCGCACTGGCTTCCGACGCGGGAAACCCCAGCGTATCGAAGATATTGCCCTTGACGATATGGGATGGCTTATTGGCCGCTGCGTTTTTCATAAGCTTTCTGCTCCTGCAAGCGCTGCCTTACGCGCTTGAGACGTTGCCGGGCGACTTCGATATCCCGCCGGTCGGTCTTCCGGCTCTCCTTCTCAAAACAATGCAGCACATAGATGGTATTTCCGATCTTCGAGAGGTAAATCACTCGGTACCATGTGCGCTCATCGGATTCCTTCAGTTCGTAAACGCCCGCGCCAATTGAACTCATGCTCCGCGTTTCGGAGGTTGGTTCCCGGCCAATCTGAAGCTGGCGCAGCGAGAAACCAAGCTCCCGCTTGACTTGATCGGGAAAGCTCGACAATACCTCCAGCGCATCGCCCTCGAAGTGCAATTCGGCGGCTTGACGGGATTGTTCTTGCGATGTCATTGCCCGGAAAGGCCTGCAATCGTGATTATACAATATGTTTTATATCCGGAACTGTCTGACGACCGGCAGTGCCTCCCATTCCAGACTGCTAGACGCGCCGGGATGGTGGGACCTCGGTCGCGGCGGCTGGGGTAGAGCACGCAACTGCGCCCGCCAAGCCCTCACAGCCCCGCGGGCTTGGGATTCTTGGGATCGAACTTGGCCACCTGGACTCTGCGCGCGAGGCCGAGCTTGGCCAGCAGCCAGATGCCCCAGAAGTTGGGATCGATCTCGTACCACTTGAGGCCGTGGCGCGCGGAAACCGGATGCGCGTGATGGTTGTTGTGCCAGCCTTCGCCGCCGGTGAGCAGCGCGACCCACCAGTTGTTGCGCGAGTCGTCATGGGTTTGAAAGCGGCGGCTGCCCCACATGTGGGTTGCCGAGTTCACCAGCCACGTGGCGTGCAGGCCGAGCGTGACACGCAGCAGAGCTCCCCAAAGGAACATGGCGACGCCGTTCACAAAACCGCCCCAGACCCATCCGAGGGTGAACAGCAGAATGGCGCTGAGAGTGATCGGCACCCAGTGGTATTTGCTCATCCACACATGGAAGCGGTCGCGGCTGAGGTCGGGCGAATAGCGCGAGAGCGCCTTGATTTGCGTGTGCAACGACTGTCCGAAGAGGATCCATCCCGCGTGCGCCCACCAGCCGCCTTCGCGCGGCGTGTGCGGATCGCCTTCCTTGTCGCTGAGCTGGTGATGCACGCGATGCGTGGAAACCCAGAAGATGGGCCCGCCCTCAAGCGAGAGCGTAGCGAACACAGTCATGACATATTCGAGCCACTTGGGCACGCGGTAGCCACGATGCGTGAGCAAGCGGTGATAGCACATGCCAATGCCCACGTTGATGGCCAGCACGTAAAGCACGGCCATGACGACCAGGCGCTGCCAACTGAAAAGGAAGAGCGCGGCGATGGCGCCCACGTGAAAGAGCACCATCAAGGCGACCATAGGCCAGCTCAAGCCGTCGCTGACGGCGGCGGCGCGGCCCATGCGAATATGCCGCCATTTGGGGACTGCTTGCGACTCGGCGGGGGCGGCTGTTTCAGGAACTGCGGCGGTCAGGGGGCCCGGAACGACACGGACGGTTTCTGGCGAGGGGGAAGCTGAGACGGTTGCCATTCGTGAGCGAATCCTTCAACAAGTGGCAACGAGCCCACTGCTGCTCCCATTATATAGGACTAAATGAGTCCAGAATAGCGGAAGCTATGCGCCCTTTTGAAGGAATTATTTATGTGTATTTATGTGCCCTATTGAACAGCGGGCGTGCCGATGGCGTCGGCGTCGCTCACAAAGATGCGGGTGGCGTCGCCGCGCAGCACACGGTAGAGGGCGAACTGGCGCTCGGTCGCTCCGCGCAGCTCGAAGAGCAGCTCGCCGCGGTTGTCGGCCAGGACATCGACCGCGTCCACCAGGCGCATGCGCGGCGTCGCGTCCAGGTGATCCGCGCCGGTCACGTTCTTGACGAGCACCGCGACGTTGCCGTAGAGATCGGGTTGCCCAATAAGGGTGACGAACTTCTGCTCGGCGCCGGAGCCCTCGGTATGCGCGGAGAGCACCATGGTGGCTCCCGAGCCGTAGGCCAGCTCAAAGACGCGGAACTGTTCGTCGACGAGCGGCGCCGGCTGTGGCGGCAGAGTCAGTTGCTTGGGTTTGTGCGCCGCGGAAGTGCTCTTGTGCGCCGGTTTTGCGGGCGCGGGCGGCGGATTGAGGCCGAGCGCCGTACGCGCCAGGTCTTCCATGGCGGCCTTCATCCTGGCTTCGTCATCGGGATTGGCCCAGGCGTATTCCCAGATGTGCTCGGGCCTGTCAGCCGCGTCGCTGACGGCAACCTCCTGCTGCATTTCGGGCGGCATGCCCAGCAGGCTCGGCGTTACAGGCCCGTCAAAGCCCGCGGATTTGCCGCGGAAGAGATGCGGGCGGTCGGGGTCGCTGGGAGTCTCGACACTGCTGACGTAGCCTCCGTCATCGCTCTTCTTCTTTTTGAGCTGCGGGCGATCGGAGTCGTTGGCGGATGTGCTGCTCTGCGAGGAACTGCCCGGCGAGGAACTTGTCGACGGGGAGTTGGCCGAAGAATTCGCATCGCCGCCGCGGTGCAGCGAAGGTCCGCCGGAATTCGATGCCTGCGCCGAACTCGTGCTCGAATTGCCGCTGGTCGAACTATCCCCCGCATTGCTCTGGGCGGCGTCGCCGCTCTTGTGCAGCGTAGGACGGTCGGGATCGGGGGGCGGCGCGTTGGGTTCGGGACCGGAGCCGCTCCCCGAACCGCTGCCTGAACCGTTCCCCGAACCGTTCGTTGACCCGCCGGAAGCGCCGCCGGAGTTGGCGTCGCCGCCACGATGCTTGCGGTGCAGGATGGGCACGTCGCTCTGCGCGTCGTCGTACTGGTCGATCCTGGCCACTTGCGTGGGCCGGGGCTTGGCGCTGGGCATCGGCTTCCACTTGCCGAAGCCCACCCATGAGCCTTCCTGCTGGCCCGCGCGGTCCACATCGAAGAGTCCCACGGGCTTGCCGTCCTTGAAAAGCTGGTACTCCACGTCGCTATAGAGAGCGATGGGCGCGGGACGGGCGAGATAGACATCCGCGTCCTGAAGTTCCTGGCCGTCGTAAACACAGACGGGAACGAGGCGGCTGGTCTTGGGTTGGGCCTCGTCGCCGGTCCATTCGAAGACGGCAACGGCGCGCAAGGTGGGCGTGTTCTTGCCGGCGTTCGTGACCTGGCCGGGATATTGCGCGGCCAAAGGGAGCGCTACCCCCGCCAGCACTGCCGTTATCCACAAGCGGCTTTGATCCTTCAATGACACCTTCCGTACCCTTCGACCATAATCGAAACTGGCGGCCGTCGATCTGCCAGAGCCGCCTATTGCGAGGATATTCCCCATGGAGCTCCATAAGAAAGTCGCCAACTTTACGCTCAAGACCGACGAGGACAAAACCGTAAGCCTTTCGGACTATGCCGGCAAGCCAGTGGTGCTTTTCTTTTATCCCAGAGCCGACACCCCAGGCTGCACCATCGAGGCCTGCGGCTTTCGCGATACCTTCAAGAAGCTTGGGGCGGCGGGCGCGGTGGTTCTGGGCATCAGCCGCGACACGCCCAAGGCGCAGGCCAAGTTCCGCGCCAAGTACGACCTGCCGTACACACTCCTTGCTGATGTAGACGAGAAAGTCTCGAAACAGTTTGACGTATTGAAAGAAAAGAACATGTACGGCAAGAAAGTGATGGGCATTGTGCGTACGACGTTCGTGATTGGGCCGCACCAGAAGCTGCTGCACGTCTTCCCCAAAGTGACGCCCGAGGGACATGCCGAAGAGGTGCTGGCGGTGATCAAGGGGTTGAAGCGGGGCTAGCGGGGTTAGCGGAGTTGGCGGAGCTAGCACGCCGGCGAGTCAGCAAGTCAGCGAGGCCGCCCCCTTATTTTTGTTGAAATGCGAAGCGTAGCGCCGGTCTCCAGACCGGGGTCCCCGGCGAGCGGTCTTTGCTCGCTGGGGTGGGAGACCGGCTGTCGTGCGGGCGTCCACGCCCGCACCGGCCGTGAATGATTACTAGATCGTGAAGACTGAGCACAGGCGGATTGAGCCGCGCGACGGAGCGTATCTCTTGGAGCGAAGCGGGAGAATCGAGCTGCCAGGCAAGCTGCTGAGCCGCGCCTTTTTTGAGGCGCCGCCGGAGCGCGTGGCGCGGCTTCTCCTTGGCAAGATACTTGTCCGAAGGACCCCAGAGCGGGAGCTCATTGCCGGGCGCATTGTCGAAGTCGAGGCCTACCTGGGACCGCACCGGCAGCCGGCCGATCCGGCGGCGCACGCGCATCGCGGCCCTACGCCGCGGAACCAGGTGCTCTTCGGGCCGGCGGGGCACGCCTACGTCTACTCCATTTACGGGCGCTACTTCTGCATGAATGTCTCCTGCGAGCGCGAGGGCCGCGCCGGATGCGTTTTGCTGCGCGCGCTGGAGCCGTTGGAGGGGCCGGAGCAGATGGCGCGGAACCGGGGCCTGAGCGAACGGAAGTTGACAGGTCTCCCACCCTTTTCGCAAAGAACGCGAAAAGGATGGGGCACGGATGAGAGAGCGGGCAATGGGAATCCGGAGTTGGAGGGTTTCCCACCCTTCTCGCAAAAGACGCGAGAAGGAAGGGGCACGGGGCGAGAAGGATTTGGCGCGGATGGAGGATGGGACAACTTGCGTTCTTTGACCGGCGGCCCCAGCCGGCTGTGCCAGGCTCTGGGAATCACGCGAAGCTCCGACGATGGGCTGGATTTGCTCGATCCCAAATCGCCGCTGCAACTGCGTGACGACGGCACGCGCGCCGGCCGCGTGGTGGTGACGCGCCGCATCGGCATCCGCCACGCCGTGGAGCTGCCCCTGCGCTTTGCGATTGCCGGGAACGGCTGCGTCTCCGGGCCAAAGTCGATGGGCCGCGCGTGAGTCTCTGCATTGCGGGGGTCAGGAGACCCCCGCT
>PLSB01000097.1:271-16411 GCA_003165005.1 Acidobacteriaceae bacterium | reverse complement strand
CACCTACGCCTACACCGCCGCCGTGCGCGCCGTCCACTCTGAAGACGGCATGACCGCCGACTGGACGCCCTTGCCCCACGAGGTGCTCAAGCGCATCTCCAGCCGCATCGTCAACGAGGTGCGCGGCATCAACCGCGTGGTCTACGACATAACGTCGAAGCCGCCCGGCACCATCGAATGGGAGTAGCTTGCCGGGACTGGCCGTCCAGGCAGCCGCGCGCTCGGCGCGACCTTCGTGCTCAGGCTTGTTGGATCGGTGACCCTGGCTCATTGTGCGGGGTATGGCACTTGTCTGCCGAAGCTGCCAGAGAATAGAAAATGTGCCATAATCGTGCTGAGGTGGCATTCCATGACAGAAACGGTAATATTGGGGGAAAGTGGCAGAATTGTTCTTCCCGTTGCGATCCGCAAGAAATACGGCTTGAGAAGCGGAGACCGTTTGACGGTGATCGAAGAAAATGGCTCGATCCGCCTTATGAGCATGAAAATGGCCCTTGAAGAGGTTCGTGCATCGATCATTGCTCATCGCGGCAGTTTGAAAGGAATTCTCAGTGAATTCATAGAGGAGCGTCACGAGGCTGCCCGCCGCGAGGCTTCCGGTGAGTAGGGTTGTGTTGGACGCGTCCGCAGCGCTTGCGATGATTCTCGGAGAGCCGGGTGGAGACCGTGTGATGGCTCTTCTTCGCGCTCAGAATGCCTCGGTAGCTATGAGCTCGGTCAACTGGTGCGAAACATTAACCCGATTGCAGCGAAATAGTCCCATCGTGAGCGCAAAGAAACTGAGCTCGATGCTGCCGGGAGTGGAAGTCGTGGCGTTTAGCCAGTCCGAAGCCGAAGTGGCAGCCGAATTGGCGAAACTCTATGGCGCGCTTTCCCTCGGCGATCGGGCTTGCTTGGCCCTTACGCACACGCGCAAAGCCACAGCTTGGACCACCGACAAGGTCTGGATTCAAGCGAAGGCAAGTGTGCCGATCGAGATTCTGCGTTGATTTCTGCTTACGATACGGTGGCCATGTGCCGGGTGCCCCAGGCTCCGATTTTGGGAGCTGTGAAAGCACAAGCCCAATTGGATGTTCTTACGCGGCCGGAGGCTTGATGCGCTTCTAATGCCCGCCCTGCGCGGCCTTCGCAAAATGGTAGGTGCACTTGACCTCGTGCGTGGCCGGGTCCGGCTTGATGTCGTAGGTCGTGACCACGGTTTGCATCCATTTCGCGAGGAACTTGTCTTTCTTTTGTGCGAATGCCGCGAAGGCTGAGACGTAGCTTTCGTCGAAGGTCTGGCCGGACGCGAGCTTCCAAAGACGCTTGAGGCGCACGGCCATGGCGTCGGGAGCGCCGTCGAACTCGACTGCGCCCATCTGATAAAGCGGGCCGGGAACAGCATCGAGGCCGTAATTCACGATATGCGTGGTCTCGTTGAACGAGGGATGCGAGACGATGGAGCAATCGAGATAGCCCCGCGCATGATAGGCATCGCGCACCGCCAGCAGAAACAGATCCAGCGGCCTCCCCGAGCCGGCCGGGTATTTCGACAAGACCTTCTGAACCTCCGCGCGCGGCACCAGCGCGTCAGGCGGATAACCGATCGTGCCCAGCTTGTAGATGCCGCCTTCCTTGATCGCGACCGAGTAGGGAATCTCGATCGCCTGATCGGAAGATGGTCCCGAAACTATGGGAGGATCGATCTGCGTAACTTCGACTTCGACGGCCGCGTAGCCCTGATCCTGGTAGAGGTCCTCGAAGGCGTTCTTGAGGCCGATCGCGGAGTTCTCCGTATCGAATGCGCTGCCCGTCTCGCCGCTGACAAGAACATTAACCTTGGCTTGCATGGCGGGCGAAGCGCCGGAGAGCTGAATCGGGCCGATGCGCACCGGGGGTGAGGCGACCGTGAAGTTCATGGCCGTGACCTTTTTGGAACCCAGGCCGCTGGTGACCTCGGCTTTCACGGTCGCCATGATGCCCTCAGCCGCGAGCATCTGTTCGAGCGTCTGGCGGATGCCTTCGACCATGGAGCCGTTGGCTGGCGCCAGGCCGTGATAGAGCGGGAACTGCGCGTGGAGCTTCTCGTCGAGCTCTTTGCCCGGCTTGAGCGGCAGATTGTCGAGGTGGATGGGGAAGAGCTGGCTCGCGGGCGTCAAGGTGAAGAGCAGCCCCTTGCTGTCGGTGCTGAACTTGACCACCGCGAAGAGGCCGGTGTCGTTGAGCTGCTTGGCGTGAGCCTTCACGTCGCTCGCGGTCAGGCGCGCGCCCGGCTTCAGGCCGGCAGCCGCCAGCAGTTCCTCCTGCGAGTATTGGGGCGCGCCTTCGAAGCGTATCGCCTTCGCCGGCGCCTTCCTTTGCGCGGGCGGCGAGGCCTTCTTTTGCGCGAGCGATGGCAGCGAACAGAAAAGAAGCAGAGTGGCAATCAGTGCAGCCGGTTTGTTCATACTTTGCCAAGGTTAACAAACCTCGTGCGCACCGGTCAGTGACGCGGAAGAGCCAGCATCTATTCTTCGGGCGGCAATTCAATCTCTTCGCCACTGACGATCGTGTCCTGGTGATAGAGAATCTGCCAGCCGTCTTCGCCTCGCCGCCAGATGGTGGAGCGGCGGGTGCGGCGGCCGTTCTGGTCGAGGGTGTAGGTGACGAGGTAGGTTTCCGGGCCGAGTTGGAGCAGGCCGAAGTCTTCGCTGCGCCATCCGGCCTCGGTCGCGTCAACGAAATGTTCGGGTGTTTTCCCGGCCCAGGCCAGAATCAGCTCGCGGCTATAGCGGCGGCCGGAGGCGCCGACCTCCCAGTAGCCCGGCGCGGTGGAGCGGAGGAACTCCTCGGCGGTGAGCCCGAAGGCGGTTGTGTGGAAGATCGGCTCGCGAAGGCGAAGTTCTTCGAGAATCGGCATCAACTCCGGATCGACATGCGCAAACGGATTTCCGCCAGTCATTGACGTTCTCCTCTGAGATTTGACACCAATGATCGGCCGCGGCGATGGCGGAAATGCGTTTTGTATCGGTCTTCGCCCGCGTCACCGGTGCGCCGAAAGGCCCTCTTCGACCTGGATGGCGAAGGGCACTACGATAGCTCGAGACTCCATCCGGGGATTGCCGGAGCGCGTGACCACGATCTTCGCAGCGGCATAGCCATGGTCGCTATAAAACTGCTTCAAGGCCTGCTCGAGATTGGCGGCCGTGTTCTTGGTGGAAAACGGATTTTTGGCGGCTTCAGTCGCGATGGTTTGGACTTCGGATCGAAATTCATAGGAGACGCCGTCCACACTGGCCACGACAAATTTGACCGGCGCGTCGGCGATGGAATAGCTGACCGCATTCACCTCTTGCGTATTCTGATCGGTGACAATGAGCTCCGCGACGGCGACCTTGAGGCCTTCGCTAGCGAGTATCTTCTGGAGCGCGGAGTCCACGTCGTCCGTCAGCCCGCCCTCCGCGGGAACCTTGCCGTGGTAGAGCGGAACCAGGTCGTGGATTCTTTGTTCGAGGTCCTTGCCCGGCGTGAGAGGAAGATTCTCAATTTGGACGGGCAACAGATCGGCCGCGGGCGTGAGCATGAAGATCAGGTCCTCGCCGTCGTACTTGAAGGCAACCGTGGCAAAGATGCCGGTGGCGAGCAACCGCTTCGAGTAGTCCTGTATCGCGGCGTGGTCGAGGACCACACCCTTCCTGAGCCCAGCTGTCGCCAGCAGCTCCGCGTCGCTGTATTCGGGGTCGCCCTGAAACTCGATGGACTTGGGGAGGAACTTCTGCGCGGCGGCGGGATGCGCAGCCGCGCAGAGACAGATCGCGGCCAGAAACAAAAAAACCTTGCGGCGCATGACGCGATGAGAGTACCACAGCAGAGTAGGTTTTCGAGCCGAACTTTCTTCGCAAGCGCATGGCCTGTTTAGGGGATACCCCGCCCTATCCGAATGTCTGCTAGAGTAGGGAAGGCTATGCACCAATAGAAGGGCAATTCCATGGCCAAACTGGCGCCCTTTCGCATCGCGCCGCAATTCACGGCGCGCGTCTGGGGGTTCCGCGATCTGCGTCCCTGGTACGATCGCGTGGCCGTAGGCGACCCGATCGGCGAAGTGTGGCTCACGGGTGACGATTGCCTGGTTGAGACCGGGCCCCACGCCGGCAAGCGGCTCGCCGCCCTGTTTGCGGAGGCGCATGAGGCCCTGCTGGGCGCAGGCGCGCCCTCGCCCGATTCGCCTCTGCTGATCAAGACCATCTTCGCGCGCGAGAAGCTGAGCGTGCAGGTGCATCCCGACGACAAAATGGCGCAGAAGTACGGCGATCCGCGCGGGAAATCCGAGTGCTGGTACGCGCTGGCCGCCGAGCCGGACGCGACGGTTGCCGCGGGAGTCAAACCCGGCACAACTCTCCTTCAAATCGAGGAAGAGATTCAGGCGGGAACGCTCGAAGCCAGCCTGAATGCCGTGCCGGTATCCGCCGGCGAGATGATCTTTGTCGATGCGGGCACAATCCACGCCATTTGGCCAGGATCGATCCTGCTCGAGACGCAGCAGAACTGCGATCTGACCTATCGCATGTTCGACTACGGACGCGGGCGCGAACTGCACATTGCGAAATCGCTCGAAGCCACGCGGCTCACGACGCGCGCCGGAAAAATTGCGCCGCACATTCTCGCGGATCGTACCGTGCTGATCGACGTTGACTACTTTCGCGTGGAGTGGATTCCTGTGGAGGGCCGCCGGACGAGTGAGAGCATTCGCGGCGATGAGAAGCCAGGCCTCGCCTATCTGTTTGCCGCGGCAGGAGCGGGGCAGCTCAAGGGCGCCGGGTTCGAGCCGGTAGCGCTGCCGCCGCGCGGCATCGTGGCCGTTCCCGCGGCCTCGCCCGAGTTTGTGCTGGAAGATGCGAGCGGGCCGGGCGATAAGCTCGATCTGATTCGCATCACGCCGAACTGGCCAGCGCAATCGGTTGTAACGAGTTAGCTAGGATCGCATCCCAGCGAAAACCGCAGTGCCGAGCACACCTCACTCATCCGGGAGGAATTGAGCTGCGCGACCCGTTTGCCCAATCCGGCTTGAGAAATGGTGATCGCGTTGTGGAGGTTTACTGCGCACGGGCTTTTCATGCCATCTTCGTCGCCGAGCACAACCTCGGACGGGACCCCACGAATGGTCGAACTGATGGGCGCCACGGTCACAGTGGCGAGATAACGTATCGCACTATTGCGGGTGAGAACAAGCACCGGTCTGTTCTTATCCGGTGCGGCAAACCGGTAAAGCCGCACGTCGCCCCGCGCTATTCCGCCGGCCATGCCGCCTCCCGCTCCCAGGCGAGGGCTTCATCCTGGGGTTGCGGCCGCCTTCGATACCCCTGGCGGTCTCGCTCCTCCTGCGCAGCAACTTCCAGCCTGCGCAAATGTTCGCGGAGAGCGTCGCGCACCAGCGCCGAGCGATTCTGCCGCGTGCGGCGCGCGGCCCGATCGGCGGCAAGAAGGAGCGTTTTGTCGAGGACGATCTGCACGGTTTCCATATGTGGACTCTACTCAACAGTATACTCCACACCTGCTGAATCCCGTGGGCGCGGTAGAGGGTCAGTTTGGAGGAGGCCGTCCCTCAGGGGCTAAAGCCCACGCACATTTTGCGGCACTTACGGCGCGACTGAAGTCGTGCCCTTTCGCGAGGGCTTCAAACTGACCCACTACCGTGGGCGCGGATAAGCTAACTGCCGGCGACTCTTTTGTTCCGCCGCCAGGAACTTTTGCAAATTCTTTGCCGTGCAACCCGTCCCATGATGCAGAATCAATAGTGATATGAACTTTCGACTGGCAGTTCCTGCTGACCTTCGCGGGGCCGTGGACGCGGCCGCCGCCGACTGGCAATCCAACGACAAGATCGAGCGTTTCTGGAAGAAGGATGCCTCGCTCTGGACCAGTGACGGCGAGGAGCAGTGGCTGGGCTGGATCGACATCGTCGAGCGCCAGCAGGAGAACCTCGGGTCGCTGGCCGAACTGGGCGGCGACGTGCAGAGCGTCGGCTACAAATCGGCCCTGCTGCTGGGCATGGGCGGCTCCAGCCTTTGCCCCGAGGTGCTGGCCAAGACCTTCGGCCAGCAGCCGGGTTTTCCTGAGTTGCGCATCGTCGACTCCACCGATCCCGCGCAGATCATGGCCGCATGCGACGAGGTGGACCTGGGCGAAACCCTGGTGATCGTGGCCAGTAAATCCGGTTCCACGCTCGAGCCCAACATTCTGAAGCAGTTTTTCTTCGACGAAATGCGCCGCGCGGTGGCGCCGGAGAATGCGGGCGACTGGTTTGTGGCCATCACCGACCCGGGCTCGAAGCTGGAACAAGTGGCCAAGAAGGACGGCTTCCGCTACATCTTCTACGGCGACCCGCAAATCGGCGGGCGCTACTCGGCGCTCTCGAACTTCGGCATGGTCGCGGCCACCGTGGCCGGCCTCCACGTGGGCCGGTTGATTGAGGAAGCCGCCAAGGCCGTGGCCGAAGCGAAACAGCCCTTGGAGAGCAATCCCGGCGTGCAGCTCGGCTTGCTGCTAGGCTCGGCGGCCAATGCCGGGCGCGACAAGATCACCATCTTCACTTCGCCTGAGATCTCCGACCTGGGCGCGTGGCTGGAGCAGTTGATCGCCGAGTCCACCGGCAAGCAGGGCAAGGGAATCACGCCCGTGGATCGCGAAGCCATCGCCGCGCCCGCGGTCTACGGCAGCGACCGCGTCTTTGCTTACGTGCGCCTGAACAGCACTGCCGATGCGAGTCTGGACGCGAAAGTCGCGGCTCTCCTGGCCGCTGGCCATCCCGTGGTCTTGATCGAGATTGAGGACCTCTACGAGATCTTCGGCCAGTTCTTCACCTGGGAGATTGCCACCGCCGTGGCTGGCTCGGTGATGGGCATCAATCCCTTCAATCAGCCCGACGTGGAGGCGGCGAAGATCGAGACCCGCGCCCTGATGGACGAGTACGAGAAGACAGGCGAGCTGCCGCAGCGCAAGCCTGTGCTGTCGGAGTCCGGAATTGAGCTGTACGCAACCGAGGCCTACGCGGCCGAGCTGCAGGCCGCTGCGCCCACCGATACGCTGACCGGATTTCTGCGCGCGCACTTCGACCAACTGCGTCCGGGCGACTACTTTGCGGCACTGGCTTTTCTGCCCATGTTCCCCGAGCACGAGGCGGCGATCCAGGTCTTGCGGCACAAGGTGCGCGATCGCAAGCGCGTGGCCACCTGCCTCGGTTTCGGACCGCGCTTTCTGCACTCCACCGGCCAAGATTACAAGGGCGGGCCGAATACCGGCGTATTTTTGCAGATCACCGCAAAGCACGTTGACGACGTGGACATTCCCGGTCAGCAGTACACCTTCGGCGTGGTGATCGACGCCCAGGCGGCCGGCGACCTGGCGGTGCTCGAGTCGCGCGGGCGTCGCGCCCTGCGGGTGCAACTGGGAACCGATGTGGCCGCGGGATTGACTGCGCTGAATGCGGCGGTTGCGGCGGCCTTGGCATAGACAACTTTTTCCCGAAAGCCGGGTTCTACCGGGTAACAGGCTCGGCGCCGGGCACGTCTAACGGATTGAGCCGCTGAGAAGGGCTTTTGCATGCCGTTCTCCCCGTGAGACTTTCCCGGGTTGAGAACGGCCGCTGCATCCGAGGAGAGATCGCAATGAATCGTATCTTGCTCGAGAAACTTCTTCGACCGCTCGTGGCATGCGCCGGGGTGGCCGTGCTGTCGGCCGTGGTCGCCCTGGCGCAGGATGCCGGCGCCACGGAAGGGCAATCGCAAGGTCAGCCGGCCGCGCAACAGGGGCCGCGCAGCGATGGACAGATTGAGATGGACGTGGTGCACGCCCTCGACGCGGCGGCGGCCCTCAAGAACGACCTGATCACGGCGGCGACCATCCAGGGTGAGGTTACGCTCTCCGGAACCGTAGCGACCGAGGCGTCCAGGCAGTTGGCGGAGTCGATCGCCGCGCACGTGAACGGCGTGACCAAGGTGCACAACAATTTGAAGGTCGGTAATCCGGGGTCCGATGCGCAGGCACTCGAGCCCGCGCCCGATACCCAGGATGCGCCCGGTCCCGATCCGTCGCAAGCGCAACAGCAAATGGCGGGTTTGCCGGCCCCTGGACCGGCTCCGGACCAGGGCGCCTATCCGAATCCGAACCCGTCTCAGAACGAGAGCCAGGCTCCGGCGGCCCCGCCCTATCCGCAGCAGGGGGCTTATCCGCCTTCGCCGCCTTCGCCGCCGCAGCGGCCGCAGTACCAGAACCCGCAGTATCCGCCGCAGTATGGGCCGCAATACGGGCCTCAATATGGACCTCGTCCGGCAGCGCCGCAATACACTCCGGCCAAGGGTCCTGTAACTCTGCCCGCGGGAACATTGCTGCAGCTTCGCACCAGCGAGCCGGTGGATAGCAAGCGCGCCAAGGACGGCCAGCCGGTCGAGTTCATGGTGATTCAGGACGTGACCATGGGCGGCTATCTGGCCATTCCCCGCGGCGCCGTGGTGCACAGCGTCATCGCGGAGAGCAAAAACGCCGGTTCCGGCCAGTTGGCGGGCAGCTCTTCGCTGGCGCTCACCCTCACCTCGCTCGACCTGGGCGGACGCAACTATCCGCTTCAGACCGACCAGTTCAGGGTGAAGGCCCCGAATAAGGCCGGCCAGACCGTAGGCAGCGCCCTGACCGGCGGCTTGTTCGGCGCCATCATCGGCTGCGCGGCGCGCGGCCCATTGGGCTGCGCCGTTGGCGCTGGCGTCGGCGCCACTGCCGGCACGGCGGCGGGAGCTGCATCGCCCGGTTTCAGAGCCTGGATTCCTGCCGAAGCCCTCGTCACCTTCCACCTGGCTGCGCCGCTCACGGTGGACCCGGTGAGCCCGCAGGAAGCGGCAAGACTGGCGCAGGGCCTGTATCCCGGCGGACCGCAGCTTTATCGCCGCTACCCGTACGGATCGCCCTATTACGGCTACGGCGCGGGTTATCGGTATCCGCCGCCCTACTATGTGCCCTATGTCATGGTAGGCGGGGTCTACATCTGGCGGTAATGAAAGACAGGGAACAAGGGAACAAGAATCGGGCATCCGCCAAGGCGGATGCCCGATTTGCTTTTGGATGAGACGAAGGGTTCAGCTATAGTAGGTAATATCACTACATTTTCCCCCAGAGGAGAGGCAGCCATGGAGAAGACGGTATCGGCAGCCGACGCAAATCGGAATTTTTCCCGGCTCCTTCACGGCGTTCGCCGGGGAGGTATTTACGTTGTGACGAGTCACGGCGAACCGGTTGCGAGATTGTCTCCCATTGAAGACGCCGGAGAGGCCGGAGCCGGCGCGCGAGCGGATCTGCTTGCCAGGCTGCGGGGACAGAAGGCGGCACGGATTGGCCGCTGGACGCGCGACGAGCTCTACGAGGATGCGCGGTGAGAGTGGCCCTGGACACCAATGTCCTGGCCTACGCCGAAGGCGTGAACGGCTCCGCGATGAAAAAGGCGGCGCTCGAACTCGTGGAGAATCTGCCGCAGAGTTCGGTCGTGCTCCCTGTGCAGGCGCTGGGCGAGCTCTTTCAACTGCTGGTGAGGAAAGCCGGCCGCTCGCCGGTCGAGGCGCGGCGCGCGGTTCTCGGCTGGCGCAACGCCTTTGCGCTCATGGAAACCTCGCCCGAGGTTTTGCTCGCGGCTCTGGACCTGACCACCCGCCAATTCAGCATCTGGGATGCGGTCATTCTGTGCGCGGCCGCAGAAGCCGATTGCCGCTTGCTTCTCTCCGAGGACATGCAGGACGGATTCGTCTGGAAGGGGGTTACAGTCGTCAATCCATTTGCGAAGTCGAAGCACCCCTTGCTCCAGGCCATCCTCTCTGAGCGGCCGTGAAGTCGAACCCATGATATCTTCCCCGTCGTCTATAATGACAGAGTTGCAATAAGCAAGAACTGCGCATCGCAAACCCAACGGAATGCGGCGGATTTGCCGCTGCTGCCCGGCCTCAAGAGGGGCGAGTGCGCGTAGAGAGTTGAAGGTCCAGATCCATCCATGATTCGTTTCCTGCAATCGGACAATCGCATCACCAAAGCTTTGTTTGTGGTCGTTATTGGCGCGGCATCGGTCGCCATGGTGGTTTACCTGATCCCCGGACTGGCCGGCGCAGGTGCGGCCGCGCCCGATACCTACGCTGTGGTGTATCCCCACTGGTACAGCCGCATCTTGTCCACGGGCGACACCATTACCGAAACGCACGTGCAACAGCTCACGGAAACCCAGTTGCGCCAGCGCAACCCGCAGTACGCCCAGAACCCGATGATCGTGAAGTTCTTCGAGCAGCAGGTGGGCCAGCAACTGGTGCAGCAGGCGGTGCTTTTACAGGAAGCGCACAAACTCGGCATCTACGCTACCGACGACGACCTGCGCCACTACCTGAGCACCGGTCCTACCGGCCAGGTTCTTTATCCCAATGGCACGTACATCGGCGACCAGGCCTACCGCCAACTGATCGACGAGCGGCTGCACGTCTCGGTTGACGAGTTTGAGAGCCAGATCAAGGACGAGATCGCGATCCAGCGCCTGGAGTCGCTGATTACCGCGAGTGTGACCGTGAGCGACCAGGAGGTCCGCGAGACCTACCGCAAAGAAAACATCAAGATCAAGTTCGATTACGCGGTGATCTCGGCCGACGATCTGCGCAAGACCATCAACCCTTCCGACAGCGAGCTCGAGGCGTTCTTCAAGAACAATGCCGCGCGCTACGCCAAGGCGGTGCCCGAGGAGCGCAAGATCACTTACTTTGCGTTCACCGCGGGCCAGGTTCCCGGAGGCGTTCCCGAGCCCACCCAGCAGCAGATTCAGCAGTATTACAACGACCACGCAAGCGATTACTCGGTTCCCGATCAGGCCAAATCGCGGCACATTCTCATCATGGTCCCACCAGGCGCCGACGCGAAGACCGATGCCGCGGCCAAGGCCAAAGCAGAGAGCGTTCTCAAGCAGCTCCAGGCCGGCGGAAGCTGGACCGATCTGGCCAAGAAATTCTCCGACGACCCTGGCAGCAAGAATGCCGGCGGCGAACTGGGCTTTGCCCAGCGCGGCAAGATGGTGCCTGAGTTCGACAAGGCTATCTTCACGCAAAAGATCGGCGACATCGCCATCGTGAAGAGCAACTTCGGCTACCACATTGTGCAGGTGGAGGAGCGCCAAGCGGCGCATACCGCGCAGTTGAACGACGTGCCGCCCAACATGCAGACAGGATCGCTGACAGGAACGCCGGCGATCACGGTAGAGCAAACCATCAAGGAGACGCTCGCCCGCGATGCCGCGGCGCAGGCGGAGTCGCGCTATGCGCAGCAGTTGACCACCGAAGCGAACCAGGACGGACTGGAGAAGACCGCGGCGGCGCATCATCTCCAGGTGGTGACGACCGATCCGGTGGGTCACGACGGCGTGATTGCCGCCTTGCCCAACGGCGCGCAGCTTTTGTCCAAGGCGTTTGCGGCCAAGCAGGGCGATCCGCCGCAATCCGCGCCCACGGGCGAGGGCTACGCCATCTTCCAGGTGACGGGCATCCTCCCGGAGCACGCGCCGGCATTTGCCGACTGGAAGACGCACGTGCTCGACGACTACCGCGAAGAGCAGTTGCCGGTGCTGCTGAACCAGAAGACCAAAGACCTCGCCGACAAGGCCAAGGCGATGAACGATCTTGGCAAGGCGGCCAAGGCCGTGGGTGCGACCGTGAAGACCAGCGACCTGGTGAGCGCCAGCGGCCAGGTGCCCGATTTTGGCGCAGTGGGCCAGGTGGCGCCGCAGCTCTTTGACATGAGTCCGGGCGCCATCAGCGGACCCATCGACGCCGGCCGCACCGGCGTCGTGGTGAAAATTCTCGACAAGCAGGAGCCAAGCGCCGACGAGATGGCGAAGGACTTCGACCGGACGCGGGAGGAGCTTCTCGAACAGAAGCGCGGTGAGGCTTTCCAGATCTTCGTGAGCGGCGTCATGAACGACTACAAAAAGCGCAAGCTGATCGTCATGAACGCCAAGCCGCAGCAGACGCCGGCGATGTAAGCGCGGCCCGATCCAGAACTAAAACAGAAAGGCCCGCAGCCATATGGTTGCGGGCCTTCTTGTATCTGCGCGTTTTGTCTATCGCAATCCCTCGGTCGCGAAGGGCAGTCCCGTTACCGGCGAGTGGTCCGGCTGCGCATCGAGATTGGGCGCTACGGCCACGCGGCCGAACGTCGCCGGCGCCACTGTCACGTTCCATCCGTCGACGGCAATGAGTGGATCTTCGCTTTGGAATCCGCTCTCGGCGGCATCGATCTCGATGGTCTTTGTCTCGCCGGGGGCCAGCGAGACGTAATTATCGCTATAGAAGACCGGCAACACGCGTTCGCCGGATTTGCGGCGCAGTTGCACGTGCGCCATCAGCGCGATGCTCTGCGCGGGATTGTGCAGCGTGATCGCAAGCAGCCGCTGACCTGCGATCTTTCCCTCCAACTCCTCCGCCTTTGCCGCCAGCGTCACCATGGGCAGGCCGTTCAGCGCCGTCAAGTCGTCGGGGTGGTCCAGTGCCCCAAGCCAATAGAAATTACTCGAGAGCAACTCTCCGGCGGCGTCGCGCAATTCGAGTTTGACAAAGTGCACCGCTGAAAGTTGCGCCGGGAAATCGATGGTTCCAAGATTCGTTGCTGCATCCGGCGCGGCCGTGAACCTGGTCTCGTGCTCGTAGGCGAGCGAGCCGTCAAGGTTGTAGACCGCAACGCGCGCCACGGCATCGGCGACCGCCTCCGGCTTATTGTTGATCGCCTGTACCTGGCCGTTCGCTTCATTGAGCTGGATGTGCACCATCTCCGAGGCGTGCATCACGGCGAAATACGACGACATCGGCTCTAGATCGTAGTGGTAGATTTGCCACACAAAGCTCGGCTGCGCGGGATGGCTCATCCAGGTGATGAGGGCCGTGGCGGGATGGAAGAGCTGCGCATTGCGCCCCTCGTACATGGCGCGGAAGGCCTCGTAGTTTGCCAGTTGCGCCTTGCGCACAAAATCGGCGAGATTGGCGATCTTGCCGTAGCGCGCGGCGATGATGCCGGGGTAGAGATCGCCATGCTGATTGCCCCTGGCCATGTCGTGCGCGGCCCAGTCGTCGTCGATCGTCTCCCAATCCTTTTGGGGCATCATGCCGTGAATGGACTCGAGCGTGGGCACGCTCATGCTGCCGGTTTCGGTTTTGAAGTAGTCGTCGGTGATCAAGTAAAACTCGCGCGGGGCGCGCCAGAAGTAGGGTCCATGCGAGCGCACGCCGGCGCCGTCGGTCGAGCTCGGCTGGTAGCGCCGCATGGGCTCGAGTTCCGCGAGCACCTTGCGCAGCGCCGCGTCGATCTCGGGCGGCGGATAGCCCTCGTTGCGCGCGCACCACAACGCGATGGAAGGATGATTGCGGAAGCGCAGTACCTTGTCGCGCACGTTGGCGATGTAGGTGTCGAGATCGGTGGGATTGGGCCCGTCCCCTGGATTCGGCTGGAAAAACTCGTCCCAAACCAGAATCCCGTACTTGTCGCACAGCTCGTAGAACTCCTCGCCCGTGCTCTGGCCTACCCAGTTGCGGATCAAATTGAGATGCGCCTGTTGGTGCAAGCGAATCTCGGCGTCGAGCCGCTCCTGCGGAATCCGTTTCAGGGCTTCGTCGAGTCCCCAGTCGCCGCCGCGGATGAAGATGGGCACGCCGTTGACGGAGATCGTCAGCGTATCCGTTCCCGGCACCGAGTAAGTGATCTTGCGAATGCCGAAATCGACGTCCTCGGCGTCGCTCGCGGACCGTCCGATCTGGAACGCAAGGTGCAGCCGGTACATCTCCTGCTCCCCATAGCCGTTCGGCCACCACAGGCGCGGATGGTCGATGTCGAGGGCCGGCGTGTTTTTGGCGTCGAAGACGATGGTCTGCGTGCTGTGGGGCGCCAGTTCCACCTGCCGCTCGAAGACGATATTCTCGATGGTTCCCTGGACGACGCCGGTTTGCGGTGCATCGCTCACGTTTTCGACTGTCGCTTGCACCGTCACGTCGGAGGAGTCGGTGCGCGGCAGCGGCAAATCGGTTGTCACCAGCGGGTTCTTGAGCACCACCGGTCCCGTGGCCGACAGAAAGACCTTCTGCCAGATGCCGGTATCGCGGTCGCGCACCGCGTTCAGCCAGTCCCAGCCAAGCGTGGAGAGGAACGTGGGTCCGTCGATCGCCGAGATGCCGCCGTTGGGGCCCACGCCAGCGCGTAGCGTGTGCTCGTGCGGAACGCCGGGATTAGGCTGGGGTGCGACCAGCACTGCAACTACCGCCGGCTTGCCGGGCTTTACCTGCGCGGTGATGTCGAAGGCGCCGCGGATAAATGCGCCGCGGATCTTCCCCACCTGGACGCCGTTCACCCACACCTCGGCCGAGTAGTTGATGCCGTCGAAGTTCAGCCACACGCGATGGTTGCGGTAGGCGCGCGGCACGCGAATCGCGGTCCGGTACCAGTACGACGTATGGCACAGGCTCTCCGGAATGATCTCGGGGCGGTCGTTCTCGCCGTAGAGCGGCTCAGGAAAGACTTGATCGTTCACCAGCGAAGTGAGCACCGTGCCCGGCACCGTGGCCGCGTACCAGCTGCGCGTGTCGAACTTCGCGCTTGCCACCCCCGCACCAGTTTGCGGCACTTTGGCCACATCCTGGAGCCTCCAGCCGCCGTCCAGCATTACGGGTTGGGGCGCGCTCGCGGCCGCTCCGGCCAACGAGGGCGGCAGCATGCCCAGAAATGTTGCCAAAACAAGAAGGCAAAGTCGGGAACGGCAATGGCTGAGATGCAACGGATTGCTCCTTCGGTCTCGGAGTCGCGAAAGATCGCGTTGGAAACGCGTATTTCAGTTTCTCAGATCGGACGGCATTCTGCAGCGCGCGCATTCTCCGGGCATAATGAGAATATGCAATTCCAGCGTTCCTCGGGAGTCCTGCTGCACATCGCTTCTTTGCCCTCGCCCGGCGGCATTGGCGACCTGGGGCCGGCCGCGCACCAGTTTCTCGGCTTTCTCAAGCGCGCCAGGCAGCACATCTGGCAGGTTCTGCCGCTGTGCCCTACAGGATTTGGCAACTCGCCCTACGCGGGCACCTCGGCCTTTGCCGGCAATCCCGCGCTCATCAGCCTGGAGGTGCTTCGCGACTGGGGCTGGATCGCCGCCGATCGCATCGCCGCTTTGCCCACGGGCTCCGGTCCCATCGATTTTGACCGGCCCGTCGATTTTGACCAGGTAGAGAAGCAGAAATTCCCCCTGCTCCGTGAGGCCGCCGGCAACTTTCTCGATCGCGCGCTGGACGAGCCGGCGCTCGCCGGCCTGGATCCAGACGGCCAGTGGGCGGATTTCGAAGCATTTTGCCGGGACCAGGCCGCATGGCTCGACGATTACGCGCTCTACGCCGTGTTGCGCCGCACGTTGAAGACAGGCGCGTGGACCAAGTGGCCCCAGCCGCTGCGCCGCCGCGATCCGCAGGCGCTCGCCCAGGCCGCCGCCGAACACGCGCGCGAACGCATGATCGAGCAGGTGCTGCAGTTTGCCTTCGCGCGGCAGTGGAGCCTTCTTCAAGAGGCTGCCGCGCGCAGCGCCATCCGGATTCTGGGCGACGTGGCCATCTTCGTCAACATGGATTCGGCCGACGTCTGGGTTCACCCCGAGATCTTCGAGCTCGACAAAGAGCTGAAGCCGATCCGCGTGGCCGGCGTGCCGCCCGACTACTTTTCCGCGACCGGCCAGCGCTGGGGCAATCCGCTCTATCGCTGGGATGTGCTCGCCAAAAGCGGTTTCCAGTGGTGGATCGAGCGCGTCCGCCGCGCCGTGGAGATTTACGACATCGTGCGCCTCGACCACTTCCGCGGCTTCGAGGCCTACTGGGCGATCCCTGCCAGCGAAAAAACTGCCGTCATCGGCGAGTGGATCAAGGCGCCGGGGCTCGCACTGTTCCGCGCTCTCGAATCGGCCCTGGGACCGCTGCCGCTGGTCGCCGAAGACCTGGGGCTAATCACGCCGGAGGTCCACGCGCTGCGCCGGGAGTTGGGCCTGCCCGGCATGAAGGTGCTGCAGTTCGGTTTTGGGTCAAAGGGCGCGCACACGCACCTGCCGCAGCGCTATGTGCCCGCCACCGTGGCCTACACCGGCACGCACGACAACGACACCAC
>PLSB01000097.1:0-252 GCA_003165005.1 Acidobacteriaceae bacterium | reverse complement strand
GCTCCGAGGCGCGCATGAACACGCCCGCCGTGGCCGAAGGCAACTGGAACTGGCGCGCGCCCGAGCATTGCTGGACGGAGGAGTTGACGGAAAGATTGGCGGCGCTGGCGGAGGTGACGGACCGCGACAACGACCCGCTGGAAAAGCAGGGAGCAGAGAGCAGGGAGTAGGGAACAGGGAACAGGGAACAGGGAACAGAAAGACGTGACTATCCGGAATCGTCTTCCGAAAGGGGCGGCTCAACAAGTTCGC
>PLSB01000170.1:8917-9526 GCA_003165005.1 Acidobacteriaceae bacterium | reverse complement strand
CCTGCGGCTGCGGTTCGTCGTTCTCGTGAAGTGTACTGGATTTGTGGGCTATGGAAGACTCGAAGTAGCGTCGGCTTTGCATCAGGGCACGACTTTAGTCGTGCCGCAAATGCAATAAACAAACGTCGGGCTTTAGCCCCTGAGGGAAATCTCCCCTGGCTTCACTGCTTGCGTTTTTTTGAAAGACAGTAAGAGTGCAATCATGATCAAGGTCCTCGATTCCGCAGTTCCGGTTGCTTGTTGGTCCTGTTCCATCGGCCATAACGACTCCACGCTCTTCTGCCCCCACTGCAGCAAGATTCAACCCCCTCCGGGCGGCGATTACTTCTCCGTCTTCGGCCTGGAACCGAAGCTCAACCTCGATCTGGCCGCGCTGGAGCATGAGTTTCATCGCCTGAGCCGCCGGCTGCACCCTGACCGCTTTGCCCGCGCCGAAGAGAACGAGAAGCAATGGAGCTTGGCTGACACCGCGCTGCTCAACGACGCCTATCGCACTCTCAAGGATCCCCTGCGCCGCACCGAATACCTGCTCAAGCTCAAAGGCGCGGAGATTGGCGAAGAACACAGTGGCCCCGAGAACACCAATAAGGACCGGAAGGATCCTTCGCG
>PLSB01000170.1:0-8848 GCA_003165005.1 Acidobacteriaceae bacterium | reverse complement strand
CTCAGCAATCTGGTCCGCGACGTAAACGAGACCCTGGGAGCTTGAAAGAAACACATGGCGGAAGGACACGTAGTCGGCATCGATCTCGGAACCACCAACTCCCTGGTCGCGTACATGGAAGGCGACCGGCCGGTGGTCATTCCCGGCGTTGATGGCTCGAATCTGGTGCCGTCGGTGGTGGCGCTCGACCCAATTACGGCGCGCGGAGGCCGTCCCACGGTCACTGTGGGCAACAGTGCGCGCAAGGCGCTCATCGAGACGCCGGAGCGGGTCATTTACTCCGTCAAGCGCCTCATGGGCCGCGGCCTCGAAGAGATTCAGGACGAGTTGAAGCTCTTTCCCTTTCACCTGGCCGGTGACCTCGATGCCGGTCCACCCGATCCCAATGAAGTGCCGCGTATCCAGTTGGGTGAGCTCCGCTTCACTCCGCCGGAGATCTCGGCCTACATTCTCCGCCAGCTCAAGCGCAACGCCGANNCAGGCCACCAAGGACGCGGGCCGCATGGCTGGCCTCGAGGTGCTTCGCCTGGTCAACGAGCCCACCGCGGCGGCTCTTGCCTATGGCCTTGACCGCGCGAAAGAAGGCACGATCGCTGTCTACGATCTGGGCGGCGGCACCTTTGACATCTCCATCCTCAAGCTGCGCGACGGCATCTTCGAAGTGCAATCGACCAACGGCGACACGCATCTGGGCGGCGACGATATCGACAATCTTCTGCTCACCATCGCGCTCGACGAGATTTTTGGCGAGCACGGTGTGGACCTGCGCGCGCATCCCGGCGCGGTGCAGGCCCTGCGCAAGGCCGCCATCGACGCCAAGATCCGGCTTTCTACTGAAGCTGCCGCGCACTTCGACATCGAACTGCCCAACGGCGACCGCTATCGGCGCGAGATTCCGCGCGCGGTCTTCGAACTGCTGATCGAGCCGGTGCTCAAGCGCACCGCCGCGCCCTGCAAGCAGGCCATGGCCGATGCCGGCCTTTCGCCGGAACAAATCGACGAAGTGGTCCTGGTGGGCGGCTCCACGCGCATTCCCGCCGTGCGGGCGCTGGTTGACGATCTTTTCCACCTGAGCGCGCGCGGAAAAAGGCCGCACACCGATCTGAATCCCGATGAAGTGGTCGCGCTGGGCGCGGCGGTGCAGGCGGGGATTCTCGCAGGCGCCTCAAAAACCACCGACGACATGCTTCTGCTCGATGTGACGCCGCTTTCGCTCGGCATTGAGGCGCTGGGTGGAACGGTGGCGCGCATTATTCAGCGCAACTCTACGATTCCCGCCTCGGCCACTGAGCACTTTACCACCGGCGTCGACGGGCAGACCAACGTTGCCATTCATGTTTTGCAAGGCGAGCGCGAGCTGGCCGCGGATTGCCGTTCGCTGGCGCGTTTCGACCTCAAAGGCATTCCGCCCATGGCCGCAGGCCTGCCGCGCATCGAGGTGCGTTTCCTCATCGATGCTGACGGAATTCTGCACGTCTCCGCGCGCGAACAGCGCAGCGGAAAAGCCGCGGAGATTGAAGTGAAACCGACCTACGGTCTGACCGACGAGCAGGTCGAGAACATGATTCTCGATTCCTTCGACCATGCCGAGGAGGATTTCTCCAAGCGCCTGCTCATCGAAGCGCGCAACGAAGCGGACACGATTCTTGCCGCCGTGGCGCGGGCCCCGCAGAATCCCGCGTGGAACGAGTTGAGCGCCGAGGAACAGGCGGCCATCGCCGCGGCGTGCGACCGGCTGGCTCTGGTCAAGCAGACGAGCGATCTCGCCGCGATCGGCCAGGCCGTCGTGGCGCTCGACCAGGCCACGCGCCGCTTTGCCGAGCTGATGATGGATGCGGCCGTTTCGAGCGCCATTCGCGGCAAGACCATGAACGAGGCCGGCGAAGAGTTGAAGCAAGCAGTCACCGCGCCGCATGATTTCGCTCCGGCGGAGTTTAAGTGAAAGCGGAGCTAGCGGGGTTAGCGGAGCTAGCGGTGCTAGTCAGAGAGAGTTTAGCGACGGAGCGTTGCGTTTGCCGACTGCAGCGAGGTGATTGCGTAAGAAGTCTTGTATCAGGGCACGACTTTAGTCGTGCCGCAAATGCCGCAGAATACGCGTGGGCTTTAGCCCCTGCGGGAGACACGGGAAGGTGCGAAGAGAAATAGGCGACGATATGAACGAGGCAATTCAAAAAGAAATTCCCCCCGGCAAGCTGGTCCGCGTTACGTTTCTGCCGGAGGGGCGCACGGTGGAGTTCGAATTCGGCGCCATGCCCTGGGATCGCCACGGCAAGCCTATGTCGTTTCTCGATGTCGCGGAGAACTTCGGCATCTTGCTCGATCACGCATGCGGCGGGTCATGCGCCTGCACCACCTGTCACCTGTGGATCAAGGAGGGCGCGGAGGGTTTGAGCGACGCGGAAGACGACGAGCTCGATAAGCTCGACATGGCCGCCGACCAGCAGTTGAATTCGCGTCTCGGCTGTCAGGCCGTCATCACGCGGCCCGGAAATTACGTCGTTGAAATCCCCAGTTGGAACCGCAACTACGTCTCTGAAGGCAAGCCGTTGGCGCTCGCCGAGCCCAAGTGAGGAGCGACTCCCATGCCGCGCGAAATCCATTGGACCGACGCCGAAGAGATCGGCATTCAGTTGGCGGAGAAGTTTCCCGGCGTCGATCCGCTCACGGTGCGCTTCACCGATCTGCATCGCTACGTGACGGAGCTCGAAGGCTTCGCCGACGACCCGGCGAGGTCGAACGAGCCGTGCCTGGAAGCAATTCAGATGGCGTGGCACGACGAGTTCCAGGAAGCGCAGAAATGACGCGCAGAAATGACGCGCAGAAATGATGCGTTGGATCAGAGCGCACAACTCACCCAGCCGCTTATGTAGCTCGCATGGGGCAACGCCTCGGCAAGGAACGTTCGACGCTATTCCCTGTTCCCTATTCCCTATTCCCAGTTCTTAACGCCTGCTCAATTCCCGCTTCCGCCAGCGGCGTCATCGCTGCGAAACCGGCAGGCAGCGGGTGCACGCCGTCCTTGCTCAGCGTTGCGGGCAGCCCTCCGCGGTCGTCCTTCATTGCGGAGTAATAGTCGACATAAACGTAGCCCTTCTGCGCCGCGAAGTTCTTGAGCCACGCATTCACCTGCGCGATCTTCGGTGCGGGCTCGTGGCCCGGAGCCCACCAGTAATTGAGGGTCGGGAGCACCGAGCAAAGCACGACACGAATTCCATTCGCCGTAGCCAGCTCGGCCATCGAGGCCAGGTTGCCTTCCGTCTGCTCCAGCGTCATCGGCCCCGTGTTGCCGGCAATGTCGTTGGTCCCGGCGAGAATCACAACCACCTTCGGCTCGAGATCGATCACGTCCTGGCGGAAACGCACCAGCATCTGCGGCGTGGTCTGGCCGCTGATGCCGCGGTTCACATAAGGCTTGCCGGGAAATGCCTCGTCCAGCTTCCAGCCCTCAGTAATTGAGTCGCCCATGAAGACCACGCGGTCCTCGCCCGGTTTCGGGGCTCCCAGCATCGCATCGGCCTCCTTGAATTGCGCCAGTCCGCCAAAGTCCACCATCAGTTGCCGGTCGTGCTCCACCCAATACGGATCGTTGGGATGCCCCGAGGGCAAGGTCTGCGGCGCCGGAGCGGTTGACGCAGCGGGAGCCGTTTGCGCGGCCGGAGCCGTGGCTGCGGGTTGAGAGGCGGACTGTTGGGCTTCGAGTGAAGTCGCGGCCAAAAGCCCCGCCAGCATTGAGGCGATCCACACGGTTTTGCGAAGATTCTTCCGATCCACCTCGGGTCTCCATTCTGAACGAAGTTGGATAGCGGCAATTTGCCGCATCCCCACGCGCTACGATTGTAGGCAATCGTGCCTTGGGCGAGCTACCCGGCGCGCCGCGAAGTCGATTTGGCAGGCCCCGCGATAAAATTCAATCATGCCTACCGCAGCAATCCCTCCTGACGTTTTGGCGAAATACGAGCCCGTGATTGGCCTCGAAGTGCATGTGCAACTGCTCACGGCGACCAAGGCGTTTTGCAGTTGCGCCAACCGCTTTGGCGCGGACCCGAATACGAATATCTGCCCGGTTTGCCTGGGGCTGCCGGGAGCGTTGCCGGTCACCAACGAGAAGGCCGTCGAGTTTGCCACACTGGCTTCGCTGGCGCTCAACTGCCAGGTCCGCGAGCGGTCGATCTTTGCGCGCAAGAATTATTTTTATCCCGACCTTCCCAAGGGCTACCAGATTTCGCAGTTCGACAAGCCGCTGGCCGAGCACGGCTGGATCGAAGTTCCCACAGCGGACGGGGGAAAGAAACGCATCGGCATCACGCGCCTGCACATGGAAGAGGACGCGGGCAAGAGCCTGCACGATGGCTTCTCGGACTCCGCCACGCGCACCTACCTCGACCTGAACCGTTGCGGCACGCCGCTGGCCGAGATCGTGAGCGAGCCCGACATCCGCACGTCCGACGAGGCCTTCGAGTACCTCACGCGGCTCAAAGAGATTCTGCTTTATGCGGGCGTCTCCGATTGCAACATGGAGGAGGGTTCGCTGCGCTGCGACGCCAATGTGAGCGTCCGGCCGAGGGGCCGGGAAGAACTCGGCACCAAAGTCGAAGTGAAAAACGTCAACAGCTTCAAGTTCGTCCGCGCGGCGCTCGAGTACGAGATCGAGCGCCAGATCGAAGTCATCGAATCCGGCGGGCGCATCATGCAGGAGACGCGGCTCTGGAACGCGAACGAGGGACGCACCTACTCCATGCGCTCCAAGGAGCAGTCGCACGATTACCGGTATTTTCCCGAGCCCGATCTGCCACCACTGATCGTTTCAGTGGAGTTCTTGTCCGAGGCCAGGAAGAAACTCCCGGAACTGCCGGAGGCGCGGCGCGCGCGCATGATTGCGGAGTACGAGTTGTCGGTGCAGGACGCGCACACGCTCACCGCTGCGCGCGAATTTGCCGACCGTTTTGAGGCCGCGGCGAAGACTGCACGCAATCCCCGCCGCGTGGCCAACGTGTTGCTGAGCGAAGTCGGCGGACGGCTAAAGGCACTCGGCCTGGAGCAGGAGCAGTCGCCGGTTTCGATGGCGGGCATTGTGCTCGCCGCCGATCTGCTCGACGAAGGCAAGATCAGCTCCAAGCAGATGAAGCAGCTCTTCGATGTGTGTTTCGAGAAGGGCGAGGACTTCGGGCCCGTCTACGAGCGCGAGAAGCCGCAGCAGATTACCGACGCAGCGGCGATTGAAACGCTGATCGACGAAGTCATTGCGGCCAATCCCAAGCAGGTGGAGCAGTATCGCGCGGGAAAGAAGACCATGGCGGGATTCTTTGTCGGCCAGGTGATGCGGGCGTCCAAGGGCCAGGCCAATCCGGCGCTCCTGAATGAATTGGTGTCGAAGAAGCTGGAGGGGTAAAGCCGTAGCGCCGGTCCCCAGACCGGCTGTCGTGCGGGCGTCCCCGCCCGCACACTCCTTCCGATTGCCGCCTACTTGATCTTCAGATCCGTCACAAACTCCTTGCGGTCGTCCCAGGTACTGACGGTTTTGGTCGCGCTCTTTTTTCCGTCCTTCTCCGCCCACAGGTCGAAGTCAACGTTCATGTCGACCTGGGCGAAGTGGAAATGGCCATCGGCGGTAGAAATATAACTGCGGATCGCCTTGGTCTTTGAGTTCTTGAGGAAGACAGCGGCGCCCGCAACCGGCTGCTCGTTCCCGTCCAGAACGGCTCCCGACACCGTGCGTGCGCCGAAGTTCTGCCCCCATGCAGCCGGCGCCAGGAACGTGCACCTTGACCCTGCAGGGAGCGCGCCCAACGCCAAAAGACCGCATGTTATGGCAGCCAGCCAGCTTGCCCGGCTCATTCTCATTCTCATTCCTCCTCGTCCTCTTCGAGGAGATTGTCTTCCTCATCGAGGTCATCGTCCACGCGCGCCAATTCCAGCGGCTCCACGCCCACCACCTCGTACTCCGCGCCGCACTCTTCGCAGGCGATCACGTCGCCTTCTTCCACTTCGTCGACTTCAATGTCCAGTTCGTTTTCGCATTCCGGGCAGCTGGGCATAGCAGCCTCCTCACTTTCTATAGCTTTTCAGGAAATACTGTGAGGTAGAGCCGACGACCTGGCGCGCGCTCAACACCCCACACAATTTCCTGGAACACCGCAAATCAATCCGCATTACGAGATTAAGCTGTTTCTGCGGCCTTCGCTAGTTTTAGTGAGAGCCCGCCCTCAGGTCAAGAGGCCCGCGGCCGCAGGCATCATGACACCGGCCCGCTCCAGCGTTTAACCTGTTGACTGCGATGCCAGGAATCGGCTCCAGCCCGTTCGCTTTCCCCGCCTTCCGCGGCGCCACGCGCAGATTGATCCTCGTCAACCTGGCGGCGTATTTCCTGCTCTTGATCGCGAGCGTGGCCACCTCGTGGGCCGCACAGTTCGAGGTCTGGGCGGCCTTCAATCCGGTCCTCTTCCTGCACGGATATTTCTGGCAGCCGCTCACCTATAGCTTGGTGCATTCCGGATTGCTGGGCACGCTCTTTGAACTGCTCTCGCTTTGGTTTCTCGCGGGATTTCTCGAGAGTTACCACGATGCAAATTGGGTGACGAGCCTCTACGCCGTCTCGGTGCTGGGAGCGGCGCTGGCGGCGCTGGCTCTCTATCTTTGCGGCTCGGCGCTTGCGCCTTCGCTGCTCTTGGGCGCCCATCCGCTCTATGGCTGCTTTGGCGGCATCTTCGGCCTGCTCGCCGCCATCGGCCTTCTTTACGGCGACGTGCAATTCATGCTGTTTCCTTTGCCCATCGGCATCAAGGCGCGCTACCTGGTCGTGATCTACGCGCTCATCTCCATCGCCATGCTCTTTGGCGAGCAGCGGATGTACGCCTTCGCGCAACTGGGCGGCGCCTTGGCCGGCCTCGTGTTTGTGCGCATGGCGCCGCGCCGGGGATTCTCATTCCGGCTTGGCTTTGCGCTCAGCGAGAGCTGGTACGGCGTGCGCAACCGTTACTACCGCTGGAAGCGCCGCCGCGCGGCCCGCAAATTCGAGGTCTACATGAAGCGGCAAGGCCGGACGGTGAAGCTCGACGGCCAGGGCCATCTACTCGACGACGATCCCGACGACAAGAAGCGCTGGAACTGAAGTTGCAGCGCCGGTCTCCTGACCGGCTGTAGTGCGGGTCTCCAGACCCGCACCGTTGTCACAAACGCACATGGCCTGCATCCGCTAAAATCTTGATTGAAATGTCCACAAAGATTGCCTTTCTCTTTCCAGGGCAGGGCTCGCAGGCCGTTGGCATGGGCCGCGAGTTTGCCGAGCGATTCCCAGTTGCGGCACAAACCTTTGCCGAGGCCGACGCGGCGCTCGGATTTCCGCTTTCGAAGCTTTGTTTCGAAGGGCCCGAAGAAGATTTGCGCCTGACCGAGAACACGCAGCCGGCCATCATGACGGTGAGCGTGGCGGCGGCGCGAGTGCTTGCCGGGCACGGTGTCGAGCCGGCGCTGGCCGCGGGCCACTCCCTCGGTGAGTGGTCGGCGCACGTGATCGCGGGAACGCTCTCCTTTGCCGATGCGGTGCGTGCGGTGAAGGCGCGCGGCGCGGCGATGCAGAAAGCGGTTCCCGCCGGCGAGGGCGCCATGGCCGCCGTGCTCGCGCTCGATGCCGCGCAAGTGGCCGAGGCTTGCGAGGAAGCGGCGCGCGAAACCGGTCTCGTGGTGCAGGCCGCCAACCTGAACTCGCCCACGCAGACGGTGATCTCCGGCGCAGCGGCTGCCGTCGAAAAGGCTTCGGCGCTGTGCAAAGCGAAAGGCGCGCGGCGGACCGTCCCGCTCCCCGTCAGCGCACCCTTCCATTGCGCGCTCATGCAGCCCGCGCAGGAGGAAGTGGCGCGCGTGCTCGCCGGGATTACGTTGCACGATCCCCGCATTCCCGTCGCCGCTAACGTCAGCGGAAGCCTCGTCTCGACGGCCGACGCCGCGCGCGATGCGCTCGTCCGCCAGGTGACGAGTGCGGTGCGCTGGATGGACTGCGAGCAGGCGCTAAAGGCCGCGGGCGCAAATCTCTTCATCGAAGTTGGCCCCGGCAAGGTGCTCTGCGGCCTGCTCAAGCAATTCGATCAGGAGTTGAAGTCGCTGAACGTGGAAGACGCTGCGAGCCTGGAGAAAACGCTGGCGGAGCTCCCGTAGGGAGCGATCGAAAATAGCCCAGGATGGAGTCCGCGCCCGCGGACGGAATCCTGGGAAAGCGATTCCCACACCCCGCGCCGTCCCGTAGGGCCGGCGCGACCGCATTACGCAATCCCCAGTTCCTTCAGCACAAACGCGTAATCCAGCGCGATCTCTTTCAGGTAGTCGTAGCGGCCGCTCGCGCCTCCGTGCCCGGCCCGCATGTTCGTCACCAGCAGCAGAAGATGGCTGCCCGTATTGAGCGTGCGCAGTTTGGCCACGTACTTGGCCGGCTCCCAGTACATCACCTGGCTGTCATGCAGGCTGGTCTTCACCAGCATCGCCGGATACTCCGCCGCGCGCAGGTTGTCGTACGGCGAATAGCTCAGCATGTAACGAAAAAACTCCTCCTGGTTCGGATCGCCCCACTCCTCGTATTCGGGAACCGTGAGGGGCAGGGAAGCATCGAGCATCGTATTCATCACGTCGACGAACGGCACGTGCGAGAGCACCGCGCGAAAGATCTCGGGCCGCATGTTCGCGACCGCGCCCATCAACAAGCCACCGGCCGAGCCGCCCTCGATGGCCACGCGCCTGGGGTCGCCGTAGCCCGCAGCCGTCAGATGTTCCACGCAGGCAATGAAATCGGTGAACGTGTTGCGCTTCGCGAGCATTTTTCCGGCGTCGTGCCATGGCTTGCCCAGGTCGCCGCCGCCGC
>PLSB01000090.1 GCA_003165005.1 Acidobacteriaceae bacterium | reverse complement strand
ATTATTTATACAGCATTCAATAATATGCGCGATGCGCATGCCGCACTCAGCCTGTTCTGCTATGGGAATCAGGCAAAGACAGAACGGCGCCTGAAGTAAATACCCTATCAACCCCCGGGAAGACCTTCCCCAATCAGGCCCTGCTGTAATAGTGCGGCCTCTTATCTTCCAACTTACTTCTCTAAGTCCCCCACCGGATCTTCCGGCTTGTGCCCACGAAGAGCGATCCCCTAATAGAACCGGTCTAGCGCCGCTAACCCCGCCAGCGCCGCTAACTCCGCTATTTCTTGTTAGTCTAAGGAAAATATCTGCTCCAGGCCTTTCCTCGGCAAACGAATTGCATTATCCTCATTTCATGGCGATTGAAAACATTCTTGCCGAAATTGACTCCGAGATAGCCAGGCTGCAGCGGGCACGCGCTCTGCTGGCCACGCTCGGCAGTGCACCCACCAAAGCCGAACGCAAAACCAAGAAAGCGCCGGCCGTAGCCAAGCCCAGAAAGAAGCGCGTTCTAAGCGCCGAAGCGCGCAAAAAGATTGCCGACGCGCAGCACAGGCGCTGGGCAGCGCAGAAGGCCAAGGCGAAGCAGAAGGCCTAGACATACAAGGGCGATTCGAACCGCACTGAAGTTTGCTGCAGGACGCAGTAGATTTGCCACGGGACCCCGTTCCTGAAGGCTGAAGGGTGGTTTGCGCCGTACCCTCCCCGGCGCTGCTGCCTCATCCGGCATCTGCCCCCAAGCGGGATTTCTGTCGCATCTCCCCACGCAACGATCGGCTTATTGAGCCGCGCGGGAAAGCTGTATCTGCGCATCGCCGGGCCCGGCTCTTCGGCGGCACTTCGGAGTTGATGACGCGCAGCCTTGCATTCGCCGTGCCACAGGGCTAATTTGTTACCATTCGTCGCATGAACCCGAATGGGCGGAGGTGCGCGATGCGCCGTTGTCTTTCCATTGCCGCAACAGCCCTTTTGGCCTTCCTTCTGGCGGTCCAGGCCAGCGCGCAAACGGCCCAAGCCAGCGCGCAAAACACGCCCCAGGCGCTGAAAGCGACTTACGACCAGGCCATGCAAGCGAAGGATTGGCCGGCCGCGCTCTCGGCTGCGCAGCAGTTGGTGGACGCGAGCGCCACATCGGCCAATCTGTTCCTGCTCGGAAACGCGCAACTCTACGCCGCAAAGGCCACTGACGAGGAGGAAGCGTCTCTTGCCACCTATGATCGCGCCCTCGCCGCGGCCGAGCAGGAGAAGCCCGCTCAGGGCCAGTCGGATACTGCCTGGAAAGACGGCGTCGCGAAGATCTATGTCGGGAGGGGCAATGCCCTGCTCAAGTTGAAGCGCAATGCGGAAGCGATCGACGCCTATAACCGCTCCGCCGCGCTATCCTCAAACCCTGGGCAGGCTTACTTCAACATCTGCGCGGTGCTCTACAACACCGGGGACATGGAGAATGGCCCCAACGCCTGCCGCAAGGCCGCGGCGGTCGATCCTACGCGCGCAGATACCTGGTTTGTGCTGGGGTCTTTCCTTTTTGCGAATGCCAAGTTCGACGCTCAGGGCAAGGTTTTGATCACGGAAGAAGGCCGCGAGGCCCTCCAAAAGTATCTCGAGCTTGCCCCCGCCGGCCCTCACGCCGCCGACGTGAAAGCCATGCTCGATATGTGTGCGAAGTAAAAGGCAGTTCACAGCTCACAGTTCACAGAGGTCAGTTGTAGCTCTGCAATCGGAGCCGTCCTCTGCGAACGATGAGCTGATTCACGCCAATCCGATGCCGCTCATCACCAGCATGTGCGATTCGGTCAGCTCTTCGATGGCCGAGCGGATGCCTTCGCGTCCTAGCCCGGAATCCTTGACCCCGCCGAAGGGCATCGGGTCCAGCCGCCAGCTCGGCGTATCGCCAACGATCAACGCGCCCACTTCGAGCTCGCGATAGGCGGTGAGAATGCGCCTGGAGTCGTGTGTGAGCAGCCCGGCCTGCAATCCGAACTTCGAGTGATTCACCCGCGCCAGCGCATCTTCGAAATCGTCGTACGGCTCAATCGCCAGAACCGGCCCAAAGACCTCCTCGTCGTGCAGCTTCATGCCGGGCGCGGTCGCGGTCAGGATCGCCGGCGTCATCATCGAGCCCTTGCGTTCGCCGCCGGCGACCAGCTTGGCGCCGCCGGCCACTGCCTCCTTCACCCAGGCCTCCACCCGTTCCGCTTCGCTTGCCCGGATCAGCGGACCGACCTCTGTCGCCTCATGCGACGGGTCGCCAAGCGCCAGCTTGCCGGCAACGTCGACCACCTTCCACAGGAAGGTCTGGAAGATGCTGCGCTCCACAAAGACACGCTGCGTGCTGACGCACGATTGCCCCGCGTAATTGAAGGCCGAATGCGCGGTGCGCAGCGCGGCGTTGTCCAGGTCCTTCCAGTCGCTATGTACGATGAGCGCGGCGTTGCCGCCCAGTTCCAGCAGCACGCGCTTGCGGCCCGAGTGCGCCCTCAATTCCCAACCCACTTTGGCCGAGCCCGTGAAACTCACCAGCTTGATGCGATCTTCCTTCTCTGCCAGCCACGCCGTATCGGCGTTATCGAGCGGCAGCACGGCCAGCGCCTCCTCCGGCCAACCCGCCTTCAGAATCACTTCGCCCAGCGCCAGTGCGGTAAACGTGGCCTCCGGCGCGGGCTTCAGAAGCAATGGGCATCCCGCCGCCATGGCCGGCGCTGCCTTGTGCGCGGCCAGGTTCAGAGGAAAATTGAATGGCGTAATGGCCAGCACCGGCCCGATGGGAAAGCGCTGCACCAGCCCCCAGCG
>PLSB01000145.1 GCA_003165005.1 Acidobacteriaceae bacterium | reverse complement strand
CAACTACGCGCGGGACATGCTCCTCGATTGCGATCATAGTCGGGCTGTAGACGTAGATCGTGTAATCGTCGAGTTCCACTTCGAGCTTTCCTGTAACATACTCATACTTGCTCAGGTCAATTGTGAATACCCGCTGATTCCCTGGACCAATCACGAGAGAGTCGCGACGAAGGGCTTCCGGATTGCCCCGTAGTTTTTCGTATTTCAGTTTTTCGGCCACTTTAAAACTTGCGATGTAACCGCCCCATCGAGGGTCTTGCCCAACACCTGGGACTCTGGGTTTGGCTTCGAACTTGAAATCAAAGACGTTGAAGCCTTCAGCAAGGAACCTGGTTTCCAAGGCCTTTTGGATCCGACCGCGTACGCCATTCAAGTCTTCGAAATCATTCTCGATCGAGAAATCGAGATCAAGTGACGTACGGTTGCCAAGGCCCAATGCAAGCGACAGCGCATTTCCTCCCTTGAGGACAACGCGTTCGAAGAGAAAATCGTCGGAGAAGATCGCTGTGATAGCGATTCTACGAATTTTGCGGTAGTCGAATGGGGATGCTTGCGCCATCACTCTTGCGGTCCTTCCAACCTACTATAAACATCAGGGCTGCTGGGCGCCCGGATCTCGCTTTTGAGACCCAGCCCCAGCCCCGCTCGCCTCACCATCCTGCTAGACTACCCGCACCATGGCTGATGCGATCTGGAAGGAGTTTGAGCTTTTTTGCCCGGTGTGCAACGTCCACTTTAAGCAATTGGTGGTGCTGCACAAGGTGCCGGAGAACTTCGACATCGCGCCCTATCTCGCCGGGTTTGTGAAGAGCCACGACCACAAGGCTTATCAGGAGGCGCAACGGTTGAAGGCGGAAGCTGGCGGCGGCGGCGAATGAGGCGACAACCACGCGCGCTTCTCCGGCGGGAAAAGCGTGAACATGCGTAGGTGATGCGAGTCACGCCTTAAGAATCGCAGTTGCGGCTAGGATCGTAGGGTGTTTTTCCACAGCATGGGAATGTATAGCCGCACACAGAACGAAAACGGCAGCTACAACTCGCGCTGCCTCGACTGCTTTATGACGATCGCTTCGTGTGTCGAGGCGGAGAAGGAGCTGGACGTGCGCGAGGCGCATCATATGTGCCCGGAAAAGGCTCTGGCGCAGTTGCTGGCGATGGATCGGGCCGCGGCCGCACACGCGGCGCGCAACTGACGGGGGAGCTCTGGTTGTCGCCCGCAATGGCCTCAGGCAGCGCCGGACGAATCGAAATGTGCAAGTTTGTATTGGAGAAAGCTTCCCTCAGGGGTTAAAACCCCTTCCATCCGAGACATCTTTTCGGCACGACTGAAGTCGTGCCCTTTCAAGGCAGGTTCAAGCTGGGCCGCCGTGCAACAGGTTCAATGCTTGCGGGGGAACAGCTTCCCTCAGGGGTTAAAACCCCTTCCTTCTGAGACGCATTTTCGGCACGGCTGAACAGGCTGCGGAAAAACGGCAAACAGCAAACGAATTCTTGAGCGGGGCACCCGCAGGGGCTAAAGCCCGTCCTTCATTTTGCGGCGTTTGCGGCACGAGTAAACTCGTGCCCTGTTACAAAGCTTCTTGCTGAACGAGTTTTTCCGCAGCCTGTGAAGCCGTGCCCTTTCAAGGCAGGTTCAAGCTGGGCCTTTTCAAGGCAGGTTCAAGCTGGGCCGCCATGTAACAGGTTCAATGCTTCCGGGGCATCGGAGCTTATTTGTGCCCGGGGCCGGTTTCGAGGAAGACGAATGAATTGCCGTCGGGATCGCGGACGAAGACCAGCTTGCCGTTGCGGTCGGGCATTGCGCCCGCGTCTTTCAATTGATTGGCGGCCTGGCGCGCGTCGGGCACGGGAAAGAGCAACTGCGGCTGTGCGCCGGGGAGAGCGGGGCGCATTTCGAGACGCACGCCGGGCGCGCCGGGAGTGGTGAGGTGGACGTTTCTATCGCCGTCTTCGGCCTCGAAGCCTAGCTGCGTGTAGAACTGCTCTTCCGCGGCGAGGGCGCTGACCGGCAGATCGAAGCCCAACAGCTCGGTGGAGACGCGGCTGAGGCCGAGGTGCTGGCCGCGATCGAGCATGTGCCGCGAGCCGGGCATGTACTGGGTAAACTCGGTGACGCGGCCCTCGGGATCGTTGATGACGGAGATGAGATTGCCGGCGGCGCCCTTACGCACGGGCGCGGCTTTGAGGCCGATGGAGAGGTAGTACTTGACGAGCGCGTCGAGATCGCCGGCCTCGAAGCAGACATGCATCCAGCCCAGCGGCTGCGCGGGATCGGTTTTGGGGTAGAGCTCGATGAACTGGCGATCATTGATCTTGACGAAGACTTCCGTGGTTTTGCCGGCGCTCGAGAAGGCGAAGGACTCTTTGTAGCCGAGCTTGCCGAGAAAGGCGATTTCGCGATCGAGGTCGCTGACGCGCAGGGCGATGTGGGCGATGCCGACGATGCCGGCATCGGGCGCGGGAGGTTGCGCGGCCGCGGGCCCCAAGAGCGCGCAGGCAAGCAATGGAAGGATAATCCAATACTTTTTCATGCTGGTCTCCTCGGTACGGCGGGTGCGGCGGCATGGGCCGCAATGCGGCGGCCTACAAGTAGTCCTCGCGAAAGGGCATGAAGATGTCGAGGACTTCGGAGGTTTCGAGAGCCGCGGTTTCGTGCTCTACGCCGCCGTCGACGATGATGCTGTCGCCGGCGCGCAGCTTCCAGTTCTTGCCCTTGACCTGAAGACGGACGTAGCCGCGCACGACATAGATCATTTGACGATGGGGATGGCTGTGGCGCGCGCCCTTCCAACCTTGCTCGTAGGTGTTACGCACCATCATCGAATGAGGATTGTAAGCAAGCACCTGGCGCTGCACGCCGGGCTCGGGCTTGGTGATTGCCGTGGCGGCGGTCGCGGCGTAGATGACTCCAGTGTCGCTCATTCGTTCCCCGAGAAGATTTTAGATCATCGATGCGCGTGCACGCCTCAGAGATGGAGGAAGTACACGGGCGCCATGGACGACAACGCAGCCATGAGTTGCAGCAGCAGCACGCCGCATGCGGGCCTGGGCGCGCGCGGCAACCATTTGAAGGCGAAAAATGCCAGCACGGGGATCTGGCCCGCCATCAACAACTGCCATAGGTGCGCCGCTCGGCCCTCATCGGGTTGGCGCGCCGTGCCGAAGAGTGCAATGTGGCCGATGACAACGGCCAGCGCCACGAGCGACATGGCTACGGGAAGATATGCGCTGGGCCGCTTGCAGATGGACGGGAACGAGCGGGGATTCTGTTCCATGATGCCTCCTTGGGTGGGACCTATGAGCTCATCCTCAGGTCAGGGTTCAGGGAAATTGATCGCAAAGAACTCGGCCCCCATGCTTATTCTAAGTCGGGGCGCAGCGGGCGGTTGGCTGAGTTTGCGGGTTGGGGGAGTTAGCGGGGGCTGGGGGAGTTGGCGGGGTTGGCGGGGGCTCTGAGGGCCAGGAGGCCCTCAGTACAGCCGGTCAGGAGACCGGCGCTACATGCTCAGTACCGCCGGTCAGGAGACCGGCGCTACATGCTAAGCCGGAAGGTCCGCTCAAATTGAAAACGCCAGAGACCGAAGCCTCTGGCGTTTCAATCTTGATCACTCGGTAGTACAGCCGGTGTTGCGTCCTCCGGTTCCCCCAGTGGCGGCCTCCGGCTTTCGCTGGCGCCGTTTCCTCTGGTTGTGCCGGCACTCGACCTCCGACTTGCGTCGAAGGCCTGCACTCCAGCACCACCGGTGGCCAACCCTCCGGCTCGGATCGGTTTCGTCTCCTCGGCTCGACCGGCGCGCGCCTCCGACTCGCATCGGCGCTCTGCGCATCCTGCCGACCAGCGGCGATCCATCGACTTGCGCCGACGATCTCTCCTCCGGCTAGGCCGACGACCTACTTCCGATTCACATCGGACGCCGTCCTTTGGCTCGGCTGGCGATCACATCCGGCTTGCGCCACATGCGTCCCTGCTCCCCCGGCTGGTTTCCGCCTCCGGATCGCTCCGGCTGCTTTCACCCTCCGGCTTCACCGGCCGCGAAACCGCCCGGCTTGCGCCTTGCGATCTCATCTCCGGTTGAGCCTCCGATGCACTCCTTGTTTCAACCGAACCTTGCATCGCCGGCAGAGCCGTCGATGAGTATTCCGTATCCACCGGCCTTTGCATCTTCCGGAATCACCCAGTTAAACAACTTCCGGCTTGCGCCGTCTTTTGTAACTTCTGGTGCGTCCAGCGATCCCTCTCAGGCTTGCGCCCAAGGTTTCACCCTCTGTCCGGGCTGACGGCCACTCTCCGGTTCTCACCGGCTGTTCACTCCGTCAACCTTGCTGGCGATCCGCTTCCGGCTTGCGCCGACTGCGTTCTCCTCCAGCTTCCGGCAACCAACTCCGATGCCCTACTGGGTCATCAGTTGAATGAGACATTACGTCGGTTGCGATTGTGGAAGCAAGTGCATAAATCAGATAAATCTGTGGATTTCACCAGGGTTGGTGCAAAGTCGGATCTTTCTCGTGCGGCGGCGGGTTTTGCCGGGGGCAGGATGCGGGTTATCCCACCCTTTCGCCCAGAAAAACTCAAGAAGCGGGTTCGTCGACGCGCGAGGAAAATGTCCTCAGTCGTTCCAGACGGCACTCGATACCAATCCGGAAAATGCGCTACTTTTGCGGCACTTGCGGCGCGCGACTCACACACCGTGTGGGTTCTCCGGTCGTGCCCTGACACTTCGTGCGGCCCAACGCACTTTCGCGATCCCAAAGCTGTGCCCAGACACCTGGTGCTCTTGCCGACGCTTTTGGAGCATGCCGCAGCGATCAGATTCCGTGTCCGTGAAAACCGTGGCTTCCGCTTGGGTCTTCCTGGCCCGGCTCGGCGGCGATGGACATGGAGATATCGACGGCGCGGGCGGAGTGGGTGAGCGCGCCCACGCTGATGAAGTCGACGCCAGCCTCGGCATAGGCGCGGATGTTTTCAAGCACGATGCCGCCCGAGGCTTCGGTGGGAATCCAGCGGCCGGGCTGGCCGGCGGTCGCCTTCTTAATGCGTTCGACGGAGGCCTTCACCTGCTTCGGGGTCATGTTGTCGAGAAGGATGGCCTCGGCGCCGTTGGCGAGGGCTTCGTCGAGATCCTGCGGGGTGCGCACTTCGACCTGCACGCGCTGGGGGGGCCTGCGCCGCTCCAGTGCGCGCTTGAGCGCCGCGGCAATGCCGCCGCCGAGGGCGATGTGATTGTTCTTGATGAGAAGGCCGGAGGCCAGATCGATGCGGTGATTGGTGCCGCCGCCGCAGAGCACCGCGTATTTCTCGAGGGCTCTCATGCCGGGCACGGTTTTGCGCGTGTCGAGCACGCGGGCATGGGTGCCCTCAATGGCGTCGGCGTATTTGCGGGTGAGCGTGGCGATGCCGCTCAGGTGCTGCAGCAGATTGAGAATCACGCGCTCCGAACTGAGCAGGACTTGCGCGTTGTGGCGAACCACGGCCAGCACCTGGCCGGAATGCACGCGCACGCCATCGAAGATTTCGGGATGGCTGACGACCTCGAAGCGGGTATGCGCCTCCGGGCGCGAATCGAGACGCGCGTAAATCTCAAGAAAGCGCGGAATGGCGCCGAGGCCGGCGACGACCAGATCTTCGCGGGCGATGATGGATGCGGCAGCGCGCAGGCCGGGATCGATGGTGAGATGCGTGGTCGCATCGCGCGGGGCCTGGTCCTCATCGAGGGCCTGCTCCAGCAATGCTTCGATACGGTGGCTCTTCCAGTCCATAATTCAGCTTCTAGCTGCTAGCTTCTAGCTCCTAGCTTATTCGTGCGGAGCCCAGGGCTTCATCCTTTTGGCAATGCGGCGATATTTTGGCTCTTCCAGTCCGCACTTATAGGTTACAGGGGCGGGCGGGGCTTTTTTTGCTGAAGAAAGTTATAAATGACTTTCTTGATGCTGTCATCCACCTGGCCGGCAATGGTGTGAAAGAGAGTTCCGTCGCGTCGCCAGATCTCAAGCTGGTATTTCTGATCGGTGCCGGAGAGGCGCTCGAAGATGCTTTGCCAGAGGCCGGCGAGGCCGCGGCGGGGTTTCGGGACGAGCCGGATCTGGCCCAGGTGGGAATACCAGAGGAGAGAGACGATGTTGCGGAAGTCGCGGACGAAGACTCCTTCATCCGCAAGGAGAATGAACTGCGCAAACGATCCCGGCGGCGATGCGGGACCGGAGAGGTCGACGATGGCGAGGGCGCGTTCCGGATCGCGCAGGTGGGTGACGATGATGCGCTCGGCGATGGGCGAAAAATCCGGGGCCACGAAGCAACCGGGTGCGCCGCCGAAGAAGATGGGCGGGGCGGTAGGGATGTCGCCGGGTGCGGTGTGGCCCGGCGCGGTGTAGATGGGCGCGACGTAGCTGGGCGCGGCCGAGCGGCGCGCGGCGAATGCGGGCTCGATTGGCCATTGAGCGGGGGTTTCGTAGTGCTCCATCAGCTCGCGGTAGGCGACCTGAATCTGCTTGAAGCGCTCCTCGGCTTCGAGGCGCATAGCGGGATCGCGCTCGTAGCGGTCGGGGTGCCATTGCTTGGCCGCGGCGCGAAAGGCCTTGCGCAGGGGCGCGCGCGTGCGCGGCGTTTGCTCGAGACCGAGGGTCTGAGCGTGGCGCGCGCAGCTTTTACAGACGCAGGGCATGAGGGACGAGTGGTTAGTGATTAGTGGTTAGTGGTTAGTGGTTGGCAGATGCTCCATTCAGCCATTGTCATCGTGAGAGGAGCGGGCGGGGTTCAGTGCGGCCCGCGCAGTCGAAGGATCCGCGGGTGTGTTTCCTACTCCTTGGGCAGTGCGTTCAATGCGGCGCGGGCCTTTTCGAGCAGGAGGCGGGTTTCGGCTTCCTGCTTTTTCAAGCCCTCGACCACTTGCGGTGGGGCCTTCTTGAGGAAGGCTTCGTTCGAGAGCTGGCGTTCGGCGGAGGCCAGGCCTTTTTCGTATTTGGCGATGTCTTTGGTCAGGCGGTCGCGTTCGGCGGCGGTGTCGATCTTCTTCTCGTAGACTACGGCGACATCAGTTGGTCCGTAGGCACTCCAAGAGAGATTTGAGAACCGTCCTCCAGCATCTCGATCTGCATAAGGAACAAACTCGACGTCTGAAGCTTGCGAGAGCTTCATCACAATGTCGCAATTCTTCTCTGCTGTACCGGAGTTGCAAAACTCGCTTGCCCACATTGTTACTTTGACAGGCACCTTCATGTTTTCTGGAACCTCAAGCTCTTTTCTCCGAGCGCGAATTCCGTAGATAACATTCTTCAGAAGGAACATGTGCTCCAAGGCAGGGGCTAATTCAGGGACAAAACCCGCTTGCGGGTACCGCGTCAATGCAATCGACTTCGCCGGAGGGTTGCTGTTGTAGATTGCGTGCCAGAGTTCTTCAGTGATGAATGGCATGAAGGGCGAGAGCAGGCGCAGGGCGGCTTCGAAGACGCTGACCAGCGTGACCAATGCCGCGCGGGCTCCTTCGAGATCGCTGAGGATTTCACCTTCCGTTCCGTTGACGACCTGTTTCCCTTCGAAGTCCAACCGCATCTTGACGATTTCGAGATACCAGTCGCAGAAGCTGCCCCAGAAAAACTGGTANNTCGTAGCGATAGTTTTCGAGCGACTCATTCACCTTTGCAGCCGTTGCGTGTAGCTCTGCGACGATCCAGCGGGCTTCTAGCGGGGCATCTTCGGCGACTGTTGGCATTCCTCCCAAAGCTTTGCGATCAACCTTGATGTCCACTTCCGCGGCGCGGTCCACGTTCATG
>PLSB01000267.1 GCA_003165005.1 Acidobacteriaceae bacterium | reverse complement strand
GCCACCAGGCCCTCGCGCACGTCGTCGCCGCTCAGGCTTTCTTTTAGATCTTTGAACAGCCCCATCTGCTGGCCGATGTAGTTGATGGTGCGGGTAAGCGCAGCGCGAAAGCCGGAGAGATGCGAGCCGCCGTCCACGGTGTTGATGTTGTTGGCAAAGCTGAAGACCGTCTCCGAATAGCTGTCGTTGTACTGCAGCGCGATGTCGATCTCGACGCCGTCGCGCGAGGCTTCCATAACGATGGGCTTATCGTGCAGCACGCTCTTGCCGCGATTCAGGTGCTTGACGAACTCGGAGATGCCGCCGGCGTAGCGGAACTCGGCGCGGCGCGCCTCGCCCGTCTTGGCGTCGGCGGTGCGCTCGTCGGTCAGCGTGATCTCCAGGCCTTTGTTCAGAAAGGCCATCTCGCGCAACCGCTGCGCCAGCGTGTCGTAGTTGAACTCGGTAGTGGCGAAGATGGTCCTGTCGGGCAGGAAGTGCACCTTGGTGCCGCGGCGCTTGCTGGTGCCGGTCTTTTGCAGCTTCGAGGTGGGAATGCCCTTCGAATAGCTCTGCTCGTAGGTGTGGCTTGCCTCGCCCGGCTTTTCCGGGCGCCAGATCTCGACCTCGAGCTCCTCGCTCAGCGCATTCACACAGCTGACGCCGACGCCGTGCAGTCCGCCGGAGACCTTGTACGTCGAAGAGTCGAACTTGCCGCCCGCGTGCAGCTTGGTCAGCGCCACTTGCACGGCCGGCATCTCCTCGCCGTTGGCCAGCGTCATCGTGTCCACGGGAATGCCGCGTCCGTCGTCGACGACGGTGATGGAGTTGTCCACATGGATGACCACGTCGATCTTCTTGCAGTAGCCGGCAAGCGCCTCATCCACGGAGTTGTCGACGACTTCGTAGACCAGGTGATGCAGTCCCATCTCGCCGGTCGAGCCGATGTACATGGCGGGGCGCAGGCGTACCGCTTCGAGCCCTTCGAGAACCTTGATGTTCTCGCCTGTGTAGCTATCGTTGTCGCCGTGCATGGAGTTGCTGCCGAGAACTTCAGTCGCCATAGAATTCCGTTCGCAAGATGCGCCAATCGAGGCTCGCCGGAGACGATTTTCCGGATGCTGGAGAGCGACTAACCGCTTGAAAAACCGGGGGCATCAAGCTCGTTGGTCTAGGCTGATTTTACCATGCGGCCCGAGGCTCGGAAGAGGGTGGTGCCAAGGCGTGCAAGTGGTTACCAAAGACAGCGATGTGCCTTGCGGCGATGACCTTGGTAATTCTCCCCCGTACCAATTCGTTATCTATATGAAAAAATTGTTTTCTATCATATAGCCCGCTAAGATTCCTTCCCGAAGGGAGTTTCTTCCCTTCGATTTCGAATCCAGAGAGGTTACCAAAGATGAAATCCGCCATTCGCCTGTTTGCCCTGCTCATTGCCCTCGCCGGCCTTGCCTCCGCAGCCTTCGCTCCCGCCGCCACACATGCCCAGCCCAGGCACGCCTCGATCCCCGCGAGTGGCCCCATCACAGCCGGTTATCCGCAGCCTTGCTCCCCGTATGAGTGTGTGGCATCCACGGGATCGAATACCATCTCGGGCCGCTAGTATCATTTGACCGCTGCGAAAGCTAACGCTTTAACACGGAGGCGCCGGCGGAGCGTTACTTTTTTGTTTGAGATTATCGCGGGTTGGCGCTATTCTGAGTGCGGTCGTGGATTCCCAGAGTAGCGCCTATGTCCTTGAATCCCGCAATGTGGTTGATGACAGGGGTTGAGTTTTTCCTCTGGGCAGTGCTTGGTATTTTATTCTGGAATAAAGGCTTACATCGCCGCTTCCCGGCCATGGGCTATTACCTGGCGTTGCGCGCCATCTCCGGCCCCCTCATGCTGCTCCTGCTCTACGAGGCGTCGCAGCCTGGGAGCCCGGTTCGCTATCATCTCCTCTATAAGGTCTATTCGATCGATTTCTATGCAACCTATCTCGTGGCCGCGGTGCTGCTGTTCTTCATTTACATTGAGGTCTTCCGCGCCGCAATGGCACCGTTCCCCGGCATTGCCAGGCTTTCCGTCGCAGTTTTCCCCTGGGTCGCCTTCGCTTCCGTTATAGTGAGCCTTTCCTCGGCCTTCTATGCGCACCAGTTTCCGTGCGCCATGGGCAGTATCGTCTGCGGCGTCGAGCGCGCGGTGGGCGTGCTTAGCTTGTGCCTGCTGGTCTTTCTTTGCCTGAGCATGAAGGCGCTGCGGCTGAGTGTGCGCGACCTCTCCTTCGGCATCACGCTGGGCTTCGGTGTGATGTCGTCGGGCGACTTCGTGATGGCATCCTGGGCCTCCCACATCAAGTCCCTCAGCGATCCGGTCGAGTTTGTCTACGAATCGCTGATCCTGGCGGCGCTTGCCGTATGGACGACCTACAGCATCCTTCCCGAGCCGGCGCGCAAGCCGATTCTCGTGCCCGCGAACTCGACGATTTACCGCTGGAACGAGATCGCAACCGCCCTGGGCCACACTGGAACCCGCGTTGTTGTGCAGCAGCCCGCCAACGGCTTCTTCCTCTCCGATGTGGAGCGCGTAGTGGAGAAGGCGCTGGCGCGGAACATGAAGGACCGCAAGTCGGAGACGTAAGAGCTGGGAACAGGGATTCGTACCCTTCCTCTGAGACCACCCACAAGACTCGCGGAGAATCATTGAGATCTTGCGGCTCGATACTCCTTGCCATCAATGCGCCCAATCCGCACCTTCGACTGCTGCGTCGTGACTGAACCGCTACAGCGTTTTCGATTCTGTTCTGACAAGAAACAATCTCTCGATTAGGCTGCGAGCGGGGTGATCTGAACGTCGAATCCGAGGTTCTGACAAGAAACAATCTCTCGA
>PLSB01000306.1 GCA_003165005.1 Acidobacteriaceae bacterium | reverse complement strand
ATTATTTATACAGCATTCAATAATACTTCCTATTCGCATCCCCTGGGAGGTCAACATGAACACAAACGCAACCGCACCCGCAATCCATCTCGACGGCATCGGCCAGATCGCCATCACCGTCAGCGATCTCGCGCGATCGAGGGATTTCTATCAAAACGTGCTCGGCATGCAATTCCTCTTCGACGCTGGCCCCATGTCCTTCTTTCAATGCGGCAAGATCCGCTTTGCCATCGGAACTTCGCCTGATCAATCCAGTCCGGGCGGCACCATCCTCTACTTTCGCGTCGCAGACATTCAGCAGACACATGACCTGCTGGCCGCTCGCGGCGTCGAGTTCATTCAAAAGCCGCACCTGGTCGCCAAAATGCCCGATCACGATCTCTGGCTGGCCTTCCTCCGCGATCCCGACGGCCACACCATCGGCCTGATGTGCGAAATGCCGCCCACTGCAGCGCCAAAGTGAAGAATAGGCTCCAAGCCTCAAATGCCTTCCTGCGTATTCGCTCCTGACCGCTCGATGGCCTCTAACGCATTTATTCAAGTGGGTTTGAACGAGAGGGTTCTCAGGAGGTCAACACCCCAAAAGTGTTCAATTTTGACCAGTCGGCTTTTAAATCGCGTGTTAGCATTCGGGCAAATCGCCGGTCCTTGTCTTGGTCCAGGCGAAAGCCGGGCGATAGGTGCGAATCAGGGGCGAGTGATCGGTCAGCGACCTCAGGAGGAACTATGAGGATGGCTACCTATCGCTTATTGCTTCTGTCACTGGCTCTCTCGCTGCTGGCGGCCGGCGCCCGTGCCGGCACCATTGATGGTTTTGCGGTCCTGGGCGCCTCGACCGTGACCAACACCGGTCCCACCACCATCCTCGGAGATGTTGGCCTTTCGCCCGGTTCTTCGATCACGGGCTTCGGCAGCGTCATTCTCACTGGGGTGGAAGACATTGATAATACCCCCGCGATAAATGGTCAGATTGATGCCACGACTCTCTATGACACCGACATCGCCCCCAGCTTCCTGGCAGGCGCCGATAACCTGACTGGAGACGATCTGGGTTCGTTTGGTCCGGGGGGGCTCGCTCCGGGCGTGTATTATTTTTCGTCCTCGGCTCAGTTGACGGGAGCGCTGCTGCTCGACGCCGAGGGCACCGATACCGCAACCTGGACCTTTGTGATGGGCTCCACGCTCACCACTGCAAGCGCGTCGAGTGTTGCGATTATCGATTCCGGTAGTCCCGGTCCCTACACGGGCAACATAGATTGGATAGTTGGCAGCTCCACGACTCTCGGAACAGGCACGACGTTCCTCGGAACCATTGTCGCGGATGCCTCCGACACCCTCAATACGGGAGCAACGGACGGGTGCGGCGGAGTCATCGCGCTAACCGGCGCAGTGACACTGGATAACAACACCATATCTACCGCCTGCTCGGTAACTGGTACTGGGACCCCGGTCGGCCCCCCGGTTACGCCGGTTCCCGAGCCCGGCACCTTTGCCTTGCTTTCATGCGCAGCGCTGGGGATGGTCTTTCTAACTTTCCGTAATTCGCGCACCAAGCGGCTTTCCGCGGCCGCTCTGCCTATTCAATAGGGGCGGGACCGCGATCCGCAAAACCGCCGGCCTTCGCAGCCTGTGCTGGGGCCAGCGCTGCCACCTGTGTATTTCGCGACGGCTCGAAGGGAACCATCCGCGTTATGCTCAAGCCATGGTGCGTTTCACAGTGCTGGCGTCGGGGTCGAGGGGCAATTGCACGGTTCTCTCCGGAGGACGCACGCGCATTCTCATCGACGCGGGCTTGAGCTGCCGCGAGCTCTTCCGGCGCATGAATCTGGCTGGCGAAGACCCGGAAACCCTCGACGCCATCGTCATCACCCACGAGCACCAGGACCACGTGAACGGCCTCGCCGTCACGGTGCGCAAGCTGGGCATTCCGGTGTACTTCACTGAGGCCACGCACCGCGCCTGGATGCGCTGGCTCTCGCCCCGCCGCCAGATGAGCTACGCTCAATGGCTCGAAATGGTCCGCAAGCAGGCCGCCGAGCGCTGCGCCGAACCCGATTCCGAGGCTCCGGAAAGCGATCCCCAAGACGACCCCGGGGAATCGGTTGTGGAAAACTCGGCCCAATCTACCTCGATCAACTCGTCCGACCCCGCCGCGCCAGTCCCCACCGTGTCTGACCCGGCGTCTGACGCTTCTTTGGGCCGTCCGCCCTCGCTCAAGGACGATCCCACCTGGCTCCCGGCGGTCGAGTATTTCCAGCCGGGCCAACCCTTCTCGATCGGCGACATCAGCATAAACTCCTTTACGATTCCTCATGATGCGGCCGATCCCGTGGGCTTTGTCTTTAGCGCCGAAGGGGTCCGGTTGGGCTTTGCCACCGACCTCGGATACATCCCGCCCAACGTCAAAGAGCAGCTCCGCAACCTGGACCTGTTGTTGCTTGAATCGAACCATGACCTCGAGATGTTGCGCGACGGCCCCTATCCCTGGTCGGTCAAGCAACGGGTGCTTTCCCGGGTCGGCCACCTCTCGAACGATTCGGCCTCTCAATTCCTTGCCGAGGACTACGACGGGCAGGCCGCTTGGATCATCTTAGGCCATCTCTCTGAAAACAATAATCTTCCTGATCTGGCTCGGTTCGCTGCCGAGCGCGCCCTCGCGGGCCGGGCCAGCCTTTTGGCCAATCGCCTGTTGCTCGCTCGCCAACAAGAGCCGCTTTGTGCTATCACTTTCTAAAAAACGGGGTTACAATTGTAAGCAAGACAGCGGCCACAACCCAGATACGCGCGATAGGCCGTCGCGAAGCGCCAGGCATTGTGCATGGCGTTGTGTATTTTTGAGGCGTTCCGCATCCCATCACTCGGAGCGGCGTCCAATGAACAAGCTTCCGCAACCAACCTCCTCGCGGAAGCTCAGTGGTTGAACTGAACTGTTTGCCTCCGCCGTTGAACGGAATTCTTTCCAAGGTGGGTCCCTATGTCTACGACGAGAATCGAATGTTCCGACCGGGTCGTAGGCGCGATTCTGGCAAGCTGGCGATATGACATCTCCGGCATCTCCCCTGAGATGCGCCGGGACTACGAGAGTCATTTTGCCGAATGCGCCCGTTGCAGCGCTCGTCAGAACTTCCATCGCAGCGTTGACGTCACGCTTGCGGTTCTGACCTCGCTTGCGGCTCTCTTCTTTCTCTTCGCGCTCGCGGTTTTGAAGCACATCCGGCCGTTGGAGCACATGGCCTTCAATGTCTTCGCTCTGGACCGCGAGGACACCTACCACATGCTGATCTCGGCCGGCGTCGCGGGGCTGATCTTCTCTTTGATTGCCCTGGCGCTGGTGCTGATGGCCACTCCCGCGCCGTCGTACCTTGGCGGACTTGCCGCCGAGCGCGCGCGGATCATCGAGGAGCGGCTGCCCGAGGCCCTCAAATCCCTGCGCTCGCGGTAGCTCCATAGCGGCGAATCAAACCACAAGGCCTCCCACCGCGGGAGGCCTTTGTGCGTGTATAGATTTTGGTTGAATCTACTTGACGGCGATCGCCACGCGCAGATCCCCTCCCGTCATCTCTTCGGCAGGCCCAGATTCAGCAGGTTCAGCAGCGCCGGCGAAATGTCGCGCAGCGAGCCATCCGTACGCAGCCGGTAGGCTTTCGCCTCCTCGGTCTTGGATCGAACCGAGAACGATCGCAAGCGAAGGCGGATGGGAAGATTCTTGGTTTGCAGCCGAAAGGCAATACGGAGATTTCGTATAATTGGAGCGAATCATCAACAAAAAAGAGACTCCAGCTTAGGAAAGAGAGTATCGAGATGTACAAAGTCGTTTTGCTTCGCCATGGAGAGAGCATCTGGAATAAGGAAAACCTGTTTACCGGCTGGACCGACGTCGACCTGTCGGAGAAAGGCAGAGAAGAGGCCACACAGGCCGGCCGGATGCTGAAGGAGCAGGGATTTTGCTTCGACGTCGCCTTCACCTCGGTGCTGAAGCGCGCCATCCGCACGCTGTGGATCACGCTGGACCAAATGGACCTGATGTGGATTCCCGTGGCGCGCGATTGGCGGCTCAATGAACGGCATTATGGGGCGCTGCAAGGCCTGAATAAAGCGGAGACGGCGGCGAAGTATGGTGAGGAGCAGGTGAAAATCTGGCGCCGCAGTTACGACATTCGCCCACCGGCCCTGGACGAGGCCGATCCGCGTTATCCGGGCAAGGACCCGCGCTATCGCGGCCTTTCAAAGCAACAGCTTCCACTCACCGAATGCCTCAAGGACACTGTGGACCGCTTTCTGCCCTGCTGGCACGAGGTCATCGCTCCCAGCATACGGTCGGGGAAGCGGGTTTTGATTGCGGCCCACGGCAACAGCCTGCGGGCACTTGTGAAGTATCTTGAAGACGTTCCAGATGAAAAGATTGTTGACCTCAACATTCCTACCGGCGTGCCGATGGTGCAGGAACTCGACAACAACTTGAAATCCATTCGTCATTATTATCTGGGAGACGCAGCGCAAATCGAGCAGGCTGTAAACAAGGCTGCAAGCACTGGCGGAGCGAGCCGCTAATCGGCCAATGCAGCGGTGTTCCAGTTGCTTTAGTGACTGCTAGTACCGTGACCGCATGATTTCGTAATCATATGAATGTAGCGCCGGCCTCCTGGCCGGCTGTAGCGTGGACCTCCCGGTCCACGCTTGTCCATGATGAATTACCAATTCACGCGGTCTAAGCACTAGGCGCTCGCGACCGTGCGGCGTCCGACCGGCTCCGCCGTTGGTTGCAGTCTGATCTCGATGTCATATCCGAGACGGTTCAGGCATTCCATCAACTTGGTTTCCGAAAGATTGGTGAAATCTCCGCGCATCAAACCGGAGACCTTCGGCTGAGTGACGCCCATTTGCTGTGCGGCCTCTTGCTGTGTGAGACCAAGGCGGCGTATTGCACGGATAATCTCGATTGCGAGCCCCGACTTGATCTTGAGTTCTTCGGCGTCAGGAAGTCCAAGGTCCGCGAAAACGTTCCCGCAGCTAACTTCAAATTCTGTGTCGCTTGTTTTGCGCCTAGCCATCTGCCATCTCCGTCGCCAATCTCCCCGCTGTTTTGAGCCTGAGGCGGATCGTGTCCAAGTCCTTCTTCGGCGTGCTTATCCCGGTCTTGCTTTTCTTTTGAAAGCAGTGGAGAACGAAGACTGCCGGCTCGAATTTGACGGTATAGACGGCGCGGTATGTCCCCTGCGCATCGTCTTCGACAATCTCGAGCACGCCGGCGCCCGCGAATCCTTTGAGTACTTTGGCAGCGTCGTGCTGCTCGCCAATCTGTGCAAAGTGAAGAGCATGACCGAAAAACTTTCGCACGGGAACTGGAAGCTCCAGCAGATCTTTCTTGCTGCTCCCGATCCAGATGATCGGCTTCTCAAATTCGCACATATCGATTATATCTGAAAAGGAATAACAAGCAACCAAAGAAGAAGGGAGGAGACCTTCATCCCCTCCCTTTCAAAATCAACTTTCCGGGGCGGAGCCATTTGCCCCACCGCAGGTGCTTACTCGCCGTAGTTCAGGCTCTCGATGCCGAGGTACACTGCGCCCGAGTTCAACTCCTCTTCGACGCGCAGCAGCTGGTTGTACTTCGAGATGCGGTCGGTGCGGCTTACCGAGCCGGTCTTGATCTGGCCCACGCCGGTAGCCACGGCCAGGTCGGCGATGAACGTGTCCTCGGTCTCGCCCGAGCGATGCGAGATCACCGATGTGTAGCCGTAACGCCGGCCCAGCTCGATCGCTTCCAAGGTCTCGGTCACCGTGCCGATCTGGTTGAGCTTGATGAGGATGGAGTTGGCCACGCCCTCGTCGATGCCGCGTTGCAGCAGCTTGAGGTTGGTGCAGAAGATGTCGTCGCCCACCAGTTGGATTTTGCCGCCCAGCTTGTCAGTGAGAATGCGCCAGCCCTCCCAGTCGTCCTCGGCCAGGCCGTCTTCGAGCGTGACGATCGGGTATTGGCGAATCCAGTTGTCGTAGAAACGAACCATGTCTTCGCTGGACAGCTCGCTCTTGTCGCCCTTCTTGAAGACGTATTTCTTCTTTTCGGTGTCGTAGAACTCGCTCGACGCCGGATCGAGCGCGATGGCAATCTGCTCGCCGGGCTTGTAGCCGGCGGCTTCAATGGCTTCGAGAATCAACTCGATGGCCTCGGCGTTGGATTTCAGCGAAGGCGCGAATCCGCCCTCGTCGCCCACCGCGGTGTTGTAGCCCTTCTTCTTCAGCACGCCTTTGAGCGTGTGAAAGGTCTCCGCGGCCCAGCGCAGCGCCTCGCTGAAGCGCTCCGCGCCCACGGGCATGATCATGAA
>PLSB01000135.1 GCA_003165005.1 Acidobacteriaceae bacterium | reverse complement strand
ACGACCAGGTTGACCGCCGAGCCGGAGCTGACGAGTGTGCCAGCGCCTGGACTCTCGCTAATCACGCTGCCCGATGGGACGGTGGAGCTGCTCGCTGTGGTGGCTGTGCCGACGACGAGTCCAGCTCCGGTGATGGCTGTCGTCGCGGCTGCCTGGGTGTCACCAACGACGTTGGGCACGGCGACCTGAATCGGCGAGCTGAGTTGAATAATGTAGGATGCCTCAGCCACTTGGCTGTTGGCGTAGCCGGAGGCTACGGCGAAGGCTTGGAGGACCTCTGAGGTAGAAACGTTGATCGCGCCGTTGTATATGGGGGACGATGCGGTCGGCTCGTATCCGTCGGTGCTGTAATAGATAGTTGCACCAGCCGTGGCGTCGGAGATGGTTACTATCTGTGCAGTCGAGTAGGTTCCTGACGCCAAACTAATCGTGGGCACGGCGGCGGCGGTTGACGCAGGACCGGGAGGCTGAAAGCTCCAGAGAGCGTTGAGATCGCCGAAGCTGCTTGATGAATCCGCGCCGTATCCACCGAAGAGCCAGAGATTGCCGCCACCGCCAGTCCATGCGGATGCGTTTTGGCCGCCTTCGGGGAGGTTTGAACCGGCAGCCGTTCCCAGGGTGCCGTAAACGCCGGGCGGGGCGTAGCAAAAAGAATCAGGGCAGACTAACTGTCTCGTTCCGCCCATCCAGGTCCATAGGCTCGTGGACGGACTGAACACCCAAAGGTCATTGAGATCGCCTGCACCTATTTGGCTTTCGCCATTACCCCCAAAGAGCCAGAGATTTCCGGCGGCATCTTTCCAGCCGGATGCGGCGGTGCGAGCGCCTGGGACGTTTGCGGCAGGCGGGCAGTCTGCGGCGTAGTCGCAGCCGTAAACTCCAGGATTGTCGAACGTGTTGCCCCCGCTCATCCATGCCCATTGGTTGCTGGTAGGATTGAACTCCCAAAGGTCGTTGAGACTCTCTACAAAGTCATCGTTGCCGGTATCGACTCCGCCACCGCCAAAGAGCCAGAAATTGCCGCTGCTATCCATCCAGGAGACTGCGCCATCCCGGCCTCCGGGGTTGTTTCCGGCGGCGGGCGTTCCCAGCGTGCCGTAGACTGCGGGCTGGCCGCCATTGGCCCCGATGGTGCTGCTTCCTCCCATCCACGCCCATTCGCCATGTGTACCAAGCGAAGGATTGAACTCCCAAAGATCGTTGAGAAGGCCTTCGCCGTCCGCTCCGTTTACATCCAGACCATTGCCTCCAAAGAGCCACAGGTTGCCCTTGCTGTCGGTCCAGCTCACAGAGCCCGAGCGGCCTCCGGGAATGTTTCCCGCGGCAGGCGTGCCCGGCGTCCCGTACACTCCGGACTGGCCGCCATTGCTGCCGACCGTGCTGCTTCCGCCCATCCACGTCCATTCGCCATGTGCTCCAAGCGAAGCATTGAACTCCCAAAGATCGTTTAAGAGGCCGGCATTCCCACCAGAATCGGTCCCCGAGCCCCCAAAGAGCCAGAGATTGCCAGTGCTGTCGGTCCAACTGGTAGCGCTCAAGCGGCCTCCGGGGAAGTTTCCCGCGGCAGGCGTGCCCAGCGTGCCATAGACGCCAGCGGTGCGAACCGCACTGCTTCCGCCCATCCAGGCCCATTCGCCATGTGCTCCAAGCGAAGGATTGAACTCCCAGAGGTCATTGAAGCCAGCATTATTCTGGCTCGGCTCGCCCCCAAAAAGCCAGAGATGGCCGTTGCTGTCAGTCCATGTCGATGCGCTGTCGCGGGCTCCGGGAGTGTTGCCAGCCGCGGCCGTGTACATCGTGCCATAGACGCCGGCGCCGCCAAACGTATTGCTTCCGCTCATCCAGGTCCATTCGTTTGAACCGGGAGGGCCAATGGTGTAAGAAGCCGTGGCAAGGGCGCTCTGAGAGAAGCCGCCGGCGGTGGCAATGGCCTCAAGCGTCTGCGCGGCCGAAACAAGAATCGGCTCGCTGTAGACGGGCGAGCTTGTTGTGGGTGTTGTTCCGTTGGTGGTGTAGTAGATGGTTGCGCCGTTGGTGGAATCGGCAATGGACACGCCTTGAGCGGAAGAGTATGAGCCTGCCGGGGGTGAAAACACCGGCGTCGCCGCAGGCGCGGCCGGCGCAGGGCCGCTGGAGACGACGAGGTTGACCGCCGAGCCGAAATTCGCGCCTGCGCCCGCGCTCGGGCTCTCGCTCATCACGTCTCCCACTGCGACTGTGGAGCTGATCGCTGTGGTGACCGTGCCCACCACGAGTCCAGCTCCTTCGATGTCTGCCGTCGCGGCCGCCTGCGTGTAGCCGACCACGTCGGGTACGGCGACCTGCCCCGAGGCGATCACAATCAAAGTGACCGTGGTCGATAGCGTAAGGCTCCCGCCCGTACCCTTGACCGTGATGGGGTATGTGCCGGGCGTAGTGGTCGAGGCCACGGTCAGCGTCAGGGTCGAGGTGCCGGAACCCGGCGCGGAGAATGACGTGGGACTGAAGCTTGCGGTTACGCCCGCGGGCAGGCCGGTTGCGGACAAAGCGATGGAGGAATTGAAGCCGCCCGCATGGGTCGTAGTGATCGTCGATGTGCCGCTCGTTCCCTGCGCCACCGAGACCAAAGAGGGCGAGGGGGAAATGTAGAAGGTGGGGTTCAGCGCTCCGGCGAGCGCGTCGATCAGGGCTCTCCCGTTGGGACTGCCCCAGCCGGTCGACAAATCATAGCCGACGGTTGTCCCAAGGGTATTGCCGCCGCTGATGATGTCGTGAAAGTCGCTGTCATAGTCCACGCCCAAACCAATCGTATAAAGGGCCGGATTGATGAAACCGAGCACGGGGTTGCCGTTAAGGACCGTCTGTTCATTCACCAGAGCCATGTAGCCGGCCCAGATGGACGCCGAGAAACTGGTGCCACCGTAAAGGTTCGCGGTGCACGCCTCCTGGTCGGCGCAAACGTAATAGCTGAAATCCGCATTGGCCGCAACGTCAGGGCCGTTGCGGAAGGTTTGGGAACATTGGGCGCAGCCAGCCGCCGTGGCCACCTGCCACGATGGAATCGGAAAGTCGTCCGGCCCGATGCCGCCGCCGCTGTCAACCCAACCGGTTTCCGAGGCCCAGGCGCCGCCCGCGCCGGTTGTCGTCAAATCCGTTCCGCCCACAGCCGTAACATACACACTATCCGCGGGCCAAACAAACGCCGCATGGCTCCAATTACCGTCGTCGCCGTCAGCGGCAAAAAAGGTCTGGCCTTGCGCGGCGAACTCTTCAAAGTAGACGTCGTCGGTGGTGGGGTCCGCGGGTTTCCACGCCCATGCGGAGCTCAGTTGAGCGTTCAGCGGGCTGGCCGTGGCCATGGCGTTAAGAATGCCGGGATCGTCGAGTGTTTGCCCCGATAAGCCGCCATTTCCGATGTACATCACAAGGCTGGATAACCCTGGCGCCATGCCCAGCGCCTCGATCATATCCAAAGTTTGTTCCGTATCGTCGCAGGTGTGTTCCACGCAACTTGTGCTCTGGGTGTCGACGGACTTGAGCGTGATGGGCACGTTATTGGTTTGCCCTACATTGGTGTAGTACGTCGTTAGGTCGGCCAGATCGGTACCGAGGAACTCGAACAACCCCACCGATTGGCCGGCGCCGGTGAGAGTCGCGGAGGCGTCCCCATTGACGTAGTATGCCACCCTCATGTCGCTGCCGAGGTACGAGGCGGAAGGGCCGGTGCCGGTCGTGGCATTGGGCTCCGCCTTCAGAAGGCTCGCATCGCTGCGCACGAGAGCGGGCGACGCCGTGCTCGCATCGCGGCGCACGAACGCGGGTGTTGGGGTCGAATAGTTGTCGAGGCCTGCGATGTGCCACAACTGGACGGCCAGGTTAGGCGTGGGCTCGCGGTCCGGCGCAAAGAAAGTACGGTTCCCGGTGGGATGCTGGTAGGTGCCCATGGTCAGATGGAAGGCTGCCTCAACGTTCGCCACCGGGCCCGTCACATCCAGGTTCATGCGATTGCGGGAGGTGCCAACCACGGTCAAACCGTTCGCTTCCGCGAAGCGAATCGCCGCGTCATAATCTTCCTGGCTTGGACCGAACCTTGCGGTGAACTCTTCCACCGTGAGGAATTTGTGATACGACGCGCTGGAAGGGTCGTAGAGTTCCTTCAGGAGGGCAGTTAACTCCGCCTCGTTACGGTGCGGCAGAACAAGAACCAGACGCATGGACTGCGTTGCGGGCAGACGCCCGACCAGAGGCGCCTGCCCATTGAGAGTCACCTCACGCACATGGCGCGTCAACAAGGACGGCTGCTGGGCCTGGGAAGTGAGAGCCGATGCCGCGATGAGTCCGAACGCAATTAGGGCTCGCAGTGGGGAAGATAGAACGCCCAAGGACATGAATGTCTCCTTTGCACTCCGTTTGATTGTCTGGTTGAGGCCCGGGGGATAGGACTACCTGCTTGCATGGTACGCGCCATTCGCGTAAGAAAGCTGTATAAGGATGAAAATAATCCAGTTATTTTTGGGGAGGGGCGCCCCAGAGCGGCAAATCCCGCAAAACGCTTCTTACTCCGCGTTTCCCCTGCGGCGTTTATGCCGGCATTCCCTCGTAACGCTCCTTGCGCTCGCGGGCGATGCTGCAAAGATAGGGCACTGGCTCGGTCAATGTGCCAGTTTCCATCGCCGACCACGCCGGACAGCGCGGGCAGTAGCCTCGCATGTCGCAAGCCAGGCAGACGGAGCCGAGAGGCGGCGCGTCGTCCACAAAGCGCTGCAAACCTTCCCAGGCGGCGCGAAAACCGGTATCGAGCGGCCGCGCCGCCGGCTTGGACAGGTTCAGGCAAGGGTTCATCTCGCCGGAAGAATTGATGGCAAATGCGGATTTGCCGGCTTGGCATTTGAAAACGGGGGCCTTGCCGGCGCGTGTGTCACGGAGCGCGGATTGGATCCGCTCGTCGACATCCGGGCGCTCGGTGGCTTCGAGGCTGACGCAGTCCTGCGCGGACAAGCGGCAGTTTTCCACATCGGAAGGATTGCCATCGCGCCGCCCCATGAGCATCCAAACCGCCGAAAACGCCAAGCCCCAATTGCGCGCCATCTGCCGCATGGCTTCCAATTCGCCGGCGTTGCGCCGCGTGATCGTGGTCTTCAGTTCCAAGCGGACGCGATGTTTGAGGAGCGCTTCAATTCCCGCGCAGCAGCGCGCGTAAGCGCCGGAGACGCCGGTGACGGCTTCATAGGTTGCGGCAGTCCCGCCGTACAGCGTGATTTGGGTGAGACTCGGCGGATTTTCCGCCAGGCGTTGCGCGATCCTGTCGCTGACCAGCGTTCCGTTGGTGAAAAGCGTGAGCATGAGGCCCAGGCGCGTGAGCGGCGTGTAAATCTCGAAGAAGTCCCGGCGCAAAAAAACTTCGCCTCCGGTGAGCAGCAAGAAAACCATGCCGTTGTCCGCGGCATCTTGCGCAAGCGTGAGCCACTCCGATGCGGACAGTTCCTTTTGGCGCTTCGCAACATCGTGGGCGCAGTGGCGGACATAGCACATTTGACAGGTTAGGTTGCAGCGTTCCGTCAACTCAAACGCGCCGTTCACCGGCTGGCGAATGGCGGCGGCGCGGCGCTGCAATTCACGGAGCAGCGGGCCATGTTCAGTAGGCAGTGCGGTCATAGTTGAAGCAATCCCATCTGCGCCATCTCATCCACGAACGATTGCACATCCGAGTGGGCGCGCGAGGTATCCACGTCAAACCGTTCCGCCACGGCGGCGGCCAGTTCGTCCACGGAGCGCTCTTCGGCCAGTAGTTCCCACATCGAGCGCCCCGTGCCGTTCAGGACGACTACGCCCTGCATCTCCGCAACGCGCGCGCCTGTCGGGACGAGCAGACTGTCGCCGCCAATGCTTCGCATGACAAGATCGTCTTTGCGTTTCACGATTGTACTCCCGAGTAAACATGGATATTGCAAGTTGGATGGCGGTAGACAGCTATGCGCTTGCTGGCGCCCGGCAACCGGTCACCCAATCGCCACAATTCCGCCCCGCTTGCCGTTGAGGCACAAGCATCGCCACAGACATCGGTAGGAATCGCCGGGCGCGCGCAAACTATCTCGCGTGTTCGCTCCTGTCCGTTGCCGAATCGCACCACTTCGCAGACTTTGAATCTGTCAAAGGATCGGCAATCGGCGCACGGGGACCGGAACTCGGTTAATTTACAGGATCGGGTTGACAATCGCCGCACGGTGAATTGGAGCTCGGAAAATTCCCAGGCCCGGGGTCACAATCGCCGCACGGAGAATTGGAACTCGGGAAGTTTCCATTATCTACAAACCCGCTCTCCTGCCTGGGGCTTGCAAGGACCGCGGTGGGCCGCTCGTAAGGCTGCTTTACGCCGGCGCTTGCATTGTTGGTTCGCTTATAGCTGGTATCCATGAGAATCCTCCTGAAAGCTAAGAATCGGTTGTTGAATTGCGCAAATCGGCAGATGATCGAATGGGTTTGAACTCCCATAGGACCTATGCCGTCAGATCGCAAGCATGGTCCCACACACTCTTGCAGTCCGTCAAGCCAAACTCTCTTCCAATACAAGATGAGCCTGAAGGGGCGGTCATGCTGGCGAGTGAACATCCGCATGGACGGCCGGGAGAAGTTGAGTTTGGAAGCAATGGGCCGATCCAGCGTAGTCCGCCGCAAATCTCGTCGAGTAAGTTTTGTATCAGGGCACGACTTTAGTCGTGCCGAAGAAGCAGCAATCTAAGAATTGGGCTTTAGCCCCTGCCGCTTTCCGCTCTCGCCGCCTGCCGAATAATGTCCAGGATCTCTGGCGGACTACACTAGCGCGATGGCGGGGAGTGAGTGTCTTCGCTGAATTCGCACTCCAGCTCGGCGCATTCCCATGTCTCAACCTTCAGCGTGTGGTCCACTTCAGACAGGTAGAGCGTCCCTCCACAGGTGGGACACTCTCGAGAAGACAAGCGCGATTGATCGAACTGGCCGCCGGCAAAAATCCGTATAACCTTCGCCATCGCGGAAGATGCGATCGCAATCGCGCCGTTCGCACTGGTGGAATGGCCGGGTTTCTTCCGCTGCCGATCCCTCAAGCATGACTGGCCGCATTGGACAATGGTGGAGATCGCACAGAGGAAAGAACGTCATCTTGGGATGATGGTTCATGGTTCCTCCATGGAGGGATTTCCACGAGGCAAATTGGCAACGGCCCGGGAAAGCGGGACCCGGGAAAGCAGGAATAGACCTGCCGCAGACCGGCCTGAGATTAACCCGCCGCGCTGGTCGCTGCCGAAGCGCGGAACGACCGGGGAAGATCTGCCGGGTTGAATTCCACTCCGTCGGCAACCAGTTGCCTTGCCGTCTCCGCAAGGGATGCGCGTTTGGCAAGCAACTTATTCTCGGCGCCCTCGCGATCGCCGCTCGAAGCGAACTGCTCATACTTATCCAGATAGGCGATTTTACGGTCGTAGAGATCTATCTCTTGATGGATCGAGCGGAGAAAATATTTGTCATGCGGCACCGGCTTTTTCTGCGGTACTGGTTTTTTCATGGGGAACTCCTTGCAGAACGCTGAGCAGTTAGTTTCAAGCGCGAGAGCGGCCATCGATGGCAGCGTCACGCTTCATCCCGCTGTCACGGAACGATGTCGTGAGCGAGTCAATAGAGGCGACTGCCGAAGGGCAGAAGCCGAGAGCCGCCACCCCCCCCTCAAATCGAAGGTGACGGCTCTATCCAAGCTGCAAACACCGTCGCCTAACGGCCCTTGCCAAAGCCTCGCCGGGCGCCGCCGCCCGTGCTGGTCTTCCGGCTCTGAAAGCAGTTCTGGCAATACACTGGACGGTCCCCTCGGGGCTCGAATGGAACCGTGGTCTGCTGTCCGCACCCGGAACAGGTCACGGCTGTACTCTGCGCTGCATTGCGGTGGTACCCACCTCCGCCCCCGCCCGCTTGCTCGTTCTTCTTCGCCTGGCGGCATGTCTTGCAGCGCTTAGGCGCCGAATAACCACGTTCGCGGAAGAACTCCTGATCCTCAGCAGTGAATGTGAAGTTCTGCCCGCAATCGCTGCAAATGAGTTGCTGATCTTCAGCCATATTTCCCTTTCGTCCATACTTCAGGTGTGTGCTGCGTTGGATCTTTTGCCTCGGTGGCTCGCGATCGTGGCCGGCGGAACCGGTGCAAACTAAGTTGAGCTCCTTGCCTGGTTTCCTGCGTTTGCTACGCCGAATGCATCCCGTCTTGAGCTGCCAGACAAGGAATCGACTCTGTTGCGGTGGGCAGGCAAGAGATCTCGGAGAACCTCCGTGCCTGCCAAGTTGCAAGGGTCCTCGGCATCCAAACAGCAGCCAAACCGCTACCATCGCCGAGTATTGGAATCCACTGGCAGACGGGCGAGAACCGGGAAGATGCCTGACACGGCCTCATTCCCGGAGATGCATTCAGCTAGAGAGCCCGGACGTTCTCGGCCTGCCAGCCTTTCGGTCCCTTCACGACGTCGAACTCGACCGCCTGGCCTTCCTTAAGCGAACGAAATCCTTCACTCTTGATGGCTGAATGATGCACGAATACGTCATCGCCGTCTGCACGGCTCAGGAAGCCGAATCCCTTCGCGTCGTTAAACCATTTCACTGTACCCTGTTCCATAACTTTTCCTTTGTTGCGTGATGTATCGCTGAACTCAAGTGGAATTGTTTGCGAGTTGAGCGGGAAAGCAGAACAGGCAAGAACGCCAAGTCGGATTCGACGACCAGTATAAAGTGTACCACTATTTGGAGGCATAGCTGGGCGAAGGCGGGGAAATTCCGGCTCGAGTCAGGCGATTGCAGTGAGGCTCAACGGCGATTCAAAGGAGTTGCTGGGGGTTGGGGGCAGCAATTAGGAGAAGTGCGCCAGGAAGAGTATGCTCAATACTAAGGGGCATCAGCAGGATTTTTCTCTTCAGCCCTCCTCCTCCTTGTGTTTCCGGCGCAGATTTTTTGAAGTGCACCAAGCCTGCCCGAGCGGACGACACCAAGACGAGCTTGGCTCTCAAGCAAACGCACGATTACCGGGAATTGAGGCGCACATGCGATCTGAATTGGTGTATCTCGCCGGGCTCAAAATAGAAAACCGTTTTCTCTTGTCTGCTACGGTAATACGCGCCGTGCGCATGCTGCACATCAACTCCAGCCGGACCGAAGACACCGTCAATCGCGTCTTTGCCGAGGTGGCTCAGGGCCGCTACATCGACGTGAAACTGCCAAAGATTGCGCCACCCCCCGTCATCGAGGCATTAGTGGTTCCGCTGGCCTGACCGGCGTCGATCCCTCTCGGCATCCGCAACTACCTGGGAACCGGCAATCTCGCGCCCGGAGCGGGTGTACGACTGCGTTTGCGAAGAGGCTAACCGCCAGCGAATGAGATTGGCGGTGCGCGCGGAGATTGCGCGTGCCGATCCGGAGAAGCCAATTTTGCCCGCACCGATTGCCTATCGGGTAACCGGCAATAACCAAGTCAAAATTCCCGGTTTGCCAGCCGGTCGCCCGGAATCGGCGATCGAACGGCCTGGCATGCGACCTTTTCAGATCGCTGCCAAGCGTTCACTTTTGATGCGGGGATAAGCCTGAAACTGCGGCCTATGCCGCAATCTCGGTGGCTGTGCCTGCATTCACGCCGCGCACGCGGAAGTGCGCCATGTGGATGGAAAGCGCGCGTTCAATTTTTCGCAAATCGCCGCGCTCGGCGGGGCCGGCAAAGGTGGAAGCCACTCCTCTGGCCGAAGCGCGGCCGGTGCGGCCCACGCGATGCACAAAATCCTCCGCCACTTTGGGCAGATCGTAGTTGACCACGTGGGCCACGTTGGCCACGTCGATGCCGCGGGCGGCCACGTCGGTAGCCACCAGCACGCGGTGCCGGCCCTCGGAGAAGTTGCGCAGTGCCGAGTTGCGTTGCGCTTGCGAGCGGTCGCCGTGAATCTGGATGGCCGCATGGCCGGAGCGCGCCAGCCGCCGCGCGACCCGGTCGGCGCCGTGCTTGGTGCGCACAAAGACCAGGAAGCTGCCCTGCTCGGCGTTCAGCAGGTGCTCCAGAAGCTCCTGCTTCTTGTCTTGATCCACGCTGAAGGCGCGCAATTCGACATTCTCGGCCGGCTTCATCGTGGAGCCGATCTCGACGCGAACCGGGTTCTTGAGATAGTTGCGCGCCACATCGCGAACCGCACCTTCCAGTGTGGCCGAGTAGCACAGAGTCTGGCGCTCCTTGGGAGTCGTGGACGCAATGCGGCGAATGGCCGGCTCGAAGCCCATATCGAGCATGCGATCCACCTCGTCCAGCACCAGGATCCGGACCCCCGCGAGCCGGACCAGCTTGCGCTTGAGAAAATCTTCGAGCCGCCCCGGAGTGGCCACGATCAACCGCGCGCCGCGGCGAATGGTATCGAGCTGCTCTCGTTCCGGCATTCCGCCCACCACCAGCGCAACGGTCTGCGCCGAGCTCGAACGGATGGCCCGGAAGGCCTTCTCGACCTGCATCGCGAGTTCGCGCGTGGGCAGAACGATAAGGGCTTGCACTTGGGGGAGCGCATGCGCATCGCGTCCTTCCACCTTTTCGAACATCTCCACGATGGGAATGAGGAAGCTGAGGGTCTTGCCGGTTCCGGTCTGCGCCGTGGCCAGCACGTCGCGGCCTTCAAGCGCGGGAGGAATGGCCGCGGCCTGCACCGGCGTGGGAATCTTGAATTGGTTGGCTTCGATCCGGGCCATCAAAGCAGGGGAAAGTGAAAACTGTGAAAACTGAGTCGTCAAAATAGACAATCTTCCTGTTGGCTCCGGGAGCCCAAGATTTCAATGGGGGCCTGCAAACGGAGCCGGACATGAGAGGCGCGCAGCCGCACGAATGGGCGCGAGCCTTCTCTCAATAGATTTGCGTAAGGAAGAACCGAAAATGTCCCTAAGACTGGCGGCAGACATTCAAAAAATGCCTACGCCACGGAACTGACCCACGCTCGACGAAACGCCAACCGGCAAGCTGCCGATCGGCTCCCTTTTGCCGCGCAATTTTGTGCGCAATCCCGGCAAAGTTGCCAACCTTCTCATGAGGACAAGGTCGCTCTGTACATCTGGTCTTTTCTTTAGACCAGACGCCGAGTCGCCGGAGGAAACTCAAGGGCTACGCTGTAGGGGCTTGGGGAAATCTGTGCAAGGCAGAGTTGCCTTCAGGGGGCAAAGCGCCGCTCACGGCCAAATCACTGAGCGCAACTACAGTGTAGCATGGCTTGGCATCTTGCTCGCCGAAGGGTTGTGGTGCAGTTCAGGACCATCAAGCGCATGCGATCGTGCCGGGTCCCTGCGGATCGCGCGCCTACGCTGCGCGGACGCAAATCGCATGAAGCGATTTAGAGGCTCTATCGATTCCATTTAGGGTGCCGATGTTCAGTACATTTGTGCCGATTGAACGCGTCCTCTGTCGCTCTTGACGGCACATTCGGTATCAGTTCCAGCCGAGGCACGAAGGGTTGCGACCACGCGCAATCGGAGCATCGCCATTTCGCGGATTGCCTTGTGGGCGATAGGATTGTTCGCGTCGTTTCAGTCATATCCCCAACTCTACGCTCATTTTCACAACCAGGTCTCAGACTGCAAGAAGAAGAATCTTCCCGCGCCCCATCCTTTCTGTTATTCTGAGCGACCCTGAGCGAAGCCGAGGGGGAGTCGAAGAACCTGCTTCTTGAGATTTTTTGGGCGAAAGGGTGGGATAGCAAGCAGGCGGGCGTTCCGCTCATCGACGCTCTCGCGTTATCTCGCTATCCCACTCGGCAGCCGCGCCTCGGCATTCGCTCCCCGGTCCTGGTCCGAGAGATCCTCAGTGCTCCTTGCGGAGCGCCGGGTTTTTGCGGGGCGGACACGTGGATTCGCGAATCACAAGTTCCGGAAGAACGGTCAATATCCGCGGGACATCGATTTCTCCACGAATCCGTTGCAGCAGGGTATGCGCGGCCAAAGTGCCCATGCGAACCAGCGGCTGGCGTATGGTCGAAATGCTGGGATTGTGGAAGGCCGCGCTTTGGATATCGTCGAATCCCATCACGGAAATGTCTTCCGGAACGCGCTGCCCGCTGTCGCGAATGGCCCGGATGGCTCCGATCGCGGCAATGTCGTCGTAGCAGACCAGGGCCGTAAATCCGGCCTTCCGCCGCAGCAGTTCGTTGGCCGGATCGAGTCCCAGTTCCGGAGTGGAGATGCGCGACTTGAGCAGCACCGTCAATTCAGGCCGCACCGGGATGCCGAGTTCCGCGGCCACGGCCTGCAAACACTCCCAGCGCTCGTCGGCATCGGAGCTGTGGCTGCCGCCGCGCATGAAGGCGATCCTGCGATGGCCGAGACTATACAAGTGGCGCATCGTAAGCTCGGCCGCGCGCCGCTGGTCGAGAACCACGTTGGTCACGCCCTCGATCTCGCGATGCCCCGCCACCACCACGGCCGGCGCCTTCAAACTGTGCTCCAGCACCGTGTCGATGAAAATGAAGCCTTCAACGGACCGCTCCCGGAGCATGTTCGGGTATTCTTCGATCAAATCCGGTTTGCGGCGATGGCTCGCCGTCAGGTAAAAATAGCCCTCTTCGATGAGAAAGTCCTCAACGCCGGCAAGGATCTGTGTCGCATAGCTGTCGTTCAATTCGGGCACCAGCACGCCGATGGTGTAGGACTGCCGCTTGCGTAGCGACCGCGCGTAGAAGCTGGGGTGGTAATCGAACTTGTAGGCTGCGTCCTTCACCCGTTCTCTGGTGTTTTGCGGGATCGCCTGCACGCCCGGCGCGTCGTTGAGCACCAGCGAGATGGTGGCTGGGGACAGATCGAGGTACTCACCTAAAACCCGCAGACTTACCGGCTTTCCCGGCTCCGGCTCGCGTCTGGGCCTGAGCCTGGGACGGGGTTTTGTCCTCTTGGGCATGCACACCTTTGTAGCACGCCGCGGGCGGGTTTGAAATGGCCCATAATGGGTTAGTTTGAAGGAAGTCGTCGCTCAGGGGCTAAAGCCCAATCTTGATTTGGGCATTTGGCGGCGCCCTTCGGCAAGCTCAGGGCAGGCTAGAAGTCGTGCCCTTTCGCGAGAGCTCCGCTACCGGCGCCCGGGATTACGGCTCCTGCGGCGCCGAGGCGCCGAGTTTGGCCTCGCGCACCTTCAAATGGTCGTACCAGGTGAACTTCAGAATCGCCGCAGTCGCCAGAACCACCGCCAGGGTGATGGCCGCCCGTGTGAATTCCTGGATCACAACATAGATGGGCAAAACCACCAGGGCGATCTGCCAGACGATGCCCACGACGATGTTGAACATATCGCGGGGAAAATCCCGATTGCGCTCAAAGCCGGGATCCTCGGCCAGAACCTTTTTGAGCACCGGTCCCCAAAAGCCCCACGGCCGCACGCGCCGGTAAAAGTCCATGAGCACGGCGTCTTCTTCCGGCTTGGTGAGCAGCGTGCCCAGCAGGCAGCCGATGAGAGAGATCCCCAGCACCAGCGGGAAGATGATCGTGACTTCGAGATTGACGGGATACCTGGCCTCGAAGCTCTCGACGATGGGCAGCTTGTCCAGCAAGCCCGGGAAGGCCAGCACCAGCGCGGAGCCGATGCCGGTCATCATGCCCCAGAAGTAGCCGAAGCCGTTAAAGCGCCACCAGTACCATTTGAGGACATTGGAGGCCGTGTAGCCGCCCCACAGCCCGGAGACGATCCACAGCACCACCGAGTTGACGCTGGTGACATACCATCCGATCAGGACGCCGAGCACGACGACAACGAAGGAGCTGAGATAGGCCAGGCGGACGTAGGTCTTGGGCGAAGCATGGGGATTGATGTAGCGCTTGTAGATG
>PLSB01000269.1 GCA_003165005.1 Acidobacteriaceae bacterium | reverse complement strand
GATGACCTATACGACGGTTACTGGGGCGGGGGCGCTCACAGTTGCGGGGCAGTGGCTGAGTTTCACCGCCTTCCCGAGCATCCTGGCGATTGCTGTGGTGAATTGCGCAGCTGCGTTGAGCGGCTGCAACGATGTCATGGAAGCGACTTCCATGACATCAACATTTATAGACGGATCGGGGACCCCGCGTCAAAGACCGGATTCTGGGTTGCTTTCGAAGAAAGTTGGTATCAGACCGGCTCGGGTCCGAGAACTGAGTGGTGACCCCGGGAAGACTCGAACTTCCGACACGCAGTTTAGGAAACTGCTGCTCTATCCACCTGAGCTACGGGGCCACTTTTCGTTCGCGTGGGACTCCATCAATGATTTTACTTTGATTCTGCGCGCAGCCGTTTCAGGAAACTGCTGGCCGCGAGGATTCGCCGCCCAAAGCATCTACCCGGCTCGTCCTGAGACAATGCTTGAAGCATCTATCTTCCGCGCGAGATCTTCCATGCCCGCATTGCTCCATATCGACTCCAGCCCCCGCGCCGCGTCGGTTTCCAGTTTCCTTTCCGGCATCTTTGTTGAGAAGTGGAAACAGCAAAACCCCGGCGGCGCCGTCTTCCACCACAACACTTCGCTCGAACGCTTTCCCTACCTCGATGAAGCCGCCATCGAAGCCATCTTCACGCCGTCCGCGCAGCTGACCGCCGCGCAGAAAGCCACTCTCGCATTCTCCGATCAGTTGGTGGACGAGTTGCTCGCCGCCGACGTGGTGGCAATCGGCGCGCCCATGTGGAACCTCTCCATTCCCGCCTCGCTCAAGGCGTGGATCGATCTGATCGTGCGCGAAGGGCGCACCTTTGCCTTTACCCCGCAAGGCGTGGCGCCGCTGCTGCCGCCCGGCAAACGGGTCTACGTCTTCTCCGCGCGCGGCGGCTCCTATCCCGCGGGCACGCCGTTCCAGGATTTCGATCGGCAGGAGCCGTATCTGCGCAGGATTCTGGGCGTCATCGGACTGAGCCTTATCGATTTCATCTGCGCGGAGCACCAAAGCGACGATCCCGAAGCTGCCGCCGAGAGCCTGGCCCGCGCCAAGAGCTCCCTGGCCGCGCTCGCCGTATGACCGTTGCCCCTCGGCGTCCATGTACACTCGACTGCATGAGTTCCCTGCGCATCGCAGCCGTCATTCCTGCGCGGCTCCAGTCCACGCGCATGGCGCGCAAAGTGCTGCGCCCCATTGCCGGCCGGCCCATGGTGGAGTGGGTGTGGCGCGCCGCCAGCGCGAGCGGCCTTATGGATCCCGTGGTCGTCGCCACCGATGCCGAAGAGGTTGCGGAAGCCTGCCGCGCGCGCTCCATTCCTGTGGTAATGACTTCGCCCGCAGCCGCGAGCGGAAGCGACCGGGTGAGGGAAGCGGCCCGGCAGATCGACGCCGACATTTACGTCAACATCCAGGGCGACGAGCCGACCCTCACGCCCGACTTTTTCCCGCCGTTACTCGATCTCTTTAATCGGCCTGAAGTGGAAGTGAGCACGCTCTCCGTGCGCTGCCCGCCCGAGGAGTTCTTGAATCCCAACGCCGTCAAAGTCGTCACCGCCCTCGACGGCCGCGCGCTCTATTTTTCGCGCGCTACGATTCCCTACGACCGCGACCAGACCGGCTTCACGGGTTATCGCAAGCATCTCGGCATCTACGCCTACCGCAAGGCCGCGCTCGAGCGCTTCGCCGCCTTGCCCCCGTCGCCGCTCGAAAAACTGGAGCGCCTGGAACAACTGCGATTGCTCGAAAACGGCATTGCGCTTTATGTTGCCGAAGCGCCCCGCGACACCATCGGCGTGGACACGGAAGAGGACCTCGTCCGCGCCGAAGCGGTGCTGCAACAAATGCCAGAACGGTAACTCGGGAACGCGGAAGAGTTTCTCGAGCTGCCTCAGTTCGCCGGCGCGTCCTTGCCCACCACCAGGATCTGGAAGGAATGCGGAATCATGGGCGGGCGCGGCCCGCGCACGAATGCGGGCGGAGCGGTTCCTACTGGCGGAGCGGGCGCGGCCGGCGCTGGCCCGTACTCGGCCGTGATCAGAAACAGATTGCCCGTCTTGGTGTCGAGCGTGATCGTCTTCGCGCGCGCCGGCGTAAACACCGTCTGCTCCACGGCAAAGCTCGTGGGCGAATTCTCTTGGATCACCGTCAGCGTTCCATCGCCCTGCGAGCTGAAGACTTCCATCGTCTCGGGATTGAATGTAACGCCGTCGCAGCCCACGCCGATCGGAAGGTCGGTAAGAATGTGCCCGTCGGCCGCCGACAAAATGATCATGTTGTTTTTGTCGCGGCAGGCGGCAAACAGGATGCCGTTCCTGGCATCGAGCGCCAGGCCCGCGCATCCGCTGCCTTTGCTCGAGAGGTCGTAGCGGCCCACCATCTTCATCGCGTCCGCATCGATCACCGCAATCGCGGCCTTGTCTTCAAGGTCAACGTAGATTCTGCCGTGGCCGTCGATCGCGGCCTGCTCCGGCGCGCCGCCGAGGTCGATCGTGCCCAGAATCGAGCCGTCCTTGTCGTCGAGCACGGTTACGTTGGGCGCCGAGTGGCTGAGGATGTAGAAGCGGTGATTGTACGGATCGTTCAGATAGCCGTCGGGATTGCCCTCGACGTCGATCTTCTTGAGGATCGCGAAGGTCTTCGCGTCAAACATCGTTACCGGCTTCGAGGTCGCGAATCCGTGGCCCGTGGCCGTGTCCACCGCCGCGCCGTGCCCGCTCACGCCCGGAAGATCGCCCACCTGCGCCAATGTGTCGAGGTTGAAGACGCCGATATGCCCGGCAGGGCCAGAGCGCGCCACGTACAGGTTGCGGCCGTCGGGATCGGCGGTCACGTAGTCGAATCCGCCGTCGCCGCCGACGAGTTGGATCTTCTGGACCTTGTAAGGGCCGTTGGCCTGGGCATGAGCCAGTCCGGCAAGCGAGAACAGCGCAACGAATGTTGCGACAGAAAGCGATTTGAACGGCATGAGTGAGCCTCCATCGACAGGGTTGGCGCGTTCGCCGGTCTTTGGCGCACGGATTCCACGCCCCATCCTCAATTCTTCCGCAGATCGACTATACACGGACAGGCCGCTTGCTTTTATTGATCCGGCCCAATTAGATGAGACTCCGTGCCCCATCCATTTCCGCGTTCTCTGCGGAAATGGGTGGGAAGCCACGGTCCCACTATTTGGGGCCGGGTCGATATGAAACGATTGCCCGCGCGAAATCGGCCCGTCCGCATGCTTTGCGGCTGCCTCTCTGCAATCGGAATTGCGCGCAAGAATCGGAGTGCGGCTGCGGCCGGGTTCGGCGACTATGATTTCCATGAGCAGTCTGCCGATCGCAATGCGCAACGCCAAGACGCCCGCACTCATTCCGCCCTCGCCGCCGGTTCCGAGCTTCGCCCCGCGCCTCGATCCCGATGCCGCGTGGAAACAACTCGCCGCGCGTGACCCGCAGGCGCGCTTCTTCTACGGCGTCGCGACCACGGGCGTCTTTTGCCGGCCCGCTTGTGCGAGCCGCCGCCCGTTGCGCGCGAACGTCCGCTTCTTTCTGACCGCGGCCGCGGCCGAGGCCGCAGGATTTCGCGCCTGCAAGCGCTGCCGTCCCACGATTGCATCGAGCAGCCCTTTGGAGGAGGTTCGTTCCTATATTGAGGCGCATCTCGACCGGCGCGTGCGTCTTGAGGAACTGGGCCGCGTGGCCGGCCTGAGTCCCTTCACCGTGCAGCGGCTCTTCAAGCGCGAGATGGGCGTGAGCCCCTTGCAGTATCAACGTGCCCTGCGCGCCAACGAGCTGCGCAGAGCCCTCAAGAAAGGAAGTACGGTGACCGACGCGATTTATGACGCAGGATTCGGTTCGTCGAGCCGCGCCTACGAGGGCGCGCAACTGGGCATGACGCCGGCGCGATTTGCGAAAGGGGGCAAAGGCGAGCGTATCGGCTATTGCGCCGCCCGTTCGCCGTTCGGATGGATGATTGTGGGCGCGACGGAACGCGGCCTGTGCTGGCTGGCGCTGGCCGACACCAAAGCGGAAGCTGAAGCTACCCTGCGCGAGGAATTTCCTGAGGCTGAGCTTCTTCCCGATCCCTCATTGGAGGAAGTGGTCAAGGTAGCGCTAGAGAATGTCTCGGAAGCCGGCGACGGTAAGCCGGCACGGACACCCCTCGACCTGCGCGGGACGGTTTTCCAGCTTCGCGTCTGGAGCGCGCTCAGGCAGATTCCACGCGGCCAGACCCGCACCTACAGCCAACTGGCACGCGACATAGGTGACCCCAATGCCACGCGCGCCGTGGCGCGGGCTTGCGCTCTGAATCGCGTCTCCGTGCTGGTCCCGTGCCATCGCGTGGTGGGCGCCAGCGGGTCGCTCACCGGCTACCGCTGGGGCGTTGACCGCAAGCGGCAACTGCTTGAAGCGGAGAAGGCGCGAGCAGTTTCTCGCTTTTAGGCGCTAACCCTGAAACTGTGCAAAGCGTTCCAATCGCTTAATATGCTTTGTCGGCCAGCGCCAGCAGCGTCTGAAACTGCGGCGCCTCTGCATCCTTGTCCACCACTGCGGTCTCCACGTTGGCGAACCCGGCGTTCTCGAGCATCGCTTCGAGTTCCGCTTCGCTGAAGCCAAGCCACTCGTCGGCGTACATCTCGCGCGCCTCCTCGAAGCGGTGCTTGACGAGGTCGAGCACGACAACGCGGCCGCCGGGCGCCAGAATGCGCGCTGCCTCAGCCAGCGCGCGCTCCGGGTGCAGCGCGTGGTGCAGCGACTGCGAGAAGAACACCAGGTCCACCTCGCCGGCGCCGATGGGAACTTCCTCCATGTCGCCCAGCCGGTACTCGACGTTTTTCACGCCATGGCTCTCGGCCTGCTCTCGGCCCACCTCGATCATCCGCGCCGACGAGTCGACGGCTATTACCCGCACGGCTCTTTGGGAAAGCAAGAGAGCAGAGCTCCCTTCGCCCGCGCCCAGATCGGCGATCACCATCGGCGGCATCAGCCGCAGCAGCGCCTCGGCCAGGCTCTTCCACGACTTGCCGGGCACGTAGTCCTTGCCCAGCCGCCCGGCCACGCTGTCGAAGAACGCCCGCATCTTGTCCTGGCGCTTGCGGAGCACGCGGCGCATGGCGGCCTGGTCGGCGGCGGCTTCGGGGATCTCGAAGACGGCGCGCGCAAGAAGGTCGTCCAGAAAACTGCGCCCTTCAGGGGCTAAAGCCCCAGATGAGGTTGATGCTTTTTCGGCACGACTGAAGTCGTGCCCTTTCGCGGTTTCGGAGCCCCTCGTTGATTGGGCGGAGAGGCGGTAGTGATTGCTCTTGCCGGTTCGCCGGTCTTCCACCAACCCCGCCTGCTTGAGCTGCGAGAGATGAGTCGAGATGGTGCTCTGGCCCATGCCAAGGATCTCCTGCAACTCGGCGACAGACAACTCTTCACCTTTTAAAAGCAACAAGATACGCAGCCGATTGGGATCGGCGACGACCTTGAGCGTTTTGATGATTGACGGCATCGGCGATTTCTGCTACATATCAACATATCACGATGCGACGATGAAATAAAGCGGAGCTGGCGGGGTTAGCGGAGCTAGCGGAGTTAGCATCAATCGACAATGCCGAAGAAATTTGAGGAGAATGCATGACTATTGCAACCGTTGAGAAAGTCGAAGCCGAGTTCAAAGTGGCCGACCTGAGTCTGGCCGATTGGGGCCGCAAGGAGATCGACATCGCCGAGCAGGAGATGCCGGGCCTGATGGCCATCCGCAACAAATACGCGGCGGAAAAGCCATTGGTCGGCGTGCGCATCACCGGTTCGCTGCACATGACCATCCAGACGGCCGTGCTCATCGAGACGCTGGTTTCGCTCGGAGCGGAAGTGCGCTGGGCCAGTTGCAACATCTTCTCCACGCAGGACCATGCGGCCGCAGCGATTGCCGCCGCCGGCGTTCCCGTCTTCGCCTGGAAGGGCGAATCGCTCGAGGACTACTGGGAGTGCACCTGGCGCGCGCTCACGCACAAGGGCGGCCTCGGTCCGCAGCTCATTGTCGACGACGGCGGCGACGCCACGCTGCTCATCCACAAGGGCTACGAGCTCGAGAACGGCGACAAGTGGGTCGAGACGCCTTCTGGCAACCACGAGGAACAGGTGATCAAGGACCTGCTGAAAAAAGTTTTTGCCGAGGACCCGCAGCACTGGCACAAGGTCGTTGCCGAGTGGCGCGGCGTCTCGGAAGAAACCACCACGGGCGTGCACCGGCTCTACAAAATGATGGAGACGGGCAAGCTGCTGGTTCCGGCCATCAACGTCAACGATTCGGTGACCAAGTCCAAGTTCGACAACCTCT
>PLSB01000015.1 GCA_003165005.1 Acidobacteriaceae bacterium | reverse complement strand
CAACTACGCGCGGGACATGCTCCTGCACTTGAATTGGGAAACAATAAAGATGGCTGGCGGATCGAAAGTCATCGAGATCTTTTTGAATTTTCCAGTGATGGATATGAACATGAATGTGCTTTGGCATAACTCAGAGCATGTTTCAGAACTTCATCGGGAACGAATGACGAAGTACTGGGGAGACAGATCGTGGGAAGACGCGGCATATCAAACTACGCAAGGTCTCTTTGAACAAATGCAGGAGAAATCATCCAATGAAGAGGTCGCGGAAGCGTTTCGCGCCCGACTGAAGAGGGTCGGGGGCTTCAGGTATGTTCCAAGGCCAATGCCGATGCGCAATACCAAAGGGGCCGTTGTCTATTTCCTGTTCTTTGCCGCCCAACAGCCAACGGCCGACAAAATTGTGAAGGATATCTTCGCAAAGTACGCTCATCGTGGGGAGGTCCTAAATGGCTGAGCACTCAACTATCGAGTGGACTGACGCGACATGGAACCCGGTGCGGGGCTGTACGAAGATCAGCCCCGGTTGCAAGCACTGTTATGCCGACGTGTTTGCGGAGCGATTTCGTGGAGTTCCGGGGCATCCATATGAACAAGGTTTTGACTTGAGGCTAGTTCCTGAAAAACTCGCAGAGCCACTGCGTTGGCAAACACCGAAAATGATTTTTGTGAACTCCATGAGCGACCTGTTTCATGACGGAGTTCCAGATGACTATATCGAAGCAGTGGCGAAGGTCATGGTGAAAGCGAACTGGCACACGTATCAGGTTCTCACCAAGCGTTCGCCAAGAATGGCAGGACTCTTAAGTGGCCGATTGCGGTTCGCAGCGGAGCGCCCTCACATCTGGTGGGGAGTTAGCGTTGAAAACAAGGAGTACGGTCTGCCCCGCATTCGCGATTTGCAAAAATCGCCTGCCTCTGTTCGATTTCTTTCGATAGAGCCGCTACTCGAGGGCTTAGGCGCATTGCGTCTCACCGGGATTCACTGGGTCATCGTCGGAGGAGAGAGCGGCCCCGGGGCCAGGCTGCTAAAGAAGGAGTGGGTCACGGCGATTCGCGATCAATGCGGTGACGCTGGCATTCCTTTTTTCTTCAAGCAGTGGGGCGGTGTCCGCAAAAAGCGCGCCGGGCGTGAATTGGACGGACGGACCTACAATGGCTTTCCCATGCGTATCAACAATCCAGTCTCGCCCACAGCTACAGCTCTCGTTTGGGCGAGGGAGATTCGAGAGAAATACGACTTATCGCAAGCCGAACTGTTGCCGATCCTCGCCTAACCTCCGCAGATCGCTTCGGTCGCTCAGGATGACAGCGCGTTGGTGGGGGTTGGCGTCGCGTCCATCTGAACTGCGTTCTTTTTTGCGCGCTTCACCCGGTTCTTGTAGCTCGCCTCAATGAACGCGTAGAACAGCGGGTGCGGCTCGAGGGGCTTGGACTTGAACTCGGGGTGGAACTGGCAGCCTAGGAAGTAGGGATGGCCGGGGATCTCGACGATCTCCACGTAGGTCTGGTCGGGCGTGGCGCCGGAGATGCGCAGGCCCGCGCCGGTCAAGAGCGCCTCGTATTCGCGGTTGAACTCGTAACGGTGACGATGGCGCTCGCTGATCTCCTTGGCTCCGCCATAGGCGCGGCTGGCCAGTGAGTCCTCCTGCAGGTTGCAGGTCCAGGCGCCCAATCTCATCGTCCCGCCCATCTCTTCGACGCCCAGCAGCTCGCGCAGCTTGTAGATGATGCGATGCTCGGCTGCCTGGTTGAACTCGCTCGAGTTTGCGTCCTTGAGGCCGCAGACGTTGCGCGCAAACTCGATGCACGCGGTTTGCATACCCAGGCAGATCCCGAAGTAGGGCACGTGCTTCTCGCGCGCGTAGCGGATGGCGTTCAGCATGCCCTCGATGCCGCGCTTGCCGAAGCCGCCGGGGACCAGGATGCCGTCGAAGTCCTCGAGCTGCGCCTCGTAACTGCGGTCTTCCGGGCCGGCCGACTCCAGGCCCTCGGCCTCGATCCAGGTGATTTTAAGTTTCAAATTCTGCGCGACCGCCCCGTGCGTGAGCGCCTCTTTGAGCGATTTGTAGCTGTCTTCGTACTCCACGTACTTGCCGACGATGGCGATCGAGACTTCGTCCTTCGGGTGGTAGCAGCGCTCCACAAGGTCGCGCCATTTGGCGAGGTCGGCTTCAGGCGCTTCCTTATGAAAATATTTGAGGACGAGCTCGTCGACGCCCTCCTGCGCAAAGTTGAGCGGCACCTCGTAGATCGAAGGCACGGTTCTGGCGCCGATCACGGCCTTCTCTTCCACGTTGCAGAAGGCGGCGATCTTCTGCTTGATCTCACGGCTGAGCTGGCGCTCGGAGCGGCAGAGCAGGATGTCGGCCTGGATGCCGATGGAGAGCAGTTCTTTGACCGAGTGCTGCGTGGGCTTGGTCTTGAGCTCCTGCGCGGCGGCGATCCAGGGCACCAGCGTGACGTGGACGAAGACCGTGTTTTCGCGGCCCAGTTCCTGGCGCATCTGGCGGATGGCTTCGAGGAACGGCAGCGACTCGATGTCGCCCACCGTGCCGCCGATCTCGACGATGGTGACGTCGGCGCCGTTCGCGGCCACCTTGCGCATGGCGTTCTTGATCTCGTTGGTCACGTGGGGAATCACCTGGACGGTTTTGCCCAGGTAGTCGCCGCGGCGCTCCTTCAGGATGATCTGCTCGTAGATGCGGCCGGTGGTGTAGTTGTTGTCGCGCGAGAGTGGCGCGTGGGTGAAGCGCTCGTAGTGGCCCAGGTCGAGGTCGGTCTCGGCGCCATCGTCGGTGACGAAGACCTCGCCATGCTGGAAGGGCGACATGGTTCCGGGATCGACGTTAAGGTAAGGATCGAACTTCTGGAGATTGACCCGCAGGCCGCGACTCT
>PLSB01000105.1 GCA_003165005.1 Acidobacteriaceae bacterium | reverse complement strand
CTTAAATTAGAAATGCTCTAGTGCAGGTCGATCTCGGCGCTTAGCGGCGTGTTTTCGCTGGAATCGCCGACGCGAAGAACGAATTTGCCGGGATCGATCGTCCATTTGTGCGCCGCCTCGTCCCAATAACTGAAGGCGCGCGCGTCGAGCGAGAGCGTCATGTGCCGGGTTTCGCCGGGAGCGAGACGGACTTTGGCGAAGCCTTTCAGCTCGCGTTCGGGCCGGTCCACCTTCGCGGAGGGGTCGGAGACATAGAGCTGGGCAACTTCCGCGCCGGCCACGTTGCCGGTGTTGGTCACGTCGAAGCTGACCGAAACCGTTGCACCGGCGGCCGCGGTTGCGGGCGCGTCGAGCCTGGAGAACGCGAAGGTGGTGTAGCTCAAGCCGTAGCCGAACGGATAGAGCGGATGCTTCCCCGTGGTGGTCCAGTAGCGGTAGCCGACCATGAGCTTGTCGCCGTATTTGACGTGCTCGACGGTGTAGTCGAGCGGTTTGCCGTCGGGGCCTGTGGTGTCGAGCGTGGTGTTGTCCCTGGGGTCGCCGTAGTACCACTTTGCGGAGGGGTTCGCGTCCCAACTGCGGTCGAAGCTGACGGGGAGTTTGCCCTCGGGATTGTGCTGGCCGAAGAGAATCTGCCCCACGGCCGTGCCGCCCTCCTGGCCGGGATAGTAGAGGTGGAGAAGCGCCGGGACCTTGTCGAGCCAGCGGTTCACGTCCATGCCGCCGCCGCCGGTGAGGAGCACGATGGTGCGGGGATTCAACGCAACCGCCTGCTCGATGAGCACGTCCTGGCCGGCGGGCAGCGTGAAGGTGCGGTCGTGGCCCTCGCCTTCGGTCTTGGCATCGAATCCGACCGCAACAATCACCACATCGGCCCGCGCCACGGCCTTCTTTTCGGCGTCAGTGTCCGGCATGGAATCGCTATAGAAGACATGCGCATCGGGTCCGAGCAAATTGGCAACGCCGGTGAGGATGCTGACAGGCTCAAAAGCATGCGCTTCAGACGAGCCCCCGCCGCCGGTGACCGCCGGGTAGGCATCGGGGCCGATAATGGCGATGTTCTTGATCTTTGCGGGATCGAGCGGGAGCAGTCGTCCTTCGTTCTTCAGAAGCGTGAAGCTCTCGAGGGCTTCTTCGAGCGCGAGTGTGCGATCGGCGACGGAGTACGTGGAGTCGGCGGGATCGAACTGCGGGCGCGCGGTGAAGCCGTAGCGCAACTCGGCGCGCAGCAGGCGCAGCACGTGCTCGTCGATGGTGGACTCCTTGACCTGGCCGGCCCGAACCGCGGGAAGAAGGTTTCCGGCGTTCATGAATTTGGGGCTCGGCATCTCCAGATCGAGGCCGTTATTGCAGGCCGCGACACCATCGTAGGTCGAGTCCCAGTCGGACATGAGAATGCCCGCGAAGCCCCACTCGCCCTTGAGCACTTTCAGGTTAAGGAAGTCGTTTTGCGTGGAGTGGACGCCGTTGACCAGGTTGTAGGAGTTCATGACGGCGTCCACGTGGGCCTTGGTGACGGCGGCTTCAAATGCGGGAAGATAGATCTCGCGCATGGTGCGCTCGTCCACATCGGAGCTCGCGTTGTGGCGATTGAACTCCTGGTCGTTGAGGGCGAAATGTTTGACCGTCGCAATGACGCCTTGGGACTCGACGCCCTCAATGAACGGCACCACCAGCGCGGAGTTGAGGAACGGGTCTTCCGAAAGATACTCGAAGTTGCGGCCGGCCAAGGGCGAGCGGGCAATATTGACGCCGGGACCGAGCAGGAAGTTGACGTTGCGGGCGCGCGCGTCGCGGCCCAGGGCGTCGCCGAGCTTGCGGGCGAGGTCCGTGTCCCAACTGGCGGCGAGTGCCGAGCCGCCCGCATACGCTGTGGTCGGGCCCCAGGTGCGCACGCCCACTGAGGCATCGGACATCTTGAAGCGCGGCAGGCCGATGGCCGGCATAGGCCGCGTGAACATGTTGTCGATGCCGCCGAGCAACTCGATCTTCTGCTCCAGTGTGAGTTTGGAGAGCAGAGCGTGGGCCTGGGCCTCGATGGCCGGCGAGTCGGGCACAGGCGCCTGGGCGCGAACCTCGAGGCAAAGCGGTGAAATCGATGCGAAAATCAGGGCAAGAATCGAATAAACAGGGAGCAGAAAGCGATTTTTCATGACGCACTCACGTTAGCGCATTGGGCCTTTGAGCGTACAGAGCGCTGCGGGAGGAAACAGCGTGGCGAGCCAAGCGGACGGCGGGGGTCCGGAACCACCCGTGGAGAAACCCGCACCACACGACTCCAGACATCCCGAGGCGTAGACGGCCTGCGCACTACTCTCACATGGCCAGTCGCGCTGGCGTGGAGATTGCAATCAGGGTGCTGTGCGGCCTTTTTCTCGCGGAATCAATCTCTTAGAGGATGTGACAAAAATCACAGGGGGGGGTGAATGGGGTCACTGCCCCCGGCATTTTGGAGGCGCACACTCAGAATCCTAAAGGTACGTTTGACGTCGGCTGCGGCCGGGAGACGGGCATGGGCTTTGAAAAGGGCTTGAAGACCATTGTGGTCGCAACGGACCTGAAGGGTCAGGCGGAAGCGGCCCTTGAGTACGCGCGCAAGCTGGCCACCAACTACGGGGCGCGGATTGTGCTGGCCCATGGGCTCGATCCGATGGAGTATGCCGCGATCGATACGGTTCCCGGCAGCGTGTTGAGCCACATGACGGAAGCGGCGCGCAAGGTGCTGGACCAGTTGGCCGGCGAACTGATCCGCGAGGGAATTTACAGCCACTCCGAAGTGCGGCAGGGCGCCGTGGCGGAGATGCTGGTGGATGTGGCCCGGCAGTACGGGGCTGGGCTGATCGTGATTGGCACCAAGGGGATGGAAGGCGCCGGCCCTGTGGTGGTAGGGGCCATTGCCGAGCGCCTGGTGCGGCTGGCGCCGTGCCCTGTGCTGGCGGTAGCGGCCGACTGGAATGCAGGCCCGCACCGGCCGACTCCGGGTGGACCGGTGCTGCTGGCCGTGGAACGGAACGAGGCCGCGGCGGAAGCAGCCGCCACAGCCGCTTCTTTGGCCGTTACGTTCGATCGGCCGCTTCTGGCGCTGCATGTGCGCACGGCCGCGGAAAAAGCTGCCGGCCTGAATCCCTGCACCGTAATGGAGGATCAGGGCATCCGCTTCGAGGGCGTCATCCAGGTGCGATGTCTGGTGAAGGACGGCAATCCGGCCGCTGCCGTGGCCGAAGCCATCGCGGAGAACCATCCCTGCATCCTTGTGGCGGGGGTCAAACGGGCCAGCGGAACTCCCGGGCCCCATGGCACGGCCTTTGCACTGCTTTCTGCATCGCGCGTGCCCGTGCTTTGCGTTCCGCCCGTCGGCGTGCACCGGGAAGTTGCCCTTCCTGTGGGAGTTTTGTAGCGGGCGCAATGGCCCCGGCGCGCGGCACAAATCGGGCCAGGAAATGGGCCCAGGGAAAATGGGCGGGGGAAAGGAGAAACCGTACCGTTTTGTCCAGCAGAATGCAACCGCGAATCCCAGGCAATGGAGTGAATGCATGAACCGCGCGAGGCTCGGTGGGCATCAAGTCTCGCTGTGCGCCTCCAGGGCTGGCGCAAATGGGATCGGCGTGAAAGGAAGACGCTCAACAGGGACCGTGGGAAATAGTAAGCAGGCAGCAGCGGGCTTGAGGGCCCGGCATACGGCAAGCAAGATGGCGAACAAACGGCAAGAAGAGCGAATTGAATGTTTGGCCGCGGCCGCGGCGCATCCGCTGGCCGAGCTGCTGGAGTGTCCCGATGAGGCGGGACAGTTGCTCACCGGCGCTTCGCGATGCATCGATGTCGATGCCGGAGAGGTGGTTTTTCGCCAGAACGGAAGCTGCAAAGGGCTCTACGTGGTAGTTTCGGGCGATTTTGTCCGCAAGGCGGAACGGTTCCAGATGCGCGTCACGCTGGGATCGGCGCGCCCAGGGGACCTGGTGGAGCTGGCCGGCGCGCTGGGCGACGGAAATCATACCTACACCCTGACCGCAGTGACGCCGGGATCGGTGCTCATGCTGCCCATCGACGCCCTGCGGCATGCCTTTGAGAGCCATCCGCCGCTGCGGATGCGGCTGTTGGAGGAGCTGGCGCGCGAGGTCTCCCGCGCCTACATTACCTGCTGCATGACCCGCGTAACGCCGGCGCGGCGCCATGCGAGTGGAGCGGCCCTGGCGTAGTGCCGGGTTCGCATTCCGCTGAGAGAGAGTTCCCGATTGAGGCCCCAGGGGGCGAAATGACCCTCCTGCAGGATGGGATATGCGCTATACTTTTCTTAGCGTTTAGCCCCGCGCCACTGGTATGGTCACAATCCATTCCCATCACCCTCCGGAAGATTGCCAGAACTGCGAGCACCGCCATTTGCGGATGTTCTGTAATCTGACGCCGGAAGCTCTTTCGGATTACGACCAGATTGGGATCATGATGAGCCATGCCCGCGGGGCCAAGCTGTTTTCAGAGGGCGATCCGGCGCGCAACGTCTTTGTCATCTGTTTTGGACAGGTCAAGATCTCCTCAACCTCGCGCGACGGCAAGACCATGATCCTGAAGATCGCCGGGCCGGGCGACGTGATGGGACTGAGCGCGGTGCTGGCCAATGTTCCCCACGAAGTGACCGCCGAAGCCATCGAACCCTGCCAGGTAAAAACCGTACGCAAGCAGGAGTTCATCGAGTTCCTGGGCCGGCATGGCATTGCCTCGATGCACGCGGCGCAGTCGCTCTCCGGCGAATACATGACGGTCTTTCACGACGCCAAGCGGCTGGCGCTTTCCGGTTCGGCGGCGGGGCGGCTGGCGCGGTTGCTGCTCGATTGGGGGCGCGGGACGGCCAACGGCAAGCCCGAGCTCCGCTTCACCATGGCGCTCACGCACGAAGAGATCGCCAACATGGCAGGCACCTCGCGCGAAACCGTCACGCGGCTGCTCAACCAGTTCCGCCGCGACCAGTGGATCACCATCAAAGGCACCAGCCTGACGATTGTGAAGCCCGATCAGTTGGAAAAACTGACAGCGTAACGATTCCGCTCCTTCTTCCCATAACATGTTTCATCCATGGCCTCGCGAAAGGGCACGACTTCAGTCGTGCCGCAAACGCCGCAAAATGAATGCTGGGCTTTAGCCCCTGCGGGCGCTTCGCTCAAGAATTCGTTCGCCGTTCGCCGTTTTTCCGCAGCCAGTTTAGCCGCTGAGGGAAGATTTTTCGCCTTTTTCTTCGCCATTTATGTATCAAGCCGTAACGACTTCAGCGCCGGATACTCCGCTTTGTCCTACGCCGCGTCTTCCCCGCGCACCAGCGGCAACTCAAGCGCAATGCGGTCGTGGACAACTTTGGGCGCGATGCGTCCACGCAGGCCACGCTGCAGCTCGACGAGTCCATAATTCGCCATGGTTTTGAGCGTGCGGGAAAGATTTGGCTTCTTGCGGCCGGTGAGCTGAGCCAATTCTTCGAGCGAGCCGGGGGCCTTCTCGGCAATCACACGCAACAAATCGCGATTGCCGGCCGAAAGCACTCGAGCGAAAGACTCCGTCGAAGGAAACCAGATGCGCGGCTCGCGCGGCGCAAGTTTTCGCTGGCCCCGCGCAATGGCCAGCGTCATGGCCTTCATCTCTTCGTAGCTGGCGATTCCCACTTTGAGTGTCTTCATCGGAGCGCTCCTCTTTCCTTCAGTTCCGTGTCCACTGCCGTCCAGAAATCGGCGAGAAGGGTTGCTGCATCGCTGTAGGTATAGGGCCGAATCGTCTGAATGCGGTGACGGTGGTCCTGCGGCCCGCCAGGTTTTTGCTTGCCAACTGGATGAGCATGATCGAAACCGGCCAATCGCTCGCCGTCCGGTCCGTGCAACGTCAGCGAGTAGTCGAGGCCGTGCGGTTTTTCCGGCGTCGCCGGCGCCTGCGTAACCACGAATCGAACCCAGTGTCCTCCCTCGGGATCGACGGCAAGTGTGAGGCCGTCGAGGTCAAGCAGCGCGTCCAGAGCAGAATCGTGCTTCCGCATATCGGAGTATGTTATCAGTTCATGATAACTATTGCAAGACCCTCGCTTCATTCGATCCGCAAAAGCCGGAATTGCTCGATTCTGCCGGCGATGCCTGGCGGCGAGTCATTTTGTTACTGTTGAGCCATGCACGGAACTTCTCCCTTGCCAAACGAAACTGCTCTCGATCTCGAATCTCCGGTTGCCAAGTGGTTGCCCTGGCCGTGGGGCCGGGCGCAATGCGTCCACGCGGGCCGTGCATTAGGTCGACCGGAGAGTAATTGATGGATCGGCGACCCCCCGTCGCAGCCTCGCGCGGTGAGCTGAAGGCGATCAAACGTCAACCGCGGATCCTTCGGCTGTTTCCTTCAGGAGAAGTCACTCAGGATGACATGCGTAAGTTGGGCAGATCGTCCTCTGCAAGGCGGCAATCAGGAAAAATCACACAGCGCGGCCCGCGGCGGCGGCGGAAGCCCAGGCCCACTGGAGGTTGAAGCCGCCGAGTTGGCCGGTGACGTCGACCACTTCTCCGATGAAATAGAGGCCGGGGACGGTGCGGCACTCCATGGCTTGCGCAGAGAGTGCGGCGGTGCTGACGCCGCCGGCGGTGACTTCGGCCTTCTCGTAGCCCTCGGTGCCGGTGGGCGTGAAGGCGAAGCTGTGCAGGCGGCGTTCCAGCTCGTCGAGGGCGCGGTTGGTCCAGCCCTGGGGCGCGGCCACTTCAGCCAGCCGGTCGGCGAGCCGGGCGGGCAGATGCATGCGCAGCGCCGCGTTGAGCGAGGCCAGATCGCGGCGGGCGTTGGGCGTGCGCAGGGGCGCGAGCAGTTGGTGGTCCGCCGCCCAGTCGATGCGGATGGGTTCCGGCGGCTTCCAATAGGACGAGATTTGCAAGATGGCTGGGCCGCTGAGACCGCGATGGGTGAAGAGCATCTTTTCGCGAAAGCTGCGGCCGCCCGCGCTGGCGACGACCGGCGCGGAGATACCGGCGAGGCCGGCGAACTGCGCGTGCTCCGCGCCAGAGAGGGTGAGCGGAACCAGCGCGGGGCGGCACGGTTCGATGGGGATGCCGAACTGGCGGGCAAGCTCGTAGCCGAAAGCGGTGGCGCCGATTTTGGGAATCGACAGCCCGCCCGTGGCGACCATGAGTGCGGGCGCCGTGTAGACGGCGTTGCCGGCGACGACGGTGAACGCGCTCCCAGACGCGCTCAAGGAATCGCTGCAACGCACTTCGTGGATGGTGGTGGCGACGAGCACGCGCACGCCGGCCTCCATGCACTCCCGCATGAGCATGTCGACAATCTGTTGCGCGGAGCCGTCGCAGAAGAGCTGGCCCAGCGTCTTCTCGTGCCAGGCGATGCCGTGGCGCTCCACGAGATGGATGAAGTCGGCCGGCGTGTAGCGGGCCAGGGCCGACTTGGCGAAGTGGGGATTGGCGGAGAGGAAGTTGCCGGGGCGGGTGTCGAGGTTGGTGAAGTTGCATCGGCCGCCGCCGGAGATGAGGATCTTTTTGCCGGGAAGGTTCGCGCGCTCGACGACCGCAACGCGGCGGCCGCGGCGGCCCGCTTCAATGGCGGCCATCAGGCCCGCGGCGCCAGCGCCGAGAATGAGAACGTCGAAACGGTGGGTATGCACGATGCTGATGTCAATTAAAGCATCCCTCGGGGCGATATCCGCATTCGCTCGGGGCAAATGCCCACATCCATGATTGCGACGTTTCGGCACGACGAGAATTCGTGCCTTTCAAGAGCGGTCCGCGGGCGAATCGCCGCCAACCGGAAGTTACCGGGCGATGGATATTCGCGCTCGCGTTTGGCGTGGAAGATGCTGCGCGTTAAGGCAATGCGTACCATGCGCCGCGCCCGCCGCCATGGAGGGCAAGATGCCCTTGCGCGACCAATCGGCGGAAGTGCTGCTTCAACGTATTTCTGCTCGTACCGGTCAGCTTCACGATGTCGCTGACAGTAACTCTTCCGTGTTCGCGAGCGAATTCAACGATGCGCACCGACAGCTCGGGCAGGGCAGCAAGAACGATCTTCTCCCGTTCGACTTTCCTGGCCAAACGCCTCATCTGTTGCTGCAATGCACGGAGGAAGAACAAGACCCAGGGATGCCAGTTCGGGGCATCTGTCCGGATCGTCATTTGGGTCTGGCGAAGGGCGAGATAATAGCCCTCTTTGCTCTGTTCAATCACGCTTTCGAGCGAGCTGTACGGAACCCAGGAATAGCCTGCGCGGAGCAGAAGGAGAGTCGTAAGGACGCGGCTCAGCCGGCCATTTCCGTCCTGGAACGGATGGATCTCGAGAAGAACCACCGTGAAGATCGCGGTCACTAACAGAGGATGCAATTGCCGCGATGAGAACGCTTCTCGAGTCCAGGCGACGAGTTCGGACATTCGCCGCGGAGTATCGAACGGAGTGGCCGTTTCGAACACGATTCCGACCTGTTTTCCTTGATCGTCGAAGGCTGCAACATTGTTTGGTTGGGTCTTCAAATTGCCGCGATGATGCGCGTCCTTTTCGCTGTACCTCAGCAGGTCGCGATGCAGTTGCTTGACGTGGTTTTCTGTGAGCGTGATCTCGCCCCAGGACTGAAAGATCAGCTCCATCGTCTCGGCATAGCCGGCCACTTCCTGCTCGTCTCGCGTTCGGAAGGATTTGATCTCAAGATTGGAGAGCAACCGTTCCACTTCCCGGTCGGAGAGTTTGCTGCCTTCAATGCGGGTCGATGAGCCGATGCTCTCGATGGTAGCGACGCGACGCAATGCAGAAAGGCGCTCCGGAGCCAGAGTGCCAAGAGCCTGCCACGCGCCCTTGAACTCATCCAGTTCGGCGATGAGATTCAGGATCTCGGGGGTGATCTGGAGAGTGTTTGCGTGGAACATCACACCCAATAATACACCCAATTACACCCATTACGATACCCAAAAGTGCGCCCGATTACGCCCATTCCTGGTACCTGAGCCACACTGGGCGGGGCAAACGCATCTTAATTCTCCGCGGACAAAGAGCCCTTTCGCGACAGCGCAAAGCTGAGCTGCGAACCTTCAGTCCTGAATCCCGCCGCGTTTGATAGCTTGAGGACATGCCTGAAACTTCTCCCCTGCCCAACGAAACTGCCCTCGACCTCGAATCTCTGGTTGCCGACGTCGTGGCGCTGGCCGTGAAGGCCGGCGCGACGGACGCCGAAGCCACAGCGCGCGAGGGTGACGAGTTCAGCGTGAACGTGCGCATGGGCGAGGTGGAAACGCTGAAGGAATCGGGCTCGCGCGGGCTGGGACTGCGCGTCTTTCTGGGTCAGCGGTCGGGATCGGCCTCCACCAGCGACCTGACCGCGGAGGGGATTCGCCAGGTAGTCGACGGCGCGCTGGCTCTGGCCCGCGTCACGGAGGAAGATCCCTTCGCCGGCCTGCCGGAGACGGGCGAGTTTGGCGCGGTCGAGGACGATCTGCACCTTTACTTCGACGACGTGTACTCGCTCGCCGGGGCGGAGCGGATCGAATGGGCGCGGCGGGCCGAGGCCGCGGCCCTCAAGGCGGACCCGCGGATCACGAACTCCGACGGTGGCAGCTTTGACGCCGCGACGGGGCGCAAGGCGCTGGCCAACTCGCGTGGCTTTCACGGCAGTTATCGCTCGAGCTACGCGGGCGTGGCGGCAGCGCCGCTCGCCAAAGACGCCGACGGCAGGATGCAGCGCGACGGCTGGTGGTCGAGCGCGCGGTCGTTCGCGCTCCTCGAATCTCCTGAGGCTGTCGGTAAAGAGGCCGCACGGCGCACCCTGCGGCGGCTCGGTGCGCGGCGCGTGCCCACGCAGCGCGTTCCCATCATTTTCGCGCCTGAAACGGCGCGCACGCTCATCGGCTCCATCTTCGAAGCCGCATCGGGCGACGCCATCTGGCGCGGTGCCTCGTTTCTCGCCGGAAAACTTGGTGAAACCATTGCCGCGCCCAGCCTGACCATTGTGGACGACAACATCATGCTGCTGCCCACCGGCGTGGGCGGATTCGGCACTTCGCCCTTCGACGACGAGGGCCTGCCTTCGCAGCGCACCATCGTGGTTGAGAACGGCGTGTTGCGCAACTACCTGCTGAACACCTACACCGCGCGCAAGTTGGGGCTCAAGTCCACGCACAACGCCGCGCGCGGACTCGCAGGCGCGCCCGGAGTGGGCTGCGGCAATCTCTTCCTCGCGCCGGGAACACTTTCGGCGGAAGAGATCGTTGGCGAGGTGAAGGCGGGGCTCTACGTCACGAGCCTGATGGGATTCGGCACCAATACGGTCACGGGCGACTACTCCCGCGGCGCAACCGGCCTGTGGATTGAGAACGGCCAACTGACCCACGCCGTCGAAGAAATCACGATCGCCGGAAACCTGGCCGAGATGCTGCGCAACGTGACGGCCATTGGCAACGACCTCGAGTTTCGCGGATCGGTGGCCTCGCCGACGCTGCGCATCGATGGCATGACGATTGCGGGGGCATGAAAGCGACGAGTCGGCAAGTCAGCGCCGAGCCATTCTGCAGAGGGATAATCGCTGTGCCGAGGAGGCCGGTTATCTCTGTTTCAAAATTCTTTCCCTCTCTACGAGGGCTGCAACGGTGAGTTCTTTGAATACCGCCGCCTCAAACAGCGACCGGCTGCCTGCATTCCGCCGCAATTCCGGCAATTTCCGCCTGACGGCGCGGTAGCTGGAAAGCATTTCTGGGACAGTGGTGCCGTCAGATTGATAGAAGATGTTGCGCAATCCCGCCATAACTCCCTTCGGTCTGCCTTTGTGAATCTGGGGGTCGATGCCGTTGACGTCGCTTGTTGATCGCTGAACCCTGTAGGCTTTCTTCTCAAAGACGAAGACCCTGTGCCGGCCTCTTGTGATGTGCGAACGAAAAAGCGCAAGGCCGAGTTCGAGGGGCATATTGAACCGGGGAACCCCAGACGGCGACTCAATTCTAGAAAGGTCGTGAATTGAAACGTCAGATTTCTCAATTAACCCAACAATCCTCTTGAGCCGATCCTGGTTAGGAAGGGCGAGCGTCGCATTTATCTTGAGGCCAAGTTGGGTCAGACCCACGATGTAGGCCAAGTGCAATTCCTCAAACTGGGCGTCGTAAGGGATATTGAGAAAAACGGATTGGACGCGCTTGCGTCTTGCCATGCCGTCCTACCGCCGTCCGCTTGCTCGCGAGGTCGAGCGCTTCCTGCCTGCCTTCCTTGCTGTTCCCACTGACGGAGATTTACCGCTCGAGCGCTTGGATGTCCTTAGCGGAGATGGCGAATTCATGATAAAGCGCACGGAGGCCACGCGCTTTGGACTCAAACCCAACGTGCGTCCCATTTCTTCAGGAGAGGGTACCCGATTCTTGATCACATACGCCGCCATGGTCACATTATAGGCTGAATCTCGAGTCGATGGCGCGTTCTTCCGCGGGGATGGTTTTCTGCCTTTCCGGCAAGGGAGGCTGGAAGGAATGGAAACGCTAACAGGAGCGCAGCGTGAGCAAGGAGATCTCCGGCGGGCAGTTGAGCCGGAAGGGAACGCCGACAGTTCCGATGCCGCGATTGACGTGGAGCTGCAATTGACCCAGGCGGAACCACCCCTCGACATATTTCTGGCCCATCGTCGGAAGGCTCAGTGGACCGATCCAAGGCAGGCAAATCTGCCCGCCGTGCGTGTGGCCGCAGAGCATAAGAGCGACCGAAGAGCCGGAGGGGTGAAGAATCAGTCGATCCGCGTAGTCGGGCGCGTGGCACATCAGAACAATCGGCTCGTGCGGCAGGTTGCGGATCGATTCCGGAACGGCAACGTCAGGAAGCGGCGCTCCCGCGACGGGATCGTCGAGCCCCGCGAGCCAGATTCTCCCCGTCCCGCGCTCCAGCGGCGCGTGGCTGTTCCGCAGCACTGTGATGCTGTGCGCGGCAAGCGCCTCAGAGACCTGTTTCGGATCGATCATGAGGTCGTGGTTGCCCAACACCGCGTAGCGCTGCCGGCAGGTGAGTCCGTCGAGAATTCCGGCGCATTGCCAAGCGCCGCCGATGGCGAATTCCTTCGGCGCAAACTCGCTGGTGACAAAGTCGCCGGTGATGACCACCGCATCGGGGTTGAGGCGATTGATGCGGTCTACGACATCGCGGATAAAGAACGGCTCCGTGAACTCGTCCATGTGGATGTCGCTGATCTGCGCGATGCGGAAGCCGTCGAACGCTTGCGGCAGTCCCGCAAGGAAGACGTCGCTCGGCGAGACGTCGATCCAATGGCGCGCGATTTCGCCTGAATAAAGGGCCGTGCCGCCCGCAGCGCACGCGCCTGCCGCGAGAAAGCGGCGCCGCGTGATAGAGAACTTTGCGGGGGAGCGAAACAGGGTCACACTCCATGGTATCGAAATTCATGGCAACGGTCTTGCCGCCGGAACTACGAACGGCCGGGCGAAGGCTGCGCGGACGGTACGGGGAAATCCGGTTCTGAAGTGGGAATGGCAGCGAAGAACTCCGCCACTTCCAGCCAGTTGTTCACGCGCACGAAGCCGGTGGCCATGAGATTATGCGGCGCGGTGTAGAGCAAACCCTGGCCCTCGAAGCGCAGCAGGTTTCGGGGCTGGTCGTCGATGAGGAAATCGGCGCGGAGGATCGACTTGTTGCCGCAGAAGACGTAGTGCGAAGGCGGGATGAAGGGAAAGTGGCGCTGCAGCCAGCGGTACTTCGGACCGAGCGAGTTGGGTACCGCCATGGCCTGCGTGGCGATGAAGATTTCGAAACGCTGCGAGAGGTCTTGGAGCACCGGCTGCGCGCCGGGCAACACGTCCAGGACCTCGAAAAAGTCTTCGGCGTCGAGGAACGCGCGGAGCTGCCCCTGCCGGTCGACCGGCGCAATCTCCCAAAGACCTTTGCCGGCAAGATCTTCCGGAGTGACCTCCTCGTCGAAGGCCTGGTTGTAGCGCCGGATGTGCTCGGCGAGGGTGTCGGCCATCACCTCGTCCATATCGACACAGATGCGCTGCACGGGGAATGCTCCTCAAAAGCAGTTGTCAGTTCTCAGTTGTCCGTCCGTTCGCGCCCTTCGCGGTGGACCGTGCTCCTCAAGAAAAGAGTAGCAGCGAAGGCGGCAAATTGAGCGAGGAAGCGGCGGCGGGTGAGCATGGACAGATTCAGTTTTCTTGCGGATTCTGAGTCGCCTTCTGTAGAGTCTCCTGCCCAGAAACAAGCCCACCTGTCCCTTGGATCCATCGTTCTGTATGGGCAAGATCATCAACGTCATCCTCGAGCTCGCTGATCACCTCGGGCATACCAACCCACGAGCCGACGTAATCGAGTACTTGCTTTTTATGGCCGTCGATTGAGATCGAGAGTGTGTAGGTGGGGTTGTCGGTCACACTTGCTTGATACTCGCCGCGCATCGAATAGAAATCGGCCGCAACAAACTTCTTTGCCAGTTCCCGGACGGCGCGCGGGTCAACCGTATCGGTATGCCTGCCGGCGGCCGCGACAAAGGCGTGGCCCTCAAACACAATCCCCTTGGTGCTGATTGAAACCCGATAGGCGGGGCACCTTCCGTAGCACACCGACCGCGTGAGCGTAATGCTGACATTGGAATCGGGCCTGACCACGGGCGCAGGCGTGTGGATCAAAGGGAATCGCTCTGGTGGAACCAGGTCGATATACTCTTCGACCAATGCCGTCACAGGGTGCCCCTCGACCTCAAACGGAATGAACTTCCAGCGCAGCACCTCGGGGCGCAGGTCAGGCCAGAACTTGAGGTTCTCATCCTCTCCTTCGGTCTTTGCATCCAGCACGTCACCTGCCGGAGAGACAGTCAAGGTGAGGCGAAGTTGATTGAAGCCGGAACTCACGCCCGCATGCGGAAACGATCTGCGATGGGGCTTGATTTCGTGAGCGTAGGCGAATTGATAGTCGAAGGAGGGGTACGCGGGCGGCTTTTCTTCCGCCGCCCATGCGCCGGCGCTTGACAGCAAGCAGGCAAGCGCAAGGATGGAGCGATTCATGCCAAGCATTCTAGGCCTACGCGCCGGCCTGGTGGGATTTGCGCGGGGCGCGGCCCGTGCCCGGAGGCACTTCGGGCTGCGGCGCTTTGGTCGCGGAAGCCAAGGCCGGATCCCAATAAAGAAGCCGGCTGCAACTGTCGCAGGTAAGCAGTTCGCCTTCGCGGAGCTGGTTCCAGACTTGCGGTCGCACGCCCATGCGGCAGCCGGTGCACTGCTGGTTTTCCGCAAGGGCGATGCCGGTGCCGCGGGAGGCGGCGATGCGGTCGAAGCGGGCGAGCCACTCGGGATCGAGATCCGCACGGACGGCTTCGCGCGCGGCGTCGAGCGCGGCAAGCTCTTGAGCGAGCTCTTGCTGGCGCGCGGCCACGCGGGCGCGGACGCCTTCGAGCTCGGCGGCAAGCAGCTCCACTTGAGCGCGGGCCTGGGCCATCGCGGCCTCCTGCGTCTCCGTGCGCTCCAGGCTCGCGTATTCGTCGTTTTCCAGGCGCTCGGCTTCCGTCGTTTCGAACTTGATCTCGTGCTCGACGGCCGCGGCCTGCGCGGGCGTGGTTACGGAGTCGAGTTGGGCGCGGAACTTGGCGGCCTTCTGGCGGTGCCCGTCGATCTCCCGCTCCAGGCGCGTGCGCAGCGTCTCTTCGCGGCTGAGCGCGGCCGAGGCCTCGGCGGATAGGCGCTCGGCGGCGGCCAGCCGGGCCTGCGACTGGGCGATCTCCGCGGGCAGGGCGCGCAGCTCCTTGTTGAGCCGGGCGCGGTCCAGATCGATGGATTGGAGCTTGACGAGGTTCTCAACAATCGCTTGCATCGGTGACTTGAAGTCTAAAGCACAGAGAGACAGGGAACAAGGGACCGAGGGAACAAGGGACCAAGAATGCAGGGACGTAGGGACGTAGGGACTAGGGACTAAGAAACTGAGGGACTGCGGAACCGCCAACTCCGCTAACCCCGCTANNCCCCGCTAGCTCCGCTAACCCCGCTTGTCTCTTCGCAACCATGCGCGTCCAACACAGCAGGAGTTAATCCCTCAGCGGTGAGCAAGCCTGCGAGAATAGATGCAGGCAAGGGTTGGCCGTGACAGCGAAGCAGGCAGGATTCTGGCGCAGGCATCGGGCTCTCAAGTGGGCTCTGATCGCGCTGTCGCTAGTGCTGGTTGCGCTGGGCTTGGGCGTTTCCATCGTGCTTCACAAGGCCGAGCCCATCCTGCGCGCCGCGATTGTGAAGCAGCTTGAGGAGCACTTCCATGCACGCGTGGAGCTGGACAGCTTTCATGTGTCGCTCGTAAATGGGCTCTGGGCCGAGGGCAAGGGTCTGCGCATCTGGCCGCCGGCGCAGGTCGAGGGCGTGACGGTTCCGGGACCGAACGCGGCGAGCGCGCCGGAGCCGCCGATCCGGCCCCTCATCCAGCCCCTCATACAAATCGACGAGTTCCGCTTTCACGCGCCACTGCGTTACAGGCCGGGCGAGCCGGTGAAGATTTCCGTGGTGGAGCTGAAGGGGCTCTCCGTGGACGTGCCCCCGAAGTCGCACTTTGCTCATGGTGCCCCTGCCGCGCACGCGGGAGAGAACGGCTCCCTGCTTTTGCGCTTCGCAGTGGACAGCATCCAATGCAACGACGCGCACCTGACCGTTGAAACCGGCAAGCCGGGAAAGCTGCCGCTCGAGTTCGCGATTGCCCACCTCAAGCTGGCCAATGTAAGTGCGAACGGGGCGATGCACTTCGACGCGGAGCTGACCAACCCCAAGCCTCCGGGCACGATTTTGACGGCGGGCAACCTGGGACCGTGGGTAGTGAACGATCCGGGCGAGACGCCGCTCAACGGAAGTTACCGGTTTGAACACGCGGACCTTGGGGTCTTCAAGGGAATTGCAGGGATTCTCGAATCGACAGGCAAATATGAGGGCGTTTTGCGCGACCTGGTCGTGGATGGCGAGACCGACACGCCGGATTTCCGGTTGACGAAGTTTGGCACGGCAGTTCCGCTGCACACTGAGTTCCACGCGCACGTGGATGGCATCAATGGCGACACCTGGCTCCAGCCGGTGCATGCCACGCTGGGACGATCGCACTTTACCTGCGAGGGCAAGGTGGTGCGCGTGCCGCCGGGAACTGCGCCCAATGGAACCGCGACGCCGGGCGGTCACGAGATTGCATTGAACGTGACCGTCAATGGCGGGCGGATGGAAGATTTTCTGCGCCTGACCAGCAAAAGCGGGACGCCGCTGCTGACCGGCACATTGGCGTTGAAAACCACCCTCGAAATTCCTCCGGGAACGGCGCCGGTGGATGAGCGGCTGAAACTGAACGGGAAATTCACGCTCGAAGACGCGCAGTTCACCAGCGCCAAGATCCAGAGCAAGGTGGACGAGCTGAGTTTGCGCGGCCAAGGCCGGCCGGAAGAAGCCAGACACGGCGAAGGCGGGGACGTGCGTTCGGCGATCGCAAGCGATTTCACCATGGCGAACGCCGTGATTACGCTTCCCGATCTGAAATACACTGTGCCGGGCGCGGAGATCGACCTCAAAGGCACGTACGGCGTGCAAGGCGGACTGCTGAACTTTACGGGAACGGCCAAAACGCAGGCGACGGTCTCTGAGATGGTGGGCGGATGGAAGGGCGAGCTGCTGAAGCCCGCCGACCGGTACTTTAAGAAGGACGGTGCGGGCACAGAGGTTCCCGTTCACGTAAACGGCACCTGCAAGGACCCGAAGTTTGGCATCGATCTGGACCGCATGAGGCACAAGCCGGCGCAAACTCCGGGGCAGCAGAGTCCGGGCCAGCCGCAGTAGGCCGCGCAGCGGCAGTATTCTTCGGTAGTGGGCCAGTTTAGCTTGTTGAAGCGGGGCATCAATGGGGTGTACCATCTTGTCAGTTGGCAGCATCTGCACAGGTATCTCGCGGAATTCGATTACTGCTGCAACTCGCGGAAGGAAACCGACTCCATGAGGACCGTGCACGCGTTGAAGAGCACAACGGGAAAGCGATTGATGCTACGGGACTCACAGCGGCCAAATTGAAAGGAAAAGAACGGAATTTCAAAACCTATAAAACGGCGAGAGGTCAGCCTGCCAGCTGACCTCTGCGCTCACGACCCAAGCTCTGTCGGCGGCCTCTCCCACGATGCCGGACCCAACACTATCAGTGTATCATAGGGGGCCACCGTGGAGAATTGGAAAGAATTCCGCTTCAAAATCGACGGAGAGATCGAAGGCGTGAAGATCACGCCATATACGATACCCCTGTCTCGCCTTGCCCTCTATCTCATCGACTTGGCGCAACTTCTTGGTCACAACGAAAGCGTCCATCTTATGAAGGTGGATGAAGGCAGCGCAGAGCCTGTCTTTTACATTGACCCCGAAGAAGAAACCAGAGTTATCCGTCAGGTACGCAACGCGCAAAAGGGAATGGGTCCCCGAAACGCCAACAGAGCGTACAAGAAGTTGGACACCAAACTACGTCACGATAATGCGACTGGGCGCATTTTTGATCCAGTCAAGAAGGCAGAGATCATAGAGTTCCCAGGCAATAAGGCGAACATTCCAGAGATCTACGAAAACATTCGAGAGAGCGCATCCGTAACGGGAGAGCTCAGGCGCGTCGGCGGCTTCGATAAAACGATCCCAATACATCTATTGCGGAGAGACGGCGCAATCCTGTATTGCGAGACAAACGAACAAATCGCGCAGCAACTCGCTCCGTATTATTCCAAGCCTGTGCGGATTCATGGAATCGCAACGTACAGTCGGGGAAATGAAGGCAAGTGGAAGATGGAGAATTTCAAAATCCAATCTTTTGATGAAGCGCCGCTGATCGACGAGAGCTTCACTGAAACGATGGACAAACTGCGAGCTATTGAAGGAAATGAGTGGGCCGAATTCGCTGATCCGTTAGAGGAGTTGCGGGAGATACGACACGGCGAGGAGATGACGCAGCAATGATTATCTTCGACGCCTCTTATCTGGTGGTATTTCTGAACAAGGACCCCGAACCGGCAAGGGATCGCCAGGGAAATCCTGTCACCCGATTTAAGGAGCGCGTCGAGTACCTTGCAAGCTCACTAAACTCAACAGGCGAGCAGATCGGAATCCCCACTCCAGCAATGGCGGAAGTTCTAGTGAGAGCCGGAAAGGGGAGGGCCCAATTTGTCTCTATTCTGAGCGACCGTATGCGATTCCAGCTGCTGCCCTTCGATGCGCGGGGAGCGATAGAAGCCGCCGAGCTATTGGCCCTGATTAAATCCAAACATGAAACGTGGGGAACTCACGCGAAAGTTAAATTCGATATTCAGATCGTTGCGACTGCCAAAGCTGAGGACGCCAGTGCCATCTACTCTGACGATCAGGACATTGAGAAGTTTGCTAAGCGGCTGAAAATTCCGGTGATGAGAATATGCGACCTGCCACTTCCCCCGCCGAAAGAACCTCCTCCCATCGAAACCGGACCGGTGGGCGAGCAAGCACAATTATTTGACCTAACGCCGCCATTGCTCCAACCGAGGCCGATAACCGCACCGGAACAATCCGCGACGCCCAAGGGAGTGCCAAATGACCCAAAGCCAGAATCCGCGAAGAACGCCCTAGGGTCAGGTGCCAAAACTGCCGACGAATGAGAAGCCAATCCCCTCATTCCGCTCCCATTCGAGGAAGTGATGGAGGACGTGCTGAAGGTGAGGCCGCCCACAAAGCCAGTGAAGCGACAGGCCCGACAGAGGAATAAGGAGAGGTCTTAAGTTCTATGGCTTGGGATGAGGACGATAGAAAAAAATACTAAAACGACCTCATCAATCAGCGCCTAACATGGCTAGGGACGTTTGAAGGCCTTCTATTCGTAGCCAATCACTACTCGGACCATCCGTTTCTGCTGCCGTTAGTCGGCTTAGCAATCGCGTTTTCCGTTGCGCTAGGGATATTCGCAGCCAATAAAAGATTGACAGCGAAGCACGCGCAAGCATACACGGATTGGCGCACGACCTTCATGCCGGACACTGCCATCCCGATCATTATCGCTGTCGCTTGGATAGTGCTTCTGATTGAAGCTTTCATCCAGAAGTGCAAATGTACTTGAGAGCACCGCATGGGTTTGTCAAAGATATAGTGTCGGATTCTTTCCCTGGTCGCGCGTAGACTGAGTGCAAGACCCCAAGGCACTCAAAAACGAGAGTATCGCCCATGACCACCTCCCCGCAACAGGACTCGAATTCGAAGCTCCAGCAGCACCGCGAGGCGCGGCTCGCCATGCGGCTTTCGCTGCTGGTGGGCGTGCTGATGCTGACCGGGAAGATGACGGCGTACCTGCTCACAGGGTCGTCGGCGATCTTCTCCGATGCGGCGGAGTCGGTGGTGCACGTGGTGGTGGTGGCCTTTGCGCTCTTCAGCCTGTGGCTGAGCACGCGGCCGGCGATTCCACAATTTCGCTACGGCTTTGAGCGCATTACATTCTTCTCCGCGGGCTTTGAGGGCGCCATGATCGTGCTGGCCGCGGGCAGCATTCTCTACAACACCACGCAGACGTGGCGTCACGGCCTGGCCCTGGAAAATCTGGGCAGCGGCGTGCTTCTCATCGTGGCCGCGGGCGTGCTCAACGCGGGCCTCGGCTGGTATCTGCTGCGCACCGCCAAGCGCAATCACTCGCTGATCCTCGAGGCCGACGGTAAGCACGTGCTCACCGATAGCTGGACCAGCTTTGGCGTGGTCGCGGGCCTGGGCCTGGTGATGGCAACGGGATGGAAGCCCTTCGATCCGCTGATTGCCTATGCCGTAGCGGCCAACATTTTGTGGACCGGCGGCCGGCTGCTGTGGCGCGCCATGAAGGGCCTGCTCGATTACTCGGACCCCAAAGTCGGGCACCTGATCCGCGCGCGGCTCGACGCGCTCTGCAAGGAACTTGGCCTGGAGTACCACGGCGTGCGCTTCCGCGCTACAGGCTATCGCCAGATTATCGAGGTGCACCTGCTCTTCCCTGAGAATATGAAGCTGGGCGACGCGCACCGGCTGGCGACGGTGGTGGAAGAGCGCCTGGCCGAGGATCTGGAGATGCCCGCGGAGGTGATCACGCACCTGGAGTCGCTCGAAGATCACTCCCAGGTGCACCACGTGGAGCATTACACGGGACGGCCGGATTGAGCAGAGCCTATTCCAGATTTGATAGGTTTTACGCGGAAGAATCCGGGATGTTTCCGGGAATCCTCTTGCTGTGATCGCCGATCAAGGAACGTTCGATAAACTAAAAGTATCGCAGACATCTCCGGGCTCCTTTCGTCCGTTGGGCGAGTCCGCCGTCTAACTATGTAGCATTTCTCGCCGAAGCCTCCATGCCGCGCGATCGATTTGGACTTCGGGATGGAGCCATCCTGACCGTATCTCCGGCACATCCGCGCTTTGCGCCGCACGGCGCGCCCCAAATCTGTGCCGGATTGCTGGTTTTTGCGGCGCTTTTCGGAGGAGCGGCGTGTGCATGTGCGCAGGAGAGCGCGACGCCGGCAGCGCTCGAACCGGTTCCGGCTTTGCTCACGACGGCCAGCCTGCACGGGGTGGTGACGAGCACCGAGGGCGTCGTCTACGAGGGAGCGCATGTCGCGCTGGAAACGAGGCTCGAAACGAGCGGAAACGGCATGCCGCAGACCGCAACCACGCAAACCGACAGCACCGGCGCGTTCAGCTTTGCCAACCTGCCTCCGGGCGCATTCAAACTGAGGGTCTCTTCGCGGGGATTCGCGACGCAATCGATTACCGGCGTGTTGCGCGCGGGCGAGGACTTCGACGCGCGCACCATCGCATTGCCCATGGCTGGCGCCGCGAACCAGGTGACGGTCTCGGCCGAGTCGCAGGTGGAGATTGCGCAGGAGCAACTCAACATCGAGGAGAAGCAACGCGTCCTGGGCGTCTTTCCCAACTATTACGTCAGCTACGATCCCGATCCGGAGCCGCTGTCTACGCGGCAAAAGTTCCAACTGGCGTGGAAGACCTCGATCGATCCCATCACATGGATAGTATCCGGCGGGTTCGCGGGCGTGGAGCAGGCCACCAACACCTTTCCAGGGTACGGACAGGGAGCGCAGGGATTCGGCAAGCGCTTTGGCGCCAATTATGCCGATGGCCTCTCCGACAGCTTCATCGGCGGCGCGATCCTGCCTTCGCTCTTCAAGCAGGACCCGCGCTACATCTACAAGGGCGCCGGCTCCATCCCGTCGCGGGCCCTCTACGCGCTTGCCAACTCGGTGATTTGCAGGGGCGACAACAGGCGCTGGCAGCCGAACTACTCCGCGATTCTGGGCGGGCTGGCGGCCGGGGGCATCTCGAACCTCTACTATCCATCGAGCAACCGCAGCGGCGTTGAAGTCACCTTCTCCAATGCGCTCATCGGCACGGCCGAGGGCGCGGTGCAGAACCTGCTTCAGGAGTTCGTGGTGCGCCGCCTGACGCCGAGATTGCCAAGACTCTCATCGTCGCCCGCCCAGTAAAAGTCCCCCACCGGCGCTAACGGACGCCGCGCACGAAACGTGATCGCCTGCTGGAGCCGGCCTAGCTCCGCTAACTCCGCTAACACCGCTAGCTCCGCTGTTCTTGAAAACACGCCTCAGCCCGCAATCTCTTCCACCAGCCGGTTCATCTTCTCTTCCTCCCTCTCAATCGCCTCCACCAGCTTGAATTGCGTGCGGCAACGATCCAGGTTGTGGCCTTCGCGATGGATCTTGAAGTAGGTGTCGCCGTTCAGATGGTCGGCCAGGAAGCGGATGCCGGTTTCAAAGGTGATGAGCTTGCCGGAAAACGCCAGGAATTCTTTTTCCCTTTTGGTCAGGAATTCTCCTGCTGCCGAAAGATAGCCGCGCACCAGCGCCTCAAACAGCGGAAACTGCATCGTGACTTTGCGCAAATCCTGCTCGTCTTCCGCGGCGGGGCTGGTGGTGGTGCGCACCATATCGCCGAAATCGTAGAGCGCCAGGCCGGGCATCACGGTGTCCAGGTCGATCACGCACAGGCTCTCGCCGGTCGCGTCGTCGAGCAAAACATTATTGAACTTGGTGTCGTTGTGGGTGATGCGTTCCGGCAGATTCGCCTCAAGCAGGACGCGAGCGATGGATCGCCGCGTGAGGGCAAATTCGATTTCCGGACAGGCAACTTTCGCGCGGCCCTTCACGTCGGCGGCGATGGCCTGTTCGAGAGCCGCAAAACGCTTGGGCGTGTGATGAAAATCGGGGATGGTTTCATTGAGCCGCGGCGCGGGCAGGCTCGCAAGCTGCTGCTGGAAGCGCCCGAAGGCCTGTGCCGCCTGGAACGCCTGGTCGACGGAAGTCGCCGTCTCGTAGCTGCGCGCGTTCTCGATAAAGCGATAGGCGCGCCAGGTTTCTCCCTGCGCGTCCTCGTGCCAGTTGCTGCCGTCGCGCGCCGGGACAAGCCTGAGCGCGCGGCGATCGCGGTCAGGCGCACCGGCAAGTCGCGCGGCAAGATGCGCCGTGACGCGCTCGATGTTCTGCATCACGGCCGCCGGCGAGCGGAAGACCTGGGCGTTGATGCGCTGCAGTGTGTAGCGCACCGGCGCGCCCGCCGCCTGGCAGGTGACAAGGTACGTGTCGTTGATGTGACCGTTGCCGAAAGGCGCGAAGGCCGAGACTTCCCCTTGAAACTGGAACGCGGCGGCGAGGTCACGGAGATCGTGCGGCTCCTTCACGGCCAAAGCTTCTCAGGATAAGCGCCGGCGGCAATGAGACGGCGAATGCTCTTGACCACACGCGGCCGGTCTTCGCGATAGGTGACGCCGAACCATGAGTCGCCCGAACGCAGGACGTTGACGCGCGCCTCCTCGGCACGCACCAGCTCGCCCACGGTCATGGGAATATAGCACTCGGCCGTGGTGTCGCCGGGGTGGCTCTCGAGGAACTGCTCGAAGCGATCGCGCAACTGGCCGAAGACGCGCGGCCTGAAGGCCCACATGTTCATCGAGACCGGCTCGTCGCCTGAAAGGCTCGTCACGAACCCCGCCGGGTCGGTGTTGCGGGCGCCGTTGCCGTCGCGCTCGATCTTGGTGAGCTCGACGATGTGCCTCAGGTAGCCCTCGGGCGAAACCTGGCAGATGCCGCGGGCCACCGAGCCAAAGTCGGAGAGCGTATTGCGCAGCACGAAGCCGACCATGGCATAGTTTGTCGAGTCGGAGGTCAGATGGCCAGCCAGCTCGCGGTAGCTCTCGGCGCCGTAAAAATCGTCGGCATTGATGGCGGCGAAGGGCTCGTGAATGGCATCGGCGGCGCACAGGATGGCCTGCGTAGTGCCCCACGGCTTGGTGCGCCCGGCAGGAACGGAGAAGCGCGGCGGAATGTCTTCGAGCGACTGAAAAACGTAGTCCACGGCCACGCGCTTCTCAAAACGCGCGCCCACCGTCTCGCGAAACGCCTCTTCGATGTCCTTGCGGATCACGAAGACCAGCTTGCCGAAGCCGGCGCGGAGGGCATCGAAGATCGAGTAATCGATGATGGTCTCGCCGGCCGGGCCCACAGGGTCGATTTGCTTCAGGCCGCCGTAGCGGCTGCCCATTCCGGCGGCAAGAACGAGAAGAGTCGGAGAAGATGCAGGGGTCATCGGGAAGGCCTTCGTGCTTGAACGTGCGATTCAATCGAATGGTACAACACGGGGCGGGCGCAGTGCGGGTGCTCGCCGTGCCATGGCGTCTGGTAAAGTAGGTTGCCATGAGACGAGGCAACCTTTTCCGATTCTTTCTATGCATCGCGACTCCGGGATTGCTGGCAGCAGCGAGTGCATCCGCAGTTTTGCGCGCGCAAACGCCGCCTGCCGCGAATCCTCCTGCCGCCGCGGCGCCGGCATGGGCGCAGCCGGGCTCTGCAACGCACGTGCAAGTGGCGCCACCGGCCGATTTTCACCGGCCGAGCCGGAATCTCGATACGCCGATCGGGGCTTTTGAAGGGCAATCGGACATCGGCGCGGCGGTCGTGCCCGGCAGCGCGAGTTTCGACGTGGCAACAGGGCAGTACACCATCAACTCCGCCGGATACAACGTCTGGTACACGCGCGACGAGTTCCGGTTCCTGTGGAAGCGCATGTCGGGCGACGTGTCGCTGGCGGCGGACATCGATTTTCCCGATCCTAAGGGCTACGGCGACCGCAAGGCCGTGTTGATGATCCGGCAGAGCCTGGACGATGACGCCAAAGCCGCGATGGTGGCGCTGCACGGAGCGGGAATGGTGCATCTGGCGTGGCGTCCGGAGCGCAACGCGCGCGTGACCGATATGGAATTTCGCATCGGCAGCCGCGGCGGCCGCCCCGGCGGCACGTCGCCGGATAGCCTGGTGACGATCGTGCCCAAGCGGATCGGGATCGAGAAGCATGGCGACGAGTTTGCGCTCTATGTGAGCCTCGACGGGGAGCCGATGCACCAGTTCGGTCCGCCCATCAAGCTGCACCTGGACGAGCCGTTTTATGTGGGCATCGGCTTCTGCTCGCACCTGCCGGAGACGGTGGACACGGCGGTGCTCAAGAACGTGGTGCTGGAGAACGCGGCGGGAAGGGTGAAGTAGGGATCGCGTTGAGCCGGGTTGGTTGTCATTTCTGACTAGATCACCTATACTTCTAGTCATATTGATCCAAGGAGGGCCCCATGGCACGTTGGCAGGTTCAAGAAGCAAAGATGCGCCTGAGCCAGGTGATCGAAGAGGCGCAAAGCAAAGGCCCGCAAATGATTACGCGTCATGGAGTGGACCGGGCCGTGGTGCTTTCGGTCGACGATTTCCGCTCCCTGAGCGCCCACAAGCCCGACCTCCGCGAATACCTGCTCGGAGGGCCGAAGGTGGACGACTTCGAGATAGAGCCGGACCGCGACGCCGGCCGCGAGATCGCATTGTGAACGCCGGAACCGCCTACCTGCTCGACACCAACGTCCTGAGCGAGACGCGCAAGAAGAAAGCCGACCCCGGCGTGATGGCGTTCCTTCAGGCGGCGGATTCTTCCGCGCTCTACCTGAGCGTCCTGACCATCGGCGAGCTGCGCAAAGGCATCGCCATCAAGCGGCGCACCGATCTGTCGGCAGCACGAGCGCTCGCCGGCTGGTTAGAGGGGCTGGAGTTCGGCTTCGTCGACCGCATTCTGCCGATCGATGGGCCGACGGCGCGCCTCTGGGGCGATTGGTCCGGCGACCGCCCGCGGCCGGTCATCGATACGCTTCTCGCAGCCACCGCCGCCAAACACTCGCTCACATTCGTCACGCGCAACACGCGCGACGTTGCTGGGCTTCCGGTGAAGGTGCACAATCCGTGGGCGGGGTAGGACAAGAGAGTACGATCTGTCCCATATACAATTAGGCCGATTTCCAGAGTCGTCCGGCCACGGGAGACATGACCATGAAGATTACCTGCCTCGATGAACAAGTTGGGAAATTTCTCGCGTCCTCGTTTTACCGCATTCCTCGATTCCAGCGTCCCTATTCCTGGGATCGGACGAATGTCGAGGAGTTTTGGAACGACGCGATAGTCGAAAACGAGGATCAATATTTCATCGGTAACTTTGTGGTCTACGACGACAAAACTGCTAGAGGTGTAGTTGATGGCCAACAGCGCCTTACGACGATTACCCTCCTCCTATGTGCGCTATTGAATGCTGTATAAATAAT
>PLSB01000202.1 GCA_003165005.1 Acidobacteriaceae bacterium | reverse complement strand
AAGAGACTGTGGCCGGCCTGGAAGCTGCCAAGGGCTACATTCGCTCGGAACTGAAGGAGCGGATGGGCGTGCGCCACGTGCCCGAGTTGAGCTTTCTTGCCGACCGCTCGGGGCGCGTCCAGGCGCGCATCGACGAGCTGATGGGCCGGTCGCGCAAAACCGGGGCGTCGCGCCGCGGCGCCGGCCGTCCTGCCGTCTCGCAAACGCCATCCGGCCCCATCGACGTAAAGCCCGCATAGCAACGGAAAGCTCTGCCGAATTAGTACTAGAGTTGCAGACGGGTTTTGTGCGGAGGGAGCAGGGGCCTTCAGGCCCCTGAAAAAGCCGCAGAAAAGGCGGCCTTTAGGCCCGGGCCCTTGTCCTTTTGCGGCATCCCAGCGAAGTACAACTGGAATGTCAGGCGCGCGATGCGCAAGAGCCAAGCAAGACCCTCCCCTCCCGCCTCAGTCCGGAGCCGGCTTCGGAACCCAGGGGAAATCTGTTAGCCTTGTCCCTGTCGCAATACTGCAACGTGTCCGCGCCTGGAGCGGCGCGGACGGTATGCGAGCCAGGGCTTATCCCCCATCCGTCCTGCGTTCACGAGGAAAATGCGTGCGAATGCCGTGCGCGCTGCGCGCATCTGGAGAAATGGCGGAGACAGAAAATCCCGTGGAACCCTCGGCTCCCGATCCACCCGCAGGCTTGCTCTGGCGCATGCCGCGCTGGTGCATCCTCAGCGAAGCGGGAATTTTCCTTATCTTCACCATCTTTTTCCTTGTCTACGGGCTCACGCCCCTGCTGGGCGGCGACGGCCTGGGATTAGTGGGCGCCGACGAGCCGCGCTATGCCCAGATCGCGCACGAAATGCTAGTGCGCTTCGACTCCGCGCAAACACTCAAAGGCCGCCTGGACGCCTGCGTCACGCCTTATCTCTACGGGCATCCCTGGCTGGAGAAACCCGCGCTCTACTATTGGCGCGCCATGTTTCTCTTTCAGGACTTCGGCGTGCACGACTGGAGCGCCCGTCTTCCCTCCACCACCTTTGCCTTCATCATGGCGGCGCTCATCTACCTGCACATGCGGCGATTCCGCCCCGGCGGGCATCTTGACGCCGCGCTGATTACCGTGGCCTGCGCCGGCATCATGGGCTTCGCCCGCGGCGCTTCCACCGATATGCAGATGGCCGCTCCCCTCGCCATCGGACTGCTGGGCTGGTATGCGTGGTACGAAACAGACTCCAAGTTCTGGCTCTACGACATCTACTTTTTTACCGGCCTCGCCACGCTGGCCAAGGGACCCGTCGCGCCCTTTCTCGCCATGCTCATCGTCGCTGCCTTTGCCTTTCTGCGCAAGGACTGGAGCATTCTTCGCCGCTCCCTATGGTGGCCCGGCATCGCGCTCTATTTCGCCATGGTGCTGCCCTGGTTCATTGCCGTGCAGCATCAGAATCCCACCTTCTTCCGCGAGTTCTTCCTCGAGCACAACCTGCAGCGCTTCGCCACCGACCGTTATCAGCACAACCAGCCGTTCTGGTACTACCTGGTCGTCATGTTGCTGGCGCTCATGCCCTGGACCGTGCTCGCGGCGCGCGCCTTGATCGACGGCATCCTGACCTCGGTCGCGGAGTGGAGGCTGCGTTACTCCCGCGCCGGAAAGCCCTTGCCCACGCGCCCCGGCGACGCATTCCCCGAGTTTCTCGTCCTCTGGGCCCTCATCCCCGTGGTCTTTTTCTCCTTCTCCCAATCCAAACTCCCCGGTTACATTCTTCCCGCACTCCCGCCCATCACCATCCTCACCGGCGACTATCTGTTCCGCCGCCGCAAGCCGGGTCTCAACCGCTGGATTCTTCTCGGTCACGCCGCGGTTTGCGGTACCATGGCGATCTCTGTCCTGTTGCTGCCGTGGTTCGTCGCGCACAGTCTCGTCCTGCCGCCCACGCACGCCATCGTCGCCGCCACACTCGCCGCCATCGGTGCGGGCCTGCTGATCCTCATCGTGACCAGGGGCTTTGGCGTGGCATGGCTGCGGCCCGCTACCTGCTGGATCCTCGTGGTCCTGGTGCTGTTCGTTTACGGCGTCGGGCCCTTCTGCGGCATTCCCTCGCTCTCCGCCACCAAGCGCGTCATTCATCTCCTCGATCGCACTTACTCGGCACGGCCTTTGGCTGAAAAACTGGCCGAGGCAGCGTCCCCCGGCGAAACCGTCGCGGTCTTTCACGTGCGCCGCGACGTTGAATTCGGCCTCTCGTTTTATCGCGACGATGAAGTGGTGAACTACGACGAGACCGGCGTTCCCGGCGAGCAGCACCTGTTGGTGGCGCGCGTGCAGGGCCGTCACGGCGTCGACCTCGATACCCAGATGGCGCTCGAGGAACTGCTCGAGGGCCGCCAGTATCGGCAACTCTTCAGTTGGCCGGAGCAGGGATTGGAGATCTATCAAGTGGGCGCGCGCTAGGTCCCTGACCGCTTGAAGAAGAACCCTCCGTGCCCCATCCTTTGGCCCGTTCTTTGGGCCAAAGGGTGGGATAGCGCGAACCCCGAAGGCATAAATCCACGCGGTCGGAGACCTGGCCGGCCTCCTCAAAAAAAGTATCGGGCGAACTCGCCGCTTCGCGACGTCGCGAAGCGGCGCCAACCCGCGAAAAGTACGACACTGACTTGCGGTCTCCAGCGCAATCGTGGCAAAGTGGCCGGAAGGGTAGAATCGGGGATGCGCCGCGCCGCGGCCGTCGCCATCCGCGGCAGCCCCGCTTCGCGGCAATCGGAGAAACATGCAGGCACGGAACGGGTCCATCGAAATCCTCGACCTCCGGCACTTCGCGGCGCCCGTGCTGCGCCCCCTGCTCGACGCGGAGAGCGAGATCTGGGCCGAGCGCCTGCACTGGGACTATCGCGCCTCATCCCGCCTGCTGATGCAGTACCTGGACAACCGCATGTTGCCCGGCTACGCCGCCATGGAGGCCGGCAATGTCACCGGCTACGTCTTCTGCGTCTACGAGGAGACCAAGGCGGTGATCGGCGACGTCTTCGCTCTTCCCGGCGTCCCGGACAGCGGCAACGCAGCCTCCGGCCCGGCCCACGCTCGCGAAGAAATGCTCTTGCGGCACCTCTTCGAGCTGCTGCTCAACTCGCCGCATGTCGACCGCATCGAGTCGCAGTTGCTTCTCCATCCCTCCGGCCGCTTCGCTCCGGCCTTTCGCGCCGCCGGATTTGGAGTCTATCGCCGCCTCTTCCTGGTGCAGCCTTTGGCAGGACGATCGAGCCAGCTGCACATGGATCTGCCCGCAAATCTCGAGTTCCGTCCCTGGCGCGAAGCCGATCTGGCCCCCGCCGCGCGCCTCATCTGCGAGGCCTATCGCGACCACCCAGACAGCTCCATCAACGACCAGTACCGCACCGTGCACGGCTCCATGCGCTTCCTCAACAACATCGTGCGCTACGCCGGTTGCGGCACCTTTGTCACGCAGGCATCCTATGTCGTCGAGGAGCGCGCCAGCCACGAGTTGGCGGCGCTGGTGCTCGGCTCGCGCGTCAGCGAGCAGAGCGGGCACCTGACCCAGGTCTGCGTTCTTCCCGCCTATCGCCGCCGCGGTCTGGCCCGCTTCCTGCTCCACCAGGCGGCCTTCAGCTTCATGCGCCTGGGCGCAGCGGAGATCTCGCTCACCGTCACCGAGGCCAACACCGACGCCATCCAGCTCTACCAGGGCGAAGGCTACCAATGCGCCCACAGCTTCGATGCCGCCGTCTGGCATCGCGCCTCGACCGCCTAGCCCTAATACTGTTCACTTAATTGATCGGACCGCAGTCAGAACGAAGCCGTGCCCCATCCTTTTCGCGCTTTTTGCGAAAAGGGTGGGATCGGCAGACACTTCCCCGGCGTGCAGGTTCCCTATGCGAACAGCATTGCGCCTAGCCCGCATTTCTCACACGCGGCGAGAACCCGTACCGCCGGTCTCCTGACCGGGGTCCCCGCGGACAGGTCTTCGTCCGTGGGGTGGCTGACCGGCTGTAGTGCGGGTCTCCAGACCCGCACCAATCAGAGAACGGTTACGAATTCATGCGGTCTGAGCACTAGCCGGCCTCCTGAAAGAAAGTATCGGGCGAACTCGCGAACCCGCGAAGTCGCAAAGCGACGCCAACCCGCGAAAAGCGCGAACGGCTTGTTTCATCCACAGTTGGCCGGAGCAGGGGCTGGAGATTGATCAAGTGGGCCCGCGCCAGGCCTCTAACCGCTTGAAGAAAAACCCTCCGTGCCCCATCCTTTGGCCCGTTCTTTGGGACAAAGGGTGGGATAGCACGAACTCCGAGGGCATAGATTCACGCCGTCAAAGACCAGCCGGCCTTCTGAAAGAAAGTATCGGGCGAACTC
>PLSB01000116.1:11742-27284 GCA_003165005.1 Acidobacteriaceae bacterium | reverse complement strand
TACTTAAATTAGAAATGCTCTAGGCGCGTTCATACAGCCCTGTCGAAGAGCGTCCGTTCCCGGCTGACGGAAACCAGAGGCAAACAGGCTCGGCTCAGGTCGGGCCTGTCGAAGAGCGTCCGTTCCCGGCTGACGGAAACTCAAATGATGGCGGACTCTCACCAGCCGGACCTGTCGAAGAGCGTCCGTTCCCGGCTGACGGAAACCTGCGGGTCGCTGACCTTGCGCGAAAGCTCCCTGTCGAAGAGCGTCCGTTCCCGGCTGACGGAAACGTGAACCTCACCACGCTTTACCTTGCGAGCCTGTCGAAGAGGCGGGTGGCCCCGGTCCCGACAGATGTAGGTTCTGCCAGACGATTGGGTGCCCCCGGTCCCTCGCATTTGGGGACCGGGGAGTCCAACCACCTCAACCGAGCGGGAGGCAATCGCGGATCTCAGGATCAGTCCCGGCAAGCGCCCATCCCACACCCAACCACCCCACCATCCCCGCCCCCAAAACTTTTCCCTCCCCGCTTTGCCGATAATTTCCCCCTCCCGGCGCACAATCGTTCTATGAGCTGCCTCCAGGGCCACGCAATCCGTCCGCGCTTCCAGTCTTCATGCTCCCTGCTGGCTGTTAACTACTTTCTAACGTCCCCCCCTCCCCCCCTACTCCCTACTCCCTGCGTCACCCCCCTCCCCCCCTACTCCTGCCTCACCCACCCCCTCCCCCCTACTCCTGCCTCACCCACCCCCTACCCCTGCCCTCTAGGTTCCGAGCTTTCCTGATCCCTGATCCCTGTTCCCTGGCGGGGCTCCGCCGCCACCCCCCACAAGAAACGCAAAACACGGACTGTGAAACTGTGTGGCATGGAACTCATCCATAATCATTCACTTACAGCCAAAACCGCGCACCGACACAGAAACTGTGAAACTGTGCGCCACAGTCCCGTCCCTTCTCCCAACCGCAGTGTGCCCAAGATTGAACAGCATGGGGAATTGGCCAATGGGAGACTAGGAGGCGATGCGCGAGGAAAACCTTATGAAAATGATCATCGCCGTGATTGCGGCCGTGTTGGCCGCGACCGTGTTGACCGCTCTTCTGGTGCTGCCCGCAAGCGTCAACGCGCAAGCGCCGCAAAAAGGTTCCACATTCACCATCGCAGGACACGCCGGCGAGACTCAGCTTCTTCAGTTCAATGGGAAGTCTTACATCGACCTTGAGACGCTTGCGCGTCTGACCCAAGGAACCCTTTCCTTCAAAGCCAACCGCACGGTCCTCACGCTTCCGCCCTGGGATGCAACTGAGCCGGCATCCACGCCGCCGGCAAAGCCCGGGTTCTCAAGAGCGTTCACCGAGGCGGGCATCGAAGAGATGGGCGTGATCCGGGAATGGCGCATTGCCATCGTGAACGCGGTCCAGAATAACTCTCCGGTGTCGGAAGAGTGGGTATCCACGCAACATCGGCTGGCGGAGAAGAACCTGGCTCTTGCCTCCGCCGCCGCATCGACGGACGACGACCGAAGCGCGTTCCCGCTGCTCTCAGCCGAATTCAACAACATGCAAACGCTGAGCGAACAGTACATCGCGGTCCGCAAGCAGGCCTCGTTCATATCGCCGGACACCTTCCACAGCAGTCCCCTTGAAGATCAGATTCTGAGTTGCGCGCGAAACTTTGTATCCATGACGGAAAGTCACGAGTTTCAGGATCAGCCCTCATGCCACTAGGAGCGTGGGAAACGCAGCTAGCTAGCGCCTCCACAACCGCCTCCGGACGCCGCGCAATCACAGCCAAATAAGCCCGCGCCGCGCGATCCGGACGCCGCCGTCTGCTCCCTGCTCCCATTTCCCCAGTCCCTAGTCCCTCGTCCTTGGTCCCTGCAAAAGTGTTATCCTGTCGCGACATCACAAAGACATGAGGTTGCTGCCATGAAAGTGTATTGCGCTGTTCTGGGCCTGCTTTTCGCTTCGAGTCCTGGCCTGCTTTTGGCCGCATGGGAAACCGGGCCAGCTGCGCCCCAGAGTCCGGGGGCAGCAGCCGAGAACGGCAACCCGAATGGCGCGCTGACGTTTCATCTCACTGAGGCGACGGTCACGAAGGCGAGTCAAAAGGTTTTTACGGGACTAAAAATCGATCCGGTTACCGGTAACCTCTCGCTTATCTTTTTGACGGCGGAACCAAAGGCCGGGCACGAATTCGTGCTCTTGAAGATCGCGGTCCACAATAACGGGGCGCAGACGGACAGAGTCGTATATCAGGATCTCGCGATCAAAGGCGCGGATGGGAAGCCCATCGACTACCTGGTCCAGGTTAATATGTCGTCGGATCCATCGAAGTCCGATCTGGTTTACTCGCCGGGCGTCACCATGGACCACGAAATCAAGCCCCAGGGGAACGATTCAATCAATTTGATGTTGAACGCGCCCATCAGCCACGGCAATTTGAGACTGCAATATAGATCCCAACCGGCCGTTTGGGTCGATCTTGGCACGCCCGGCCTGACCGAAATCGTAACCAGATACAAGCTCATCACGGCGGTAATCGCCGGCTGCCTGCTGTTGGCGAGCTTTGCCTTGTTGTGGTTGTGGCGGAAGCGCGCAGGGAAACCGGTGGCCCAAGTCTCTTTGGGTCTTCTTGACAACGGGGATGAAAGTCTCCCAACTCCCCCGGCAAAGGCTGACTGACCGCATGCTCTTCCGAGATCCTCCGCTACCCGGCAGGCATCGAAGCGGCGGGCTGCCGGGCGCCCCGCCCTCGCCCGGCCTTGGTTTTCCGCTTCGGCTCAGGACTCTGACTCGCCGACTCGCCATCCCTGCCCTACTCTGCCGCCCGGGTGTTATCCTGTCGCGTCATCACAAAAACACGAGGAGGCTGACGTGAAACGAGCCATCATCCTATTGATCGGGGCATCGGCGTTCGTGGCCGGGTGCAGCAACCAGTCGCCCCAGATTCACATTCCGCCCAAATGGCAGGGCGCTGCGTACCACATTTCGTTTGGCGCGGCGCCGGCCAAACCCAACGCGTCGGGCCTCACCATTCCGCAGATCAAGTACGTGGCCAACCCCGACGCGCTCGAAACCCGCGCCGACCTGGTCGTCGAATTCGACTCCTCGGTGGTGAAGACCAAGGCGCCGGTAATGGACCAGATGGCCATGGGAGCCGTGGATGTTTCCGGCTCCGAGGGCGCGCTGCCCGACGCCTACGTGGACAGCGCCAGCACACAACTCGGGAACATGCTGGCGGCCTACTGCGTCCGGGGAAAGGTCAAGGTTTCGGTCGCTCTCACCCGCTCGTCGCTCCCCATAAACCCGAGCGACGACCAGATCAACTCCAAGCGCCTCTCCGACTGGACGCCGATCGTGCTCGACTTCAAGAACCCCCATCCGAAGTGCTAGCCAGTTGTCAGTAGTCAGTGAATAGTCGGGTGCCCCGGGTCCCTCGCATTTGGGGACCCGGGTTCTCCGCCGTCTCTCTCGTCAGGTCCCTCAGTCTCTACGTCCCTAGTCCCTGCCTCACCCCCGTTCCCCATTCTGGGATGGATCATGCGCTGCGAGCGGCCGTTGCGGGCTACGATAAAGAAAGTGATCTCAGTCGAAACAGAGCAACCCGCGGCAGCCATTGCCGAGGGCGCGGTGTGTTCCGCCGACGGAACTCGCATCGGATTTCGCCGCCTGGGCCTGGGGCCGGCGATCGTGATGGTGCACGGCAGCGTCTCCACGCACACCGATTGGATGGCCGCGGCCAGGCTGCTCTCGAGCCGCCATACCTGCTACGTAATGGACCGGCGCGGACGGCGCTCGAGCGGCCCGGACCACGCGCCCTACGCCATTGAGCGCGAATTCGAGGACGTTTGCGCGGTGCTCAAGGCGGTAGAACAAGATGCGGCCGGGCCTGGAGCGGTGCTGGCCGGCCACTCATACGGCGCCATCTGCGCCATGGGCGCGGCGCTGCGGCGTCCGGTGCCAAAGCTGATTCTCTACGAGCCGCCGCTCTCCGTGGGAGGGCCGGTGGCCGGTGCGCCGCTGGCCGACTACGCTCGCGCCGTCGCCGCCGGCAATAACGAGCGCGCCATGGAGATCGGGCTCGCCGAGTTCACGCGGCTCCGCCCGCATCTCCTCAAGGCCATCCGCGCCTCGAAAGGCTGGCCGCGGCTCTGCCACTTGGCGCCCACCTGGACCAGAGAGTTGGAAGCAATGGACGCGATTACGTCGGCCGAGCCCTATCGCGCGCTCCGCTGCCCGGTGCTCTTGCTGGCGGGCGCGATCAGTCCCGACCATCCCTACCACGACTCCATCCGCGCTCTCGCCGCCGTGCTGCCCGGCGCGCGCGTGGAAGCGCTGCCCGGCCAGGACCATCTCGGCCTGCGCGGAGACCCGCAACTGGTGGCGCGGCTGATCGCGGATTTCCTGGCTTGCTGACGAGAGATGAGGAAGAGCGATTTGAATGGCCGGGACGGGCAGATTTCCGCCCCAGCGACAGGAACTCATCGCCGGGGACCCCTGAATTGCCGAGAGGCACGGCTCAAGCCTCGCTCCCTTCGCAGTCAACATACCTGCTCCGCGCTTGCGCGCTCCGCAACGTTGGAAAGATCGGCAGCGCGAAGTACCCATGCGAAACGCCTCCGAACAGGCGCCCAAGTCCAGGAATGCGAGGAGCTGGTTACATTTTGGGCTCCAGGTGGAGGTCCGGTGGATCTAAATGCTCCCACGGGCAGTAGAATTTGAAAGAATCATTGGCGATGAAGAAGACAACCGTGTAAAGAAACTTTGCACAATGGAGTCAGATCGAAACGCGGACGAAGTATCGCGCTGAGAACGATACGAATGCATGACTCTGCGGATGCTTCACAGTTTTGATCCAAGGCTTCTGAGGAACCATGATGAATGAGATGCGGAATATCGTCGTGGTCGGTGGATGCGGTCACGTTGGACTGCCTTTTGGCATGGTGTTAGCCGATCACGGCATGCAGGTAATCCTGCTTGACGTGGACGGTCCAAAAGTCGCCGCCATCAACCAGGGAAAAATGCCCTTCCGTGAAGCGGGGGCCGAGGCCCTTTTGCCCAGGCTCATTGGCAAGTCCCTCCATGCCACCACGGACCCAGAGTGCCTGCGTACCGCGGACGTGGTCATTTCCATCATTGGCACACCCGTGGATGAGCACCTCAACCCCATGGTGACAGCGTTATATCGCAGCCTGGACCATTTGATCGAGTACCTGCCCGAAGGCGCGCTTCTGGTTCTAAGGAGCACTCTTTATCCTGGAATCACTCGCCTGATCAAGGACCGCATCGACGAGCGGGGGCGCAAGATCCACCTTGCCTTCTGCCCCGAGCGCATTGCCGAAGGAAAAGCCCTTGAGGAGCTTACCAGCCTGCCTCAAATCATTTCAGCCTTCGATACTGTAGCTCTAGCCAAAGCGCGCGAAGTATTTAGCCGCATCGCTCCTGCGCTGATCGAACTGGACCCACTGGAAGCTGAACTGGCCAAGCTCTTCACCAATAGCTGGCGGTATCTCAATTTTGCCGCTTCTAACCAGTTCTATATGTTGGCCCAGAGTTATGGCTTGGACTTTTACCGCATTTACGATGCGGTGACGCAGGAGTACCCCCGCATGCGCAGCTTTGCGCGCGCCGGGTTTGCCGCTGGCCCGTGCCTGTTGAAAGACACTCTGCAATTGTCGGCATTCTCCTCCAATCACTTCTTCCTCGGCCACGCTGCCATGCTCATCAATGAGGGCTTACCGAATTTCATCGTTGCGCAGCTCAGGGCTGGGGGATTGTCAAAGAGCACAGTGGCCATTCTAGGGATGGCATTCAAGGGAGATTCCGACGACACCAGAAGCAGTTTGTCGTACAAGCTGAAGAAGCTTCTCCAGGTTGAGGCGAGAAGAGTGATTTGCACCGATCCTTTCGTCTCCGATCCCGCGTTAGTCTCGCTTGAAGAGGCCGTGGAACAGGCCGATACGATCATTCTTGGCGCACCGCATTCTGCCTATCGCGATTTGCATTTCCCGGCCGGCAAGAAGGTCGTCGATGTCTGGGGCTTTTGGCGTCAGAACAAGGACCGTGCTAAGGCGGAAGAGGGGAGTAAATGAAGATTCTAGTTACCGGTGCGGCCGGCTTCATCTGCGGTTATTTGATTCAGGAACTGCTCGACAAAGGCCATCAGGTAGTTGGCCTCGACAATTTTAGCAAGTACGGCCGTAGCGAAAAGTCTTACGACCTGCATCCTGGCTATCGTTTCGTAGAAGGTGACGCCAAGGACGCTTCACTGTTAAAGGACCTGCTCGCAGATTGCGATCAGTTCGTTGCAGCAGCAGCCATGATTGGTGGAATCTCGTATTTCCACGAATTCGCTTACGATCTGATGGCAGAGAACGAACGCATCACGGCGGCAACCTTTGATGCGGCTATTGACGCTTATAAGAACCGCAAATTGCAGAAGATTACCGTGCTGTCCTCCAGCATGGTCTTCGAGTGCACCTCCGAGTATCCAACTCCCGAAGGTGCCGAGCAGAGATGCCCTCCGCCGCGTTCCACATATGGATTCCAGAAACTGGCAACCGAGTACTTTGCCAAGGGAGCGTGGGAGCAGTACCACCTGCCATATACGATTGCCCGCCCCTTTAACTGTGTGGGAATTGGCGAAAAGCGCGCCCTGCGCGATGTTGATGTGTACAGCGGCAATGTGAAGCTGGCCATGTCGCATGTCGTTCCCGACATAGTGCAGAAGGTGCTCAAGGGGCAGGACCCGCTGCATATTCTCGGGAAAGGCAATCAGGTGCGGCACTACACCTACGGGGGAGATTTGGCACGCGGAATCCGGATTTGCATCGAGAATCCCCACGCGCTCAACCAGGACTTCAATCTGTCCACCCCCGTGCGCACTACCGTACTGGAATTGGCGGAGGCAATCTGGGAGAAGGTGCATCAAGGCGCCCTTCCCTTCCGCTACGTACACGACGCGGCCTACGAATACGACGTGCAAGAACGCTCACCCGCAGTCGCCAAGGCTGAACAATTGCTGGGCTTCCGTGCGGAGACCTCTTTGAGTGACATTCTTGACGAAGTCATCCCCTGGATCAAGGAACAGATTGCTGTCGGCCAGATCTAGGGAGGGGCGGCACAGGGGAAGCAAAGAGGAAGATGTCTTGACCAGCGATGGATTAGAGATTCGCACAGACGAGTTAACGATTGTCATTCCCGTTTACAACGAGGGCGCCGGATTCGAGGCCTTGTGGCGAGAGTTGTCCACTCAACTGCAATGTCCCTTCCGAGCCTTGGTCGTTTACGACTTTGATGAAGATAATACCGTTCCCGCGGTCAAGGCTGTGATGGCGCGCGGCGAGCAACGCATCGGCCTGGTCAAGAACGAGATCCGCCGTGGCGTGGTGGGTGCGCTCCTGACCGGGTTTCGTCATGTCGAGCGCGGCCCCTTGCTGGTGGTCATGGCCGACCTCTCCGACGATCTAGCCCAGGTCGGACGGATGTTGGAGTTATATCGTCAGGGCTTTCATGTGGTCGTCGGCAGCCGCTATATGAAGGGCGGACGGATCATCGGCGGTCCCTGGTTCAAGCAAGGTCTCTCGCGGCTCGCCGGAGTGTCTCTATTCTGGCTGCGAGGATTGCCGACTCACGACGCTACGAACGCGTTCAAAATCTACGACCGGGAGATGCTGAAATCATTCACCGTTGAGAGTACGGGTGGGTTTGAATTGAATCTGGAACTTACGGTGAAGGCATTTTTGGCTGGTTATCGCATCGCGGAAACGCCTGCGGCGTGGCGCGACCGTACCGTCGGCGAATCGCATTTTGCGCTCTGGAAATGGCTGCCGTTGTATTTGAAATGGTATTTCTACGCGTTTCAACCGCGCCGTAAAAACCCGAGGGCCGGTCATTCGCCTTTGGACGAGTACAGGAAGTGAATTTAAGAGGCACAGTCTCAAGCGGTCCTCGCCGACGCCCACGAATTCCCATATAAAAAGATGGGCCACAACTGCTGAATCCGATCGAGGGAAAACATGCAGGAAACCGACCAAGCCGCCGCCGAAGGTGCACTCCAAGACGAGGGCCGCGATGCAAAGCCGCAGAGTCGGCCCAACGTAAACGCCTTTGCCTGGATGCGTTTTTTGCTCTTGCGGTTGGACGCAATCGTAGCCCTGGCGATGGTCGTGATGACAGCAGCCTTCCGGCTTTCCAGCACAAAGATAATTTACATCCCGCACTTGAGCCTGATTGACGATTCGTGGAACCTGGATATCGCTCACCGTTTCAGCCGAGGATGCTGGCTGGGTAGGGATGTAATATTCACCTACGGTCCCCTCTACGAACTCATGACCGGGCTGCCTGCCCGCATACTGCACCAACCCGGAATCGGATCTCTCTTCGGCACATGGGCCACGATCCCCATCTGCCTCTCGGTCGTGCTCGTCTACGGAATTGGAACTCTTCTGCTCGGTTCCGAGCCTGTCTGGAAGAGAGTCATATTTCTAGTGGGCATCATCTTCTTTTGCTGCCCGCTTGATATCCGTCCCCTAATTTGCGTATTCATCCTGGCGGCGCTGGTTCGGACAGTGGCAAGTCTCACTTCCCGCACCGTGCTTCGCCGGGCGGCCGCTATTTCATTGCTGCTGATTGCAGCTTCTCTCGTTTCGGCGGACGCAGGAATCTACAACGCGGCGACATTCTTCATTGTCGTTTTCTGGGCTTTCTGTTTCGAACATCGCAGCCGAAGAGAAATTGCTGTTTTTGGCCTGACGATGGCCACTCTGGTTGTGGCATGGATGTTAGTCCTGAACTCGATTCTTGGCAGTCTGCTTGATTTCCGGTTCTGGCGAATCAATGCCGCACAGGTCAGCAATTACCGCTGGGGCCAACCCACAAGCCTGAACCCATCTATGGAGTTTTTCATGGTATGCATCGCCTATACCACAGCCCTATTGACATTGATGCCGGCTTGGGTACTCAGGCGAACCGAGGCGAGTACACTGCCTAGGCGTCCATTGTTCCTCTGCTCCGGTTTTTGTGTAGCCATCTTATATTTGCAGAGCGGATTGGTTCGTGCAGATTGGGTACACTTCAGTCAGGCGATATTTCCCGCAGTTGCGATCGTCACTATTACGTTCCTGGGTACCGGAACCATTGCCCGGCGGTCGACTTGGATTTGGATGGGAGTGGCGCTTCTTGTTGCTGCGTTTGTTTCTCTTGGTGTAATGCAGCGTCTCTGGGGACCCCAACTACTCAGGAACAATTTGGTTGTCCAGCGCGTTAATGGAGCGTGTCCCGTTGGGACACAGTACTTCCAACAGGCCTGCCTGGACATTTCGGATGTAGAAATTTTGAGCAGCGCCGAAAGATTTCTCGCCGGGTCGCCTGACCCCAAGGCCATTGTATTTCCCTATCAGAATCTGCTGGCCATAGCGGCGGGAAAGTTGGCTGCAGGCGAAATATTGCAGTCCTACGCCGCGAATGGCGAACTGCTGATGGCACAGCAGCTTCAATCTCTACAACATGATCGCCCGGAGTTGGCAATCTATGGCGTAGACGATCTGGCATCTTGGCGTATAGATCAAGTTTCGAACTTTTCCAGAAGTCCAGGAGTGTGGTTTTTCCTTCAACAGAACTACAAATTTGATTCCAAGCTCGCAGGTGGTTTTGTGGGTCTGCGCAGGGATGAGGAGAGATCGAGACGATGGAAGGAGTCCTGTGAAGACGCCGATACGTTCAGACCGAAGACTTTGAAGGTGTCGGCCGCCGGAGTCTATGATTTCGGCGGTGTCAGTTGGAGCAACCCCTACGATTTTATCCGGCTCGAAGTTCGCTTCAAGTATCCCATCTCGTGGATGCTCGGCAAACCTGCTGCGGTCGCTGTATTGCTCCAGTTGTCCGACGGATCGGTAAAAGTCGCACATGTGGTATTGCCGCCAAATAGAGACACCGAATTGTGGATATTTCCGTGGGATGAGGCTGACTTGTCCCGGTATTTTCTGCCGGATCCTCAGCAATGGCGGGAGAGCAGTGTGCGTCCAGCCGTAACTCGGCTTGCGATCAGTGTCGTGCCTTATGACGCCATTTCCGTGTTGCCATCCGCTATTGAGGTCCGGAAAGTACAGGCAGTTAGCCTGGCATTGCAATGAAGCATTGGAATGCTCCTCGTTCCTTGAGCCACCAAGGCAGGTCCAGATCGAAACTCCGAACGCTTAGGAAAAACGGCCGGTGGGTAGAACATCTTGACAGATTTGCGAAACACGCTCTAGGTCTCTGACCGCTTGAAGAAGAACCTTCCCGTGCCCCATCCATTCGCTTTTTTCTGGCGAATGGGTGGGAAAGCACGGATTCCACAGGCACAAATCCATGCGGTCAGAGACCTAGCCAACATCTGTATTTTCACGGCGCGTGAGAAACGCCCGGGCTAGCAGCGCGTTCGTAGATGTCGCAGGCATCTGCATGCAGGTTCGCTGCCGGGGGCAGACCGATGTCTCGAAGAAGCATCGGAAGACGGAGCTCATGCCGGCCCTCATCGCACGCCACCAACGCTGCAATGTTCTGTGGCCCTTCATTGGATATTGCGCGTTCGACCGGTCCACTGTCCGAGATTAGTTCCTTTATGCTGAAGCTCGTGTCCATAATGGCTCGGCGATGGCTCTGGTACGGAAACTCCGACGACCAGTCCATCCCGAGGATCACAATCACGCTATCGGGCTTCGTTGTATTGTCGACCAGCGCAGCTGCCGCAGGCCGGCCTGGAGCATTCTTGCTCTGAATCGGATAGTAATGAGTGAGGTAGCAATACCCGCAGGCTGCCATCTCGACAACCAGCAGCTCGATGCCGATCCATGCCCCGGGCCCTCGGATCTTTAGGACCGAAGCGATCAGCGCCCCGATAGCAACCACCAGGAAAATCGCGTCGGAGTAAGGGTAGTACTCATGCTGGTAATGCAAATTGAAGAATGTTAAGGTGGTGGCTACGTAGAGCACGAGACACGCTACAGCAAGCCAGTTCCAGCGCCCGCACAACCAAACGTAAACCATCAGAACGACGGCAGCCGTGACGATACTGCCGATGTGGAGGTTGGCAGCGATCAAGAAATGGATGTAGTTTTGGAATTGCAATCGCTGAGCAAGCGTTCCGAAGTTCCATGCAATCATTCCCTTGTTTGTGCTTGTCAGGTAAACCCCGAATGGATTCTGGGCCTTAACTTCGTCTGCAAACTTGGTCCAACACCACGTAACCGCTACGGGAAAAACCACGCAGAGGGTGGCAACCGCCGCGGCAATACTGCCTTTGAACTTCCCGCTCTCGCGATCTCTCCAGAGACCCCAGGCTGCCAGACTTGTACCGAGGGCAAAGAACGGTGCGAATGTGGTCACCTTGACGAGTCCCGCAAGAGCACCGAATGCTGCACCGCTCATGAGGTGGCGGTATTGCCACCTTCTTTTGCCTACCACCAGCCTGAACATCTGGTCCGTATACATGAGGGACAGGAATAGCGCTGTCGATTCGATCATGAACACCCTTGACCAAAAGATGTAGATCGGGCTCATCGCGAACAGCGCCAACGCTGGAACCATCTGGGTACGCCGCAGTCCGATATGCGAGAGAATGGACGCTAACGGGAAGAAACAAAGATAGTAGAAGAGGATTGAGACGAAGCGGCCGGTCTGGTCCAGGCGAGTGGAGAAGGCTCTCGCAAGCACTGCGACAATGCCTTGGTAGAGTGGAAACTCGAAAGGCACCGGCCATGGCGGCCCCAGTACAGGCGTTTCATAATGGAGAAAGCTGCCGCCGTGCAGTATCGAATCCGCTGAGATTGCAGTCTGCGCCTGCCGGAAGCCATGAAAATCGAATATGGTGTTATAAAATCCCACGCTGGTTGCGTATAAGCTGAATCCCAGGCTCAGAAGGCCTAAGAGCCATACAACCTTCTCGACTGCCGTAGAATGCGGTTCTCCCCGCTCCGCTTCCGTCCTGGTCTTGCCAGTTGTATGCATTGAGCTTGATCTTCACCTTCATCTTGGAATCATTGTTCTGAGCGGATTCACTTGAATTCTACAACTGCGAACGGATATTGCAAGACCATAGCTGCAATGGCAGCAGGGCAATCGCATGAAGGCGATGCAGCTTTCCTGCCTTCGCGAAGCTTCTTGGGGATATTAAGAATGGAATTGGTCGGGACGGGCAGATTTGAACTGCCGACCCCTCGCACCCCAAGCGAGTGCTCTACCAGGCTGAGCCACGTCCCGANNATTCTGCTCTTGACAGAATGCACAACGCCAAGTGGCTTTTTCCGACCCGGGGTCCCCACAGACAGGTCTTCGTCTGTGGGGTGGAAGTAATAGCCACCTTGCACGGTGTCGGCGATGTCAACAAGTGAATCGAAAACGCTCTAATGCCCGGGCGGAACGAACTCCGAAGGCAGAGACGAGCCCGCGCCGAAGAAGAACTGCTCCATCTGCTCGACGAGGAACTGCTGCGCCTGGGGCAGCCAGGGCTGCAGGCGGTACTCGTTGAGCAGCATCTTCTGGTGGTTGAGCCACTCGTCCCATGCTGCCTTGGAGACGTTTTTGTAGATTTTCTGGCCAAACTCTGAGTCGAAGGGAGGCTCGTCGAGTCCCTCCATCTCCTTTTTGTAGCGAACGCAATATACGGTGTGCGCCATGCAAATTGCTCCCAGATGCCATTGTAGCTGGGCGGCGGGCGGGTCCGCGGGCTTGCGGCGGTTGGCTTGCTTGCGCCCGCAGCCGGCGATCGAGTCTCCCACGGCGCGGCTTGAGCAAATCTGACCAGACCGATGCTCTCGATGAGGACAACAATCATACTGGCGCTTGATCTGCCCCCCGCCGGAAGCGGTCGAATTTCGGTCGATCTCAGAACGAGCAGCCCCGCCCAAAAGGAGCAACCATGTCCGATGTGAATGCATCTGGTGCTAATGTGTCTGGCCTCTCTGACAACGCCGCCGGCGGTCTTTCCTACGTCACGATCATCCCGGCAATCGTGTTCCTGGTCGTTGATCCCTACAAGAAAAGTTCGTTTGTTCGCTTCCACGCCTGGCAGTCGATCTTCTTTTATGTTGCCTGGGCCGTGGTGCATATTCTGGTCGAGGTGGTACAGAACCTGGTTCCATCGGTCGTCTTCCTCACCTTGTCCTTGTGGCAATTTGTGGATCTCGCCTTCTTTGTCGTGCTGGTGATCGTGTTCGTCAGCGCTTTCAACGGCAAGCGCTTTATGCTGCCCATCATTGGCGGACTGGCAGAGAAGCAGGCTAACCGGTAACTTCCCCCGCAGTACCGAGTGCTGGAACGGCCTCCGCATGGAGGCCGATTTCGTGTGTTCTGCCTGTCCTTCCTGCCCTTACACATCCCGCCTGCGGACCTAAGGCATTTTCCGGATAGCTGTAGAGTCGCCCAAAGGAAGGCATGGGCATTTTCTTGAGGAAAATGCCCACAGTCGTTCCAGACGGCACTCTATACCAATCCGGAAAATGCGATAGCTCCGGGCGGTCGCGCGCAAATTCTCTTGACAAGCGGGCGGGCGGCAGGTTGTTCTATCTCCACGTCGCTTCAAAGTTCGCGGCCGCAAATGCCGGTTTCCCCGTTGCGCGAGCCGCGCACAGAAGTGAATCCATCCCTTCCCCTTCAACCGTTTTCCTTGAAAGGAGAGTTGCTATGGCGGATGAGCCAAACACAACACCAGCCAACTCAGGACTGTCAGACGATGCCGCCTGCGGCCTCGCCTATCTGACCTTCATCCCGGCGGTCATCTTTCTGGTGGTTGCGCCCTACAACACGAACCCCAAGGTGAAATTCCATGCCTGGCAGTCGATCTTTTTGACGATAGCCTGGATTGCCGCCTGGATCATCCTCACGGTGCTGGCCCTTGTGCCATTCGTTGGCTGGATTCTCTTGCCGATTCACCTGCTGCTGTTCCTGGGGATTTTCATCCTCTGGCTCATCTGCATCATTAAGGCATTTCAGGGCGGGAAGTTTGTCGTTCCCATCATCGGGCCGCTGGCCGAGAAACAGGCCGGCGCATAAGCATTCGCTATAGGGGTGCACGGGCTGGCAGGCGCTGAGGTTCAGCGCCTGCGGCCCTTTCTGGTTCGCCGCTTGCTCCCGCCCGGGGGCGGCGGCGATGTGCTTTTGCGCTTGTTCTTCTTCGATTTTGACGGTGACGGCGCAGCCTTCTTGCCGGTGAGCGGCAACTCCTCCTCCACCAGCGCGAACTGCAGCTTGCGCTCCTGGGCTAGGATGCGGTCGAGAATCACCTGCACGCGATCGCCGGCGCGGAAACGGCGGCCGGTGCGCTCGCCCACGATCTCGTGGGTGTTTTCGCGCCAGGTGTAGCGGTCGCCGCCGAGCGTGTCGATGGGGACGAGGCCCTCGACGAAGAGGTCGGTGAGCTCGACGAAGAGACCGTATTTGGCGGGGTTCAAGACGAGCGCGGCAAACTCGTCGCCCACGCGGTCCTGCATGAAACGAACCTTCTTCCACTCGACAAGCTCGCGCTCGGCTTCGGCGGCGCGGCGCTCGGCGGTGCTCGATTCGTCGGCGATCTGGGCGAGTTCGGGTTCGGGGATGGGCCCGGGGATAGGCTCGCTCAGCGGAGCTAGCGGAGTTAGCGGAGCTGGCGGAGTTAGGGCGCCCGCTGAGATGCTCTGCCGCCCTTTCCGCTCCGTTTGTCCCAAGCTGCGCGGATAGGATGGGGCACCCAAGTGTGTTGCTTGTGCGAGACGAGTTCCCACCTTAGCTCGTCCTTCGGGCTCGCGAAGGTGGGGCACCCTCGCCCCAGATTGGCCCTCGTTGGGATGCGACCAGGGCGAGGCGAGGCGCGCCTGGGTGATGGTGCGGCGGCCGGAGACGCCGGCGCGGAGCAGAGCCTTGGCGATGCGGTGCACGATGAGGTCGGGATAGCGGCGAATGGGCGAGGTGAAGTGTGTGTAGGTGGGCGCGGCCAGCGCGAAATGGCCCTCGTTCGTCTCCGAGTAACGCGCCTGGCTGAGCGAGCGCAGCATGAGATAGCTCAGAATGCGCTCCTCGGGCTTGCCTTCGATGCGCGCCGAGAGTTTTTGATACATGCGCGGCGTGACGGCGATGTCTTCGGGGACCTCGTGCTGGCGTGGGTTGCGGCCGCGGCCGTGGGATTCGCGGCGTTCGGCGCGAACTTGCAGTTGGCGGACCGGTAGAGGTCCCAGTCCAAGAGAAAAACCGAAGGACGCCGCCAGTTCTTCGAACTGAACGACGCGGCGCGGTTCGGGCTTCTCGTGGATGCGGTAGAGCGAAGGCACGCCGAGATCCTCGAGCCAAACGGCGACACACTCGTTGGCGGCGAGCATGAACTCTTCGATGAGGCGGTTGGCCCAGGTNNCGCGCTCTTCGCGGCGTTGGTTCATCAGCACGGCGAGTCTTTTCATCCTTTCAAAGCGCTCCCTCGCCTCCGGGTCTTGGACGAGTGTGTCGGATTGGTCAAGGCGCTCACGCGCTCCTGGGTCTTGGTCGAGGCGCTCCCGCGCTTCTGCGTTTTGGTCGAGAATCGCGGTGACCGCGGTGTAGGTCATGCGCGCGGC
>PLSB01000116.1:0-11736 GCA_003165005.1 Acidobacteriaceae bacterium | reverse complement strand
ATGGCGCGATCGGGGAAGTAGACGCTGGCGCCGCGCAGGCGGGCTTCGAGATCGAGCGCGGAGTTGGGAAGAACGTACTCGGCCACGTCGGCGATGTGGACCTGGAGTTCATATCCTCCATCGGCGCGATCGGTGACGAGAACCGCGTCATCGAAATCCTTAGCGGTCTCGCCATCGATGGTGACGATGGGCAGGGAGCGGAAGTCTGCGCGGTGGGCGGCTAGTTGCGGGTCGAAGTGGGCGACGGCGCGAGCCTCGGCGAGAACGTGCTCGGGAAAGACGCGCGGCAATTGGTGCTTGCGGATCATCATCTCCACGTCGACGCCAAAATCATCTTGAGCCCCGAGGATTTCGATGACGCGGCCAATGGGTGGATGCGTGGGCGTGGGCCAACTGGTGATCTCAACGTCGACGACCAGGCGCTCCGCGCTTCCCGGTTTTGGACGAGAGAGTGCCTCACTGCCAAGAACGCGATGCGGCGTGGAGAACTTTCCCACCCTTTCCGTATCCGCTGCCGCGGATCCGGAAAGAATGGGGCACGGAGCGGCAACGAGAGGGATCTCCGCGCCGGGAGGGATGACGATAGGTTGTGTCATGCGCTCGTCGAAGGGAATGACGAGGTTTTGATTCTGGCCGCGACCGGGATCGGCACAACGAAACGTTCCCACGACGGTTGGATTGCGGCGCTCGAGAACCCTTGCAATCCGGCCCGACATGCGCCCATCGGCTTTGGGCGGGTCGACCTCGACCAGAACCAGGTCGCCCTGCATGGCGCCGCGGATCTCACTGGGCGGGATGAAAATATCGTCAACTTCCGCGGACGACTGCGCGCCCGAACGGCGATTCGGCCGCACAAAGCCGTAGCCGTCGCGGTGCAGATCGAGCTGGCCGGCGAGCAGTTCACTGCCGGTGCCCGGCCGGGACGAGACGCCAGGAAGGCTCCAGTGCTCGCCATCGAGCTGCGCAAGCTGGCCGCGCAGGGTGAGGCGGGCCAACTGCTCGAGGAGAAGCCTGCGCTCGCGGCCGCCACCGAGGCCCAGTTCGCGGACCAACTGCTTGTATCCGGCCTTCTGTCCCGCCGCGGCGGCAATGCGCGCCACCAATTCGCGATCGGTCATACGCCAAGATTAAGGCAACGACACGGAAGCGCAACGGGGAGGACGCAGGAATCTGCCGTTTGCCGTAGAATGTGGGAGACGCCGAACCTGGGAAAGCGGATGAAGCGTATTGTCCGGCTTTCGGCCGCACGTAGGTTGCTGCGCGCAAGCCAGGGTGCGGCGAGCGAAGTTTTTAATTTCGGGCTCAAGCCATTGGCGTTGCCTCGGCATCCCCCGTCCTGATCGGACAGAAAAGGAATTCATCTTGAGCGCTATGTGGAAACCAAGTCAGAGCGAGCCAATACGTTCCATGCCTAACCCGGAACCGCCAGCCCCTGTGCACGCGGCGCCGGCCGTGGAGTCCGCCAACCGCGTCGCGGGAGCGCCTGCCGGCGACCAGGCCGTAATCAGCAAGGGCCTGTTTGTGAAGGGGGAGATCTCGGGCACAGAATCGCTGTATATCGACGGCAAGGTGGAAGGGTCGATCAGCCTAGCCGGCAACCGCGTGACCGTGGGACGCAACGGCCAGGTGAACGCGAGTGTGACCGCGCGCGAAGTGGTGGTGATGGGCAAGGTGCGCGGCAATGTGACGGCTACGGACCGCGTGGACATCCGCGCCGAGGGCGCGTTGAGCGGCGATGTCTCGGCGGCGCGCATCAGCATCGAAGATGGCGCGTTCTTCAAGGGCGGGATCGATATCCGCAAGTCCGACGCCAAGCTGGCGCAGCCGGCCGGCGCGCCGGGGCTGGCGTCTGTGCCGCCCGCGCCGGAAGCGCCCAAAGTGCCGGCCCAGGCGTAGATCGCAACTCTGCTGTCTCGCGAGAGCGCCTTTGCTTGGGCAGAGGCGCTTTTGTGTTTTTACGGCGTCTTCGGAAATACTGTGAACTTTTGAGAGCCGCCCATGTGGTTTTTTTTGATGAAAAATCCACTCAGCATTTGCGGCTTCGGTCTGCACCATTTCCGAAAACGCTAGAGCGAGGCGTATGGAGTGAGAAGGCGCGTCAGCGGCCGCACGCGGAGCGACCTTCAGCCCAGGCCCAGGCGGCGCAGGACGACGCGCGGCAATGCGGAGCCGGACTTCTCCAGAGTCCACCCGGCGATGAGGGTCCATGCGGTCGCGCCGGCGAGGAGAATCGCCGCATCGGTCCAGTAGCGGGCATGGTGGAGCGCGGCCAAGGCCGGCAGATGGCGCGAGAGAACGGCGAGCCCCCAGGCCAGCAGCCAAGCGCTGACCCCGCCGGCGAATGCGGCCAGCAGGCAGCGGCCCATCTCCGCGTAATCCAGACTGGCGAGCGAAACCATGCGCCGCTGGTGCAGGAGCACGGCGATGGTGAGGGTCTGGAGGGCGATGCCCAGGTCGGAGGCGAGCGCCAGACCCGTTGCGCCGCGCCAGTGGTAGAGCGAGTTATAGATAGGTAGCGAGACCAGGGTGACGATGGTGCTGGCAACCATGGGCGCAAAGGTGTTTCCCGCGGCGTAGAAGGCGCGCGCGTAAATGGCCTGCGCCGACCAGAGAAACATGGAGACGGAAAAGATCGCGAAGTAGAGGCTGCACTCGCGCGCATCGGCGGCCGAGAAGCGCCCACCGGTAAAGACGAGATCGATGGCGGGCCAGCCCAGCGCCACCATGCCGGAGGCGGCAAGCAAACCGAGCGAAGCCACGCGGGAGACGGAATCGGCAACGCCGGTGGCGAACTCGTAGCGGCGGTCGCGCGTCCACAGGCTGGCGAAAAACGGCATGGAAGCCGCGCCCGCGGCCTGGGCCAGCATGGCCATGGGCGCCTGGAAGAGCTGCTTGGCGTAGCTCATCAGCGAGACCGCGCCGCCGATAGCGGAGGCGAAGTGGGTGATGATCCAGTTGTCGGCAGTGACCAGCGAGACGCCGGCCATTAACGGAAGAGACAGGCGCACCCACTCACGCAAGCCGGCGTCGTGCCAGTCGAGAAGAAAGCGGTAGCGCGTGCCGGCGCGGTGCGCAAAGAACCAGTTAAGGAGAAACGGTCCGAGGATGGCTCCGGCCACTGTTCCCAGAGCGAGCGAGGAGACGCCCATGCGCTTGACCAGCAGCAGACCGCCGACGATGGGACCCAGGCCGTAAATCAGCGGCACTACGGCCTGCACACTGAACTGCTTGCGCACCAGCAGGACCGAGCCAAAGACGCCGCCGGCCAGGAAGCACAACTGCGCGGGCAGCAGAATGCGCGTGAGCATGGTGCACTCCGCGGCCTTGGCGGGATCGAAGCCGTGGAACTGCCAGCGCACATACCATGGGGCAAAGATTTCGGCCAGCAGGATGGCCGCGCCCAGCACCAGGTACATGGTGGAAAGAATGACGGAGAGCGAGCGCTCGGCCTCGGTCTCGCGGCCCTGCTCGCGATAGCGGGTGAGAATGGTGACAAAGGTGATGGACGCCGCGCCGCCGACGAGAAAGTACGAGATCATGTCGGGCAGGACGAAGGCGGCATTGAAAGCGTCGGCCTGAGCGCCGCGGCCGAAGAGCCAGACGATGTATTTGACGCGCACCAGCCCGATGATGCGCGAGAGAAACGTGGACACCATGAGGATCACGGTGGCCGAAAAGACGCTGTGCGCGTGGGTGGGATGAAGGGCGCCCAGAAGGCGCGCCCACCTGGAGCGCGTGCTGGGCGATGGCTGGGTTTCCGCCCCATCGACAAGAACCTGTCGCTGGGGGTCCGGATCTGGGGGCGAACTTATCACTGAAGACGATTTTATAAGGGCCGGAGCGGCGCGGGAGACAATCCGCAGCGGCGCGTATGCTGTTGCCATGAGGTTTTTCCCTGGTTTTGGACTGGCTCTGTGCGTGGGAACAATGGCCGCGGGCCAGGCGATTCATGGGCGCGGCGCAATCACGCTGCCGGCTCCTCCCGACGCCGAGGTCATTCCGGTGACGGACGAAACCTTCGGCACGAAGGTAGTGGATAACTACCGCTGGCTGGAGGACGCGAACAGCCCCGAGACCAAGGCGTTCATCGACGCCGAGAACGCCTACACGGCACGTTACATGGAGCAGGCGCACATCCGGCCGCAGATTGCCGACGATCTCGACCAACTGGAGCACGTGACGACCTGGACCGTGCCCATCGCGCGCGGCAACGATTTGTTTTTCCAGAAGCTACTGGCCGGCGAGGATCAGGCCTCGATCTACGCGCGCCACGGCTGGACAGAGAAGGACAAGCGGCTCATCGATCCGGCGCAGTTCAGCCGCGATCCCAACACGTCGGTGAACCTGGACGACGTGTCGCGCGACGCAACCCTGGTGGCCTACGAGATGCGCGAGGGCGGCTCGGATGAGACCACGGTGCATGTGTTCAACGTGAAGACGGGAAAGACGCTGCAGGATGAGCTGCCGAGCGCCAATTACCTTTCGGTGTGTTTCACTCCCGACGGGCGCGGCCTCTACTACGCGCGCATGGACGCGAAGGGCACGCTTCTCTACGAACACATGTGGGGCCAGCGGACCTCGCACGACAGGCTTCTCTTCGGCCACGAGTTTCGCGGCGAAGAGCTGGGCCCGAGCGACCTGATTCAAGCCTATGTGACCGACGATGCGCGCTACCTGGTGGTGGAGGTCGACCGGGGCGTGCCGGCCAAGCGCGTGGATATTGTGTTTCGCGATCTGACTAAGCCGGATTCCTATTTCGATGTGCTGGTCTGGGGACTGGAGTCGCGGTTTTCGGCTATTTACGCCAAGGGCGCATGGTACGTGAAGACCGATTACAAAGCGCCCAACGGACGGATTCTCGAGGCCGATCCCGGCATTATGCCCGATGCGTGGACCACGGTCGTCCCTGAAGGGAAAGACGCGATCGACGAGTTCAACATCGTAGGCAACAAGATCTATGTCAAGCGCCTCGACGACGTGAAGACGGAGACCACCGCCTACACGCTGGACGGCAAGGCGGCCGGCACCGTGAATTACGACGGCATCGGCTCGGCGACCGTGGTCCAAGGCCGCAGCACGGACCGTTACGGCTTTTATAGCTTCGAGTCCTTCATCGCGCCGCCCACAATCTATCGGCTCGACACTCTGACCGGTAAGACCGAAGTCTTCGCCCAGCCCAAGGTTCCCTTCGACACCAGCCAATACGAGCTGAAGCAGGTCTTCTACACATCGAAGGACGGCACGCGCGTGCCCATGTTCATTGCGGGAAAGAGAGGATTGAAGCAGGACGGAACAGAACGGCTGCTGATGACCGGCTACGGCGGATTTGATTTGAGCGAGTTGCCGGAGTGGAAGCCTGTCTATGCCGAGTGGATGGAAGAGGGCGGCTGGTTTGCGCTGCCCAACCTGCGCGGCGGCAACGAGTACGGCGAGCGCTGGCACGAGCAAGCCATGTTTGAAAAGAAACAGAATGTCTTCGACGACTGGTTTGCGGCCGCCGAGTACCTGATCGCCAACAAGTACACGTCGACTTCGCATTTCGCCATCATGGGCCGGTCGAATGGAGGGCTGCTGATGGGCGCGTCCATCACCCAGCGGCCGGATTTGTTCGCTGCGGTGGAGTGCGGCTATCCGCTGCTCGACATGCTGCGCTATCAGAAGTTCGAGGAGGGACGGCTCTGGACGACGGAGTACGGATCGGCGGAGAACGAGAAACAGTTTGCGTATCTCGTCAAGTATTCGCCGTACCAGAACGTGAAGAAGGGCACGGCCTACCCGGCGGTGTTCTTCTTTACCGGGGCCAGCGACACGCGCGTGGATCCGCTGCACGCGCGCAAGATGACGGCGCTCCTGCAGGCCGATTCGTCGAGCGGACGGCCGATTCTGCTGCACTATAGTGTCGCCGGCGGGCACTCGTCCGGGGTGAGCGTGGGCCAGGAGATCGAGGACGGAACCGACCAGCTCACGTTTCTCTGGACCGAAACGGGACAGCCCGCCAAACAGAAGTAATCGCCACCGGCCTGGTTCGCGGTGACGAGTGTCCAAAGAAGGGTGTCCATGCGTAACCTCACGCATTGAGCAACTCCTCCGATAAGAAAGATATGGAATTCACGGCAATGCCTGTAGCGGCCGCCGGTCCGGTTTTTCCGCTTGTTTGATGAGGGAGAACCGTGCAGGCAGTGCGTGCGCGCATGCTGCATCTCCCCCAGAGAAAGTGGTGGGATGCATTTCGATTCTGGCGGCGGGCCAAAGGGGATTTCGCGGGCCCTGGAGCGGACGATGGCACAAGTAGAATTCGCGATCAGCAAAGTCGAGCGGCAGGAAGAGGACGCGAGACTCGAAGCCTTAGCCTCAACCGGAATTCTCGACACCGCGCCGGAGGCTAGCTTTGATGCTATTACCCGCCTGGCGGCCGAGTATTTCAAAGCCGACACCGTCTTGCTGGGTTTTGCCGACGAGAGCCGGGTATGGATCAAATCCCATTGGGGCGAGCCGGTGCGGGAGCTGCCGCGGAGGCAATCGATCTTCGAGCGGGTGCTGGCCGAGGGCGGCTCGGTGGTGGTCCCGGATATCAACGACGATCCCGAATTCCGGGAGTGGCGCCTGCCCTTGCGCCGGATCGAGGCGCGATCGTTTGCCAGCGCTCCGGTGCGTTCCTCGGATGGCAAGATTCTGGGTGCGCTGATCATTTTTTCCTGCCAGCCGCGCCGGCCCATGGCGGTCACCGAGTTGCACATGCTGGAGAGCATCGCCGATTTTGCGGCCAGCCAACTGGAGTTGCGCAGGCTGCGCAAGAATTTTAATGGACACCGCGTGCGCCACGAACGCCGCGATGAGGTCGTAACCGGAATCTGGCCGCGCAAGTCGGACCTGCGGCAGGCGCTCGAGAAAAAACAGTTTGTGATGTACTACCAGCCCGAAGTCGAACTGGCTACGCGGCGCATCGTTGGTCTGGAGGCGCTGATTCGCTGGGCGCATCCGGATCGCGGTTTGATTCCGCCCATGGACTTCATTCCGCTCGCCGAGGAGTCCGGGCTCATCCTGCCCATCGGTGACTGGGGAATGTCGGAGGCCTGCCAGCAGATCCAGCAGTGGCGCGCCGAAGATCCCGACCAGCCGGCGCCGCGCGTGTGCGTGAATCTTTCGGCCCGGCAGTTCGCGCGCCAGGGGCTTGCCGATCACGTGGAAGCGCTATTGCGCCGTTCCGGCGTTTCCAGCCAGCAGCTTGGCCTGGAGATGACCGAGTCCAGCTTGATTGCCGATCCCGGCATGGCGTTGGAAGTGCTCAGTAGTTTGCGCCGGCTGGGAGTTTCGTTGTTGATGGACGACTTTGGCACCGGATACAGCTCGCTGAACCAACTGCACACGCTGCCCTTCGATGTGCTCAAGATCGACCGCTCGTTTGTCATGCGCATGACCGAGGGCGAGCAGCCCCTGCAGATCGTGCGCACCATCGTGGAGCTGGCGCGCGTGATGGGCATGGACGTGGTGGCGGAAGGCATCGAGACCCAGGAACAGCACGGGTTGCTGCGGCAACTGGGCTGCCGCTTCGGACAGGGATTTCTGTTCTCGCGGCCCGTGGCAGCCAGCGTCGTGAGCGCGATGCTGCACCTGCCGGGACGAATCCTGCCGGATCCAGCAGCGCCTCGAACCGTCCCAAACTAGGGCCTGTCCGCACTGTTGGTGGCGGCGGGATTCCCCGATTTCGACTTGGGAATCGCGCGTGGCTGTGTCCGAATTAGGACGACGCGAAGCTGCTGATTGGAACATTCTCACACTACCCGCTCCCAGCCGCGCTATTCTCCATCCCATGCAGCAACCCGCTCCCACGCAGCCCTCCCCCACTCCTTCCAGTTTTGCGGGACTGCTGGCCACGCTTGCCTCGCCCCCAACTCAGGCCGCGGAGGACGATCCCCTGTGGAGCACGAGCGACCTGGGCGAGGACGTGATCTCGCTTAGCTACGAGCGCGCCCTGCGTGCCCATGCGCGCTACCGGCCGGCAGATCGCCTTGTTGATCGCGATATTGAACGCGGCGATGGATTGCCTGCACCGCCGGTGAGCTCGGGAGTCGATGCCGGAGCCGATGCGGCGATCGAAACCGGCGCCGCAGGCGCTACCGACGCCGCAGTGGCCGCGCCGTCGTTGCCAGCGGATCTTGCGCCGGACCGCGATCTGCGCTCGGCAAGCGTGACGATTCGCCTGAGCAAAGCCGAGTGCGCGCGGTTGCGTGAGCGGGCCACGGAAGCAGAATTGACGGTCTCGGCGTATCTGCGCTCCTGCGTGCTCGAAGCCGAAGCGCTGCGCGCCGAAGTCAAGCAGGCGCTGGCGGAACTGAAGGCAGGGGCCAAGCCACCCCAGCAAGCACAGACCGCTTTCCGGGAACCCCGGCAGGGAACAAGCCAACCAGGCAGCGAAGCTGCCGGAAGCGCCGGCGGGGAACAAGCCGCCCCAGCAGGGAAGAAGAAACCGGGGTGGCGAAGGTTCTTTGGCTGGATTGTGCCGATCACAGGGCGCGGATGATGAACTGTGCCTGCGGCGGAGCCCAATCGCTCAGCGCTCGCCGGTGCCCAAAGCTTCAACCAGCCCTCGCGAACCATGGTTTTCTCGCCTGCCGGCGCCAATTCCCATGGCGCGCAGTGTGACTGCGAACTGGACAGCGATGGGAATGAGCATGATCTTGGCCATCTCTCCGGCGTAGATGAAGGAATCATCCGCGGCCACGGCTCCCAATGCAGCGCCCTGCTGCGCGGCCATCAGATATTGCGTCAGCATGACAGAAGTGGAAACCAGCCACAAAGGCATCGTCGTCCACCAGCGGCGTGACAGGGCGATGAAATACGAGGGGAAGATCAACAGGAGCAGCGTATACCGAAGCCAGATCATCGCTCGATGCGCCTCCGCACGCGATACATCCAGCCTGAACCACTGCCTCTAAGGGAAACATATAGGAACCCTATAACAAACATAAGGGCGCGGCTCGTGGAACGCCGCGCCGCATCGTTTCGCTTATTTGGCAACCAGTTTCGCTGCTTTCGCTTGCACCCTTGGTCCCTCGGTGCCTTGGTCCCTGCTTCACTCCACTTCAAGCACCAGACATTTGAGATACTCCGTCTCCGGCAGGTTGAGGACAACGGGATGGTCTAGAGCTGCGCCGCGGCGCTCGAGGAGGCGCACGCGGCGCGTGGCATCGGCGGCGGCCGCGGCCACGGCGGCTTCCAGATCGGCCCAGCCCACGTGATGCGAGCAGGAGCAGGTGACGAGCAGGCCGCCGGGAGCGAGCATTTTGAAAGCGCGCAGGTTCAGCTCCTTGTAGCCGCGCAGAGCGCCTTCGACGGCGCGCTTCGATTTGGCGAAGGCCGGCGGATCGAGAACGATGGCGTCGAATCTCTGGCCGGCGTGCGACCAATCGCGCAGGATTTCGAAGGCGTCGGCCTCAATCCATTCAACTTCGCCCCAGTCGACTACGGCCCCGCCGACTTGGTTATTGTCCCGGGCGCGATTTGCCTGGAGATTGCGCTCCGCCACTTCCAGCGAGGCGCGCGAGGCGTCAATGCCTGTAACCTGGCGGCACACCTGGGCGAGATGCAGGGCAAATCCGCCCTGGTAGCAGCAGACGTCGAGCGCGCGGCCAACTGCTCCCAGGCGCCGCGCCCACTCCCGCGCGGCTGCGTAGTTGGTGCGCTGATCGAGAAACGCGCCGGTCTTCTGGCCGGCGTTGGCGTCGTAGTGAAAGACGAGGCCGTTCAGATGAAACTGGGTGGCCGCGACGGGACGCGCCGCGGCGGCAATGGATGGTTGATCGGCGAGCCATAAAGCATCTGGGCTTGGCGCGGGCAAACCCTCGATCTCGCGGATGCGCGGATCGGGGCGCTCGAAAATCGCGGCGGGCGCAAGTTCTTCGCGCAGGACGCGCACACAGGCTTCGCCAACGCCTGCGGCGAGCAGACCTTTGGTCAGGCGCTGCAGTAAAACGATCTCTCCATACTTGTCCACAACCAGTCCGGGCAGCTCGTCGGCCTCGCTGAAGCACAGGCGGCAGGCATCGTTATCAACATCGACCAGCGGCTTGCGGCGCGCAATGGCCCTACGCAGGCGCGAGGCAAGCAGCTTGAGCCACGCGGCTTCGTCCAAGGCCTCGCGCGAGACCAGGCGCAATGCAATTTGCGATTGAGGACTGGAAAGTGCGGTGCCGAGAAAGATGCCTCGTTGGTCGGCAACCGGAATCAAATCTCTTTCTGGTTTTGGAGGAACGATTGCGAGAACGTCCGACGCGTAGACCCACAGATGGCCGCTGCGCAGACGGTCTGCGGCGCGGCGGCTGACAATGGCGCCGGCGATCTCTGGAGCGGCGATGGGGCGCGATGGGGCGCGGGTCGGGGGCGAGGATTCCCTGTGCCCAGGCACATCGCGAGGCACACTGCGAGAGAATGCGGCGTCCTGGCCGCCCTCGGCGGCAACGGATGCCGATGCTTTGGCACGGCGCTTGCGCGGCTCGGCGGCGGTCTCAGATTTGCGTGACTTTACCATTGGCCTCTCTCCCTAGGTTAACCGCCGGGGGTGGGAAGCCAAAGGACCGCAGTGCTATTTCTCCTGCAACGACTGCAGATAACGGTTCAGATTGCTGATTCTCAGCACTCTCAAATTCGGCTCATTCGCGGCCGTGTCCATCGACTCCAGCATCGGGCCCCAAACCGGCATCTCCGCCGTGCCGTGCGATGGATTCGTGGCGCCAAACTCAAGTACCGAAACAATATGCTTCGAGGGGAACTTCCCGCCGTGGTTCCGGCTCAAGGCGACCAGGTTGGTGGGCTGCTTCTTCAGCGCCGAGGCCACCGGGCCATTCCCTTTGCCGTCCACGCCGTGGCAAGGGGCGCAATAGTTCACGTACATCTGTTTGCCGTTGTTCGCTGGCGCTTTCGTCACCGGGATGACGACTGTCTTCTTTGCCGTCGACTGATTGGCGTATCCGACGCCCACCACGACTGCCGCGGCTAAAGTGGCTAAAAAGAGGATTCTTGCCATGTTTTCCTCCGCTTACATCTCTGGAGAGAGACATTACGCACCTTTTGTTGCATGAAGAGATGTGATGAATAGCACATCGGAGGGAGACTTAAATCACCTTGGGAATGCCCAGGGAAGCGATTCCCGGGGCGTCCTGGAGCACATTCCGGCCTAAAAGCGCCCGAAATGTGGAGCTCCCGCAACGAGGCACGCCCCAGGAACGCAAGCGGCCTATAATGAAGCATGGCGACCGCCCGCCACACCGCGTCCATCGAAGCTGAAAGCGCCACCGTGACCGAAACGGGAGCGGCGGGGACCGCGAGCCCGAAGGCGCCGCTTGTCCGCAAGGATCCGCAGCCCATCGAAGAGCGTCTTGAGGCCCTCCTTCGCCAGGTGAAGGCCAACCGCCCCAATGAAGACATCTCATTGATTCGAAAGGCGTGGGAGTTCTGCGTGAGCCACCACGCAGGGCAGACGCGCGCCTCCGGCGAGCCTTACATCGTGCACCCGCTCGAAGTGGCCGAAGTGCTGGCGGAGATGAAGCTGGACGCGACAGCCATCGCCGCCGCCCTGCTGCACGACGCCGTCGAAGACACACCGGCAACGAGCGAAGAGATTGACCAGCGCTTCGGCGTTCAGGTGGCGCACATTGTCGAGGGCGTGACCAAGATCGACAAGATTCAGTTCGCCAACCGCGAGGACCGCCAGGCGGAGAACGTGCGCAAGATGCTGCT
>PLSB01000227.1:8964-9089 GCA_003165005.1 Acidobacteriaceae bacterium | reverse complement strand
GGCGGCGCCAACGAAGGCGTCATGCGCCTGCTACTGATGATCGATAAGGAAGGCGCCGATCCGGTGGAGTACGTGAAAGGCATGCTGGCCGCGCGGCAAAAGATCTCCGGCTTCGGCCACCGCGT
>PLSB01000227.1:0-8930 GCA_003165005.1 Acidobacteriaceae bacterium | reverse complement strand
CAACGTGGATTTCTACTCCGCCTCCACCTATGCGACGCTGGGCATCGACATCGATCTCTACACGCCGATCTTCGCCTTGAGCCGCATCTCCGGCTGGGCCGCGCACGTCATCGAGCAGCTCGACGACAACCGCCTCATCCGCCCCCGCGCCGAATACATCGGCCCCGCCTATCCCGCGCATTGGATCCCGATCGAAGAGCGGCTGTAAAAAGAGGACCGGTTGCAGAGAGTTAGTAGAGCGTGTTCCATGAATGGCCTCGCGAAAGGGCACGACTTCAGTCGTGCCGTAACGCCCGCACAATCGGCGCGGCTTTAGCCGCTGAGGGATGCCTTTTCCGGAGTTATGACTTTCACCACGGGCTGCCAGGCGCCGTTCAGTTGCGGAACTCCACCTTGGCGATTTCCCATGAGCCGAGCGGAACCTCTGCCTGCAACTTATAGTTTCCGACTGACATGGCGCCTACAATGCCTAGAGACTCGTAGCCGGTTTTGCATAGAAGGCCTTTGCGCGTCTGACCGTCGCGCATGGTTAGAACCGCGGAGGACTTGTTCCCGTCTGACATATCTTCGGAATCGTCCAAGGCCGCTATCTTATCCCAGCCGATCGAATAGTCAACTCCTCCGCTGCTGTGGCAGATCTCTTCTTGATAGGTTTCATGGGTATAGCACTCCAACTTGTCCTTGGATTCAATTTCGAATACCGCTCCGGCAAGAGTGACAACCTTGCCGGGAGACACCGTCCGCTTGTATGTGTTTGGATCGGACGTGCCTATCCGGGTGTGAACAACGGCCGTGTGTTTTCCGGGAGGCGCATAGGAGTATGCCGTCTCCGCTTTTTGCGAAAAGTCAAAGCCAGGCAATTGTTCATCGTACCGAAATCCAATTTCGACTTTGCCAAGGCTGCCCTGCCCAGTAAAGTCGCCCCACATAGCCCCCTTGATGACGGAGCCATCGCCGAGGGTAACTGTGCAGCTGTTGGATGATTCGCCCTTCGGCTGTATGCAATGAAAGCTGGAGATAATCTCAAAGGGGATCGTCAGAACTATGCCCCCAGTATTAACGCGAATATTCTTGCTCCGAATTTCAAGGCTCCGGGATACGGTTGGCGCTGCTTCACACTGATAGGAATTTCCCCAGGTGAGGGAATCAACCGTCGTCTTTTGCCCGTTGGTATCGGTTACGATTGCTGAAAAATTCTTCCCGGAGGTTACCGCCGTGGGCGATGCCTCCTGATTTCCCGGCTTCTTTTGCGCGCATCCAGAAGCGGCTGCCACGACAAGAGCGAGTATGACCATGAGTGCCATGCGTTCATTTCGGAAATTCATCGCGATATCTCCTGTCCTGTCGGTAGGGCCCCCGGCAAGAGCCGAAGGATTCTTGGTGTGAGCCGTTCCGCGCGGCTTGCGCGAGGTCGCTGGCGCAGCCCCGGATGAGTTTGCCACCCGGCGTTGGCCGGTTATCGCCACAGGATCGTCGGGCCCAGTCGCCGATCGTCCTGCGGTGCGCGGACTGAATCGCGAGTGGTAACTCGTCCCGACCCAACGTGGACACGAAGCCGCGGAGCGCCTGGAAGCTTTGTCCCGAGTAACTCTGTTTCCTTCGCCGCCCATCCGCGTCGGATAGGCCGCGCTTTTGTTTTTGGTGAACCCCGCCACCTGCAGAACAGCATCATTGGGCGGGATTAAGACGAACATGCACGTGGTTGTTTAGCGGGTACCCTTCTTCAAGTGACATTTTCACCTGTTCGGCCGGCTTGTGCAACACTTTCCACATGCCCCTGCAACCGCTCATAGAGCACTTTGCGGCGGCACTTGGATATGAAAACCACGTGGTACTTACACTCCCACCGGGAGTGGCCCAAACCATCATACTCGTCCCGCCGAATGCTTGTCTGAACCGGCTCTCGGCTACAGGCTCCGAGTTACAAGCTATCAGGCGGGCCGCCCGGCTCCCAGGTGGGCCTCATCCGGCCTTTGTCATTCTGCGCCGTAAATGCGGTTCATGAGCCAATCTACCGCCGCGGCCTCGGCCTCGATTTCGATGCGCAGGGGAACAATCTTGAGCGGAACTAACGAGCGTAGATTCTCAGCCATTCCTTCCAGCCGCGCGCGGTCCTTTGCAGTCGTCACGAGCACGGCCGCTCCTGCTTTTTGCGCCGCAGCCGTCATGCGCTCGAGATCGCCGGCCGCGTAGCGATGATGGTCGGCGAAGGCGAACCGCGCCGCCAGGCGCAGGCCCGCTTGTTCCAGCCCGTCAAAAAACTGCTCCGGACGCGCGATTCCGCAAAACGCAACCACCGGCCCATCGATCTGCGGCACGTCCATGCGACGCCGCAGACGCCACACCTGTCGCTCCCAGCCGCGAGCATTCACCCATTCCGCAACCTCGGGTTCGTCTTCCGGGATGGCAATGACGTCCGCCCGCTTCGCTGCATGCAATGCTTCGCGCAAATTGCCGGCCGGAAGCAGATGATCGGCGAGATCCCTGCGGCTTAGAAGCAAAATGTCCACATCGCGCGCAAGCTGGCGATGCTGAAAGCCGTCATCCAGCAAATGCACGCCGACTCGCAGGCTTGCTGACTCGCTGACTCGCCGACTCGCTGACTCGCCGACTTGCTGACTTGCCTCTGCCAGCAATCCCGCTTCATAGCGCTCGGCCGCCACATACACTGGAACGCCGGCCTCGCGCGCAATCTCGAGCGGCTCGTCGCCGAAATCCTCCGCTGTCCCATTAACCTCGACCAAAAGTGGAAGCGCGGAACTCCGCCGCCGGCCGTAGCCGCGCGAGAGCACGTCCACCTGCACTCCGCGCGCCGTGAGCGCTTTGGCGAGCGCAATCGTCAGCGGCGTCTTTCCCGACCCGCCTGCCGAGAGATTTCCCACGCTCACCACCGGCCAGCGCAAGCGGCGCACGGGCTTGAGCCCCGTGCGCAACTGGAAATCGCGCAGCGCCAGCGCCAGCCGGTAAGCCGGCACCAGCGGCCACAGCAGCGGACGTGCCGCGCGCGTCATGACCTGTTCTCCAGATTAGTGCGCCCGGCCAGCAGCTCGCGGATGGCCGCGACACACCGCTCCGTCGCGCCCGCCTGCCGCTCGAAGACTTCTCTTGCCCGCGCGCCCATCGCTTCCGCAGCCGTCCGGTCGCCGAGCAGCTTGCCGAGCGCCGCGGCCAATTCATCCCTGGCCGCGATGAGGAGCGCATCGTGCTTGCGCAGGCTGTCCGTGATAGCGACGAAGTTCGCGTAGTGCGGACCCATCACGATCGGCACGCCGAACTGCGCCGGCTCCAGCGGATTGTGTCCGCCCGCGGGAACCAGGCTGCCGCCCACGAACGCGACGCTGGCCAGCGAGTAGACCGAGGCCAGTTCGCCAATGGTGTCGAGCAGCACGATCTCGCCTGACTCTAACGGCCCCGCCGGCTCGCGATTCCACTCTGACCGGCGCGTCCAGCGATGGCCCGACCGCTCGAGGAGCGCCGCCACGGCGGCAAACCGCTCCGGATGCCGCGGCGCGAGCACCATCGCCAGTTGCGGATCGGCGATGAGCAGTTGCGGCCACGCCTCGAGCAGCGCCGCTTCTTCACCTTCGAGCGTGCTGCCCGCAACCACCAGGCGCAAACCCGCCGCCGATGCCTTCAACATCCGCGTGGCCTCGGCCTCCTCGGCCGCGCGCACATCGAATTTCAGATTTCCGGCTACCGCAACCCGCTCCGGAGTGCAGCCGATCGCGAGCAGGCGCGCGGCATCGATCTCGCTCTGCGCCATGACGCGGCTCAGCCGGCCCAGCAGCGGTTTCCAGAGGCGGCGCAGCATTTTGTAGCGCGGCCAGGAGCGAGCCGAGATGCGCGCGTTCACCACGGCCACGGGAATGCCGCGGCGAAAACAGCCGTGGAGCAGATTGGGCCAGAACTCCGTCTCCGCCAGCACCAACATGCGCGGCTCGAGCGCATTCAGATACGCGCGCACCGCCCAGGGCAGATCGAGCGGGCAATAAAAGACGCGATGGACGCCGAAGCGCTCGCGGGCGAGAGCCTGCCCGGTGCGCGTGGCGGTCGAAATGGCCACGGAGTATTCCGGCAGCGCCGCATCCAGCGTCTTCACCAGCCGCGTCACGGCCAGCACCTCGCCCACGCTCACCGCGTGCACCCAGATCAGCGGCCGGCCAGCGGTCGCGGGGCCGGCAATCATCCGCCTCGGGACGCGCCCCAGCCGCTGCTTGAGCCCCTCACGGTGCTTCTGGGTGGTGGCCATGCGCCAAAGCCACCACGGCGCCCCGGCTACGAGCGCCGCAAGCAGGGCCAGATTATAAAAGAATAGTGTCATGCGTTACCGAATCGCGCTCCAGCCGGTCTAATCGTAGAGCGTCGAATCCAATTCATAGGTTGGTTCACCCTAGAATGATACAGTCGAGCACGATGAGGAATTCTGGCGGAGTTTTGCTTTTGATCTTTTGGCTGGCGGCGACGGGCTTGGCCGCCGACCACACGCCGCCTCCGGTGCAGCCGGCCACTGCCTTCCCCGCGGTCGAGATCCACCCCGACGAGCACGTGGCCATCGCCGTTGAACCCTACGACACCAAAGAAAAGGAATCCATCTTCCGCGTCGACTACATCGACCACGACGTGATGCCGGTGCGCCTCATCGTCACCAACCTGGGCGACAAGCCGATCTCGCTGCGCGACGCGCGCATTCTCTTTGAGACAGCCAGCGGCGATCGCATCCAGGCCGCCGAGCCCGAAGATGTGGAACGGTTGATGACGCGCAAGGAACGCCAGGGCGGCAAGATTCCCCTGCCCGCGCCGCTGCCGCCCATCCACACCAAGCCCAAAGGCAGCAACTTGGAGATCGAGCAGGACTTCAACACCTTCGAGTACGCGGCCCTGGCCGTCGAGCCGCACACCACGCGCGCCGGTTTCCTGTTTTACGATGTCTCGGGGCTGAGCCACCCGCTGGCCGGGGCCAGGCTCTACGTGCGCTCCATCCGCGACTCCGAGGGCAACGAGCTCTTCTACTTCGAGGTTCCCTTCGACAAGTACCTGCAGTCGAAATCGGGCAGCATGAACTGAAATTCACGCTCTTGGCGCCGCCGGACGGCCGTTGCGGCACGAATGGCGCGATGCGCGATGATATTGCATGTGATATGATCTGTCCATGCGGGCAGTGCTCGATACGTCCGTGCTGGTAGCTGCGATTCGCAGCAAAAGAGGCGCGTCACGCGAGCTGCTGAGGATGGTGCTCGATGAGGAACTCAAGCCGCTCGTTTCAGTGCCTCTCGTCTTAGAGTACGAGGCGGTTCTGACTCGATCAGAGCATCTGATCGTATCTGTGTTCGACACGATAACGATCCTCGGCATCGTGAAGACGTTTTGTACTTTGGGCGAGCCGGTGCATATCGCCAATAGATTACGTCCTCAATTGGTAGATCCGGACGATGAATTTGTCCTTGAGACCGCTTACCACGGAAAGGCAGAGGCGATCATTACCCTCAATACGCGTGATTTTCTCGTCGCCGCAAGGCGCTTCGGTATTTCAGCACTACTTCCCGGCGAAGCCTTGGAAAGGATGAAACGCAGATGAGAACAAGCAACTTTGCATTACGGCTCCAGCCCACGCTATTGGAAGAAGCGAGAGCAATGGCCAAGGAAGAAGGCGTCGCGCTCAATCAGCTGATCAATGTCGCCGTGGCTGAGAGACTTGCCGTTTCGCGCACGTTGGAGTTTTTCGCCAATTACACTCGCGATGCCGATGTTGCCGGCGTTCGCGCATTACTTGCCAAGGCAGGGCCCGATACCCCGCCTATGAAGGGCGACGAACTGCCGCCCAACTGGAAGCGCCGCAAAGCACAGCCCACGAGCAGCCGGAAAAAGCGCCCGGCTACTCGTAGTAAGTAGCCGTGGTCGTGTCCGTCTCCCAGATGGTGCAGTCTTTCACGCGCACGCGGCCCGCGGTCACATCCGCGAGATGGCGGTTGGTTTCGTCGTAAAAATATTTGGCCAGGTTCTCGGCGGAGGGGTTGAGCACCGTGAACGGCTCCAGTTCGTTCAGCATCTGGTGGTCGATGCGCTCGATCGCCGGACGCAGCACCTGCTTGAGCAGCTTGAAGTCGACGAGCAGACCGGCTGCATCGAGCTCGGCGCCGGCCAGCGTCACGCGGACCTTGTAGTTGTGGCCNNTGGCCGTGCGGGTTCTCGCACTTGCCTTTGTAGTTGCGCAAATAGTGGCCGGAGGAGAAATCTGCCTCCACGGTAACTTCAAACATCGCTGTCAGCTCAATCCTGCGCAGGCACGCGCCCGCGCACTTCTATTCTATCGATTCGGCAAATAAACAGTGACTCGGTTTCCCACCCCTTTCCGCACGAGGCGTGGAAAAGGATGGGGCACGGGGGCCGTATTCTGTTGCCGGATCAAAAATGAGCCAGAGGCGCTCAAGGCTCGCGTCTGCCGCGCCGCCTTTGCCGGGCCGCGCGGCGCGCCTCCTGGCTGCGCCGCTCGACCTGTTCGAAAAGATTGCTCATCACTGCGATCAACGCCGATCCCAGCGCCGCCAGCAGAAGAATCAGCGCCACGGTGCGCCAAAGCGTTCCGTTGGCCGGCAAACCGGGCTGAAAGCTCGACGGCGCCAGCGCCATGCCTCCCGAGACAAGCGCGAAAAACCCGAGCGTGGCGCCGAGAATGTAGAAGTTGCGGGACATACAGAAGACGCAATGCGATCGCTACACCTGATGCGATTCTACTCGGACGGAAGAGCGCTTCTATCGGGGAGTGCCGTGGCCGTTTTCAAACTCGTCGAAAAAGCTTTTTGCCGACCTGATCCTGCCGCTTTCAGCGTCCGCCAAACCTTGGCGAATTCCCTCCTCGGCATTCTCCCTGGCCGCAACGTCTAAGATCTGAGCTGTCTCGATGACAGCGACTCCCGCCTTCACGAATTCCGCTTCCATCGCCGCTACAGAGCCATTCAAATCGATGGCGCGGCAGGCGTCGCGCAAGATCACTGCCGGAAAGCCTAGCCGCCGCGCGTCGAGCGCCGAGTAGCCCACGCAAAAGTCGTAAGCAAGTCCGGCAAAAAACACGCGCGTGAGGCCCCGCTCGCGCAGATAACCGGCGAGGCCGGTTGGCGTGGCGCGATCGTTCTCAAAAAACGCCGAGTAGGAATCGATCTGCGGCCGGAATCCCTTGCGCAGGATCAACTCGGCCTGCGGCAGATGGAGCCTGGGGTGAAAATCGGCGCCCGCCGTCCCCTGCACGCAATGCAGCGGCCACAAAGTCTGCGGCCCATAAGCAAGCGCGATGGTTTCAAACGGTTTTTTGCCCGGATGCGACGCCGCGAACGAAATGTGATTGGCGGGATGCCAATCTTCTGTGAGAACCGTGTGCCGAAAGCGCGGCGCAATGCAGAGGATCGGCGCAATCACTTCGTCCCCGCGCGGCACCTCCAGCGCCCCGCCGGGACAAAAATCGTTTTGCACGTCGATGACGATCAGAACGTCGTCCGATTCAATCCGCATGGAGTTCCTCGGCCCCGCAGGCCCGCGAGTATCTGACCGTGTGAATTCGAACCTTGGCATCCCGGTTTCCCAGGTCCCAAAATCGGGACCTGGGGCACCCAGGGATGGTGCAAAATCAAGCGGTCAGAGACCTAGTTCCGTAGTCCCGCCTTATCTTCCCATGGCCTTCAGCACCTCTGCGGTCACCGATTTCACCAACGCCTCCAGATCGCCGCTGGAGAGGACGGAGCCGCTCCCCGACGGGCTGTCGCAGGAAGCCGGTTCCGCAGCAATCGAGCGCGGCGCTTCGGGAGGTGACGACTGGCCCGCCTTCATGCTCGACGCGTCGAAGCGAATATCGGGCAGGCCCAGTTTCTTCTTGATGGCCAGCAGGTCGGAGCCTTGCTCCTCGGAGATGTAGGAGATGGGCGCGCCCATTTGGCGGGCGAGCATCAGCGTCCAGCAGTAGGAATCCAGCACCTCGGCGCACCACTCGGCATGCGTCACCGAGTCGGCCCAGCACACGATGCCGTGATTCGACAAGAGCACTGTGTTGTGGCGCTTCACGTAAGGAAGAACGGTCTCGGCAAAGGCCTTGGTGCCCGGCGTTTCGTAGGGCGAGATCGCCACCTTGCCCACAAAGACCTCGAACTCCGGAAGCACAAGGTTGGGCGGCACGCGCCCTGTGATGGCGTAGGCCGTGGCGTGCGGCGGATGGCAATGCACGACCGCCTTGGCCTCGGGCACGGCTTTATAAATCTCCAGATGCAGCAGCAGTTCGCTGGTCTGCGGCTTTGATCCCGCAATCTGCACGCCCTCCAGATCCGTCATCCCGATATCTTCCGGCGTCATGTCGTACTTGCTCACCAGGGTCGGCGTGCAAAGCACTTGGTTGGGCCCGATGCGATAGGAGATATTGCCGCCGTTGCCGTCGGCATACTGGCGCAACCACAGCTTGCGGCCCACCGCACAGATTTCGTTCTTGATGGCCTCGGCCTGGGGCGAGGCGAAGAGCCGGCTATTGACCTCCGACGGGCCCAATGCCGCCGCGGGCGAAGAGGCCGCGGGCGGCGCGTCCTGCACATCGCGCGACTCGATCAATTCATCTCCGCTAAGATCGATGCTCTGTTCTCCGCTCTTCACTATCCCCCCTCGGGAAAAACCTCTGCCCTCTTGCGACGCTCGCGACGCGACCAGTCCCTGATCCCTATTTTCTAATCCTAATTCCTGGCGCCCGATCCCTGTTTCCTGGCCGCAATCGGTTGCATCAGTCCTCTAATCCGACCAGGAAGCGCCCCTCAGGGGCTAAAGCCCCTGATTTTATGCGCCTTTTGCGGCACGACTCAAGTCGTGCCCCGACACTTCGTGCTCCATCGTGCATCGATTCAGCGCGCGCTCAAGTCGTGCGCTTTCAAAACCGCAATTGCGCAACTATTGAATGCTGTATA
>PLSB01000066.1 GCA_003165005.1 Acidobacteriaceae bacterium | reverse complement strand
CAACTATGGGTGGGACATCCTCGCCACGCGTGCGCCGGATTGAATCCATGAAACCAGATGAAGGGTGATGCGATTGAACGTTAGACGGGAAAGCCGCCGGCAGAATCTCCTCAGTTTCTCCTTATCCCAAAAACGGCTGCGATCTTGACCGTGCGGCTCGCTTTACCCGCTGTGTCCGGCGGCCTGCGGCTGCGCTTGCGCGCGGGCCAGGTCGCGCACGCGATTCTTCAACCAATCGCCGAGCCGCTGGTCGTCGTTCTCGATGTGATACACCAGCCAATCGCGAAGAAAATTCAGCGCATGCTGGTTCATCTTGGCGCCGCTTTGGCTGTAGCGGTCAGCGAATGCCTCCACCTTCTCCTTGAGGCGCTGGTGGTTCGCCGCGTGCAGTGCAAGGCCCGGGTACTTCGCCTCGCGCATCATCGCCTCTTCATCGGCGAAGTGCTTGCCGGTGGCATCCACCAGCTTCTCAAGAAGCGCGCCCGTCTCTGCCGCGTCCGCGTTCTGGGCCATCGCCGACCCGAGTTCCCGCACCGCGTCGAACATCTCCTTGTGTTCGGCGTCGATGCTTTCAACGCCAACGGCATATTTGTCGCACCAACTCAACTCGGCCATGGCCCATTCCTCTCGAACGCTCGCCGGCGTCGTCGCATCGAATCGAGAGCTCGATCCCGCTCTTCAGCGTTACTTCCCGCTATTGCGGTTGAGCCAGGGGACGTATTCCTTGTCCTCGTGCTGGATGTGCTTGGTGAGCCAGTCACTCAGGAAACGCAGCAATTCAATATTCAGTGCGCCGTCGCCGCGCTTGTAGCGGGCCATGAAGTCACCCACTTGCTTGGTGAGATCGGTGTGATGCGCGCGATGCGTGACAAGGTTCGGGTATTTGGCCGCTTCCATCATGCGCTCTTCGTAGGCGAAATGCTCAACCGTGTACTTCACCAGCTTGTCCAGCAGCGCGCCGAGAACGTTTTTCGCCTTTCCCGTCATCATCGCGGCGTGCAGCTCGTTCACAATCGCGAACAGGCCCGAGTGCTGTTGATCGATGGTCTTCACGCCGACCGAGAAGCTATCGTTCCAGGTTAAAAGAGACATATCTCATTGCTCCCGCCGAAAGACTCCGGCATATGGGTTATCGGGAAAATGGCGATAAAGTTGAGCGGGCCCGCCGCGCGGCGTTTGTGTTCCGTAGCTGGACATGCGGGAGCGAACGCGTCTCGCGTCAGCAGACGCCGTGTTGCCGAAGCCACGGAGTGTACTTCTGGTCCATGGTTTCAATGTGGTTCAGGAATCCGTGGTGCAGGTTGCAGAGCAGGGGGCGCAGTTCGACGCCTTCGCCGTATTGCAGGCGATGCGCAGACTGCAGAATATCGGCCAGGATGCGATGGTGCTCGGCGCGATGTTCCGCAAGGCCGGCATAGCCGGTCTGCGCCATGATTTGCTCCTCGCTCCAGAAGTGCATGCGGGTGAATTCGATAAGTTCATCCAGCAGCTCGCTGATCTTTTCCTGCCCGGCTCCGCGCACCAGCGCCAGGCGGAGTGCGTTGATCGCTTCCATCAGGATGCCGTGCTGGTCGTCCATAGCCCGCACACCCACACTGCAGGCATGACTCCACGTGAGAAGAGTCACCTAAGCCTCCACAAATGACTGAAGCGTCTATCGGACAAGCGCCGTGATTCATTACATGAAATCGCCGCAAAGCCGTGACTAAGGTTTTGCGCGAAGGCGCCGCCGCCCCATGGGCGCACAATGGATGAGATGGCTCTGGTCACTCCTTTGAACCTCATCGCCGCGCTGCTTGCGCTGATTCCTTACCTGGCGGTAGCGTTCTTCCCTCAGCTTGCCGCCGAGCGCGTGCGTGCGTTACCTGCTTGGATGCAGTTTGCCTGGCCCGCGGCGCTCGCGATTCCCTATCTGTTGGTGGCTTGCGGCGCAGGCGTCTTCGGCTGGGGATGGTTGGCGCTGTATGCGCTCGTGCCGGTAGCGATTGCGCTGCTGCTGGGCCAGGCGGCACGCGTGGATGCGGGCCAGCACGGCAACTGGCGCGACTTCCTGGTGCTTGCCGGGCTGGGACTGGCCGTCGATCTGCGCTGGTTTGAGGGCGCGTGGCCCGCGCATCTGGCCATCTTCAACAAGATTCTCCTCCTCGACGCGGGCATCTACGGGTTCGTACTCATCCGCGAGCTCGATGGTACGGGCTTCAATCTGCGTCTGCGCTGGAAGGATGTAGGAATCGGGCTGCGCGAGACCGCGTGGTGCACGCCGATTGCGCTGGCGCTGGGCCTGAGCCTTGGGTTTTTGCATCTCCACGGCGTTTGGCCGGGAATCGGGCCGATCGCCGGTGCCTGGCTCTTTACTTTCTTTTTCATCGCCGTGCCGGAGGAGCTGTTCTTCCGCGGCTGGTTGCAGAATCTTCTCGAAAAACGCCTGGGCCGTTACGGGGCGCTGTGCGCGACCGCTTGTCTTTTCGGCCTCGCGCACTTCAACAAGCGCGCTCTCGATTTCAATTGGCGCTATGTGCTGCTGGCGGCGCTGGCGGGGATCTTCTACGGCCGCGCGTGGCGCCAGGAGCGGCGCGTGGGCGCATCGGCCGTGACCCATGCCACGGTGGACGCGATCTGGTCGCTATGGCTGCGGTAGATGGTACATGCGGTGCGCGTGCTTGTTCGGGTCGTACCTCAGATAGCCGAGGCCGACGCGCATGTTGTGGTCCACCGGGCCGGGAACGGTGATGGCGACGGTGATGCCCAGGATGGCGTGGGCGATCATGAGCGCATAGATGGTACGGTAGCGCAGAAACAGCAGGCACGCGGCGCAGCCCCAAACCAACGTGATGGGCATAAGGACCGGGTTGGGCAGGTGCGCCAGGGCGAAGAGCGCGGAGGTCACGAGCGCCGCAGCCGCGGGCCTCGGAATCAGGCGAAGAAAGCGCAACAGAAAGACGCCCTGCAAGAGGATCTGCTGCACGCCGCTCCAGAGGGCGTAGGCGCAATACGTGGCAACGAACGCGAGCGGGCCGCCGGGCGCCAGAAGCGTGTGCATCCGGGCGGCCAGCGTAACCGCCGCGGCGGCCAGCGTAACCGCCGCGCCGGCGATCCACAGCGAGCGCCCGAAGTTCGCGGCGCGAAAGCCCATCGTCTGCCAGCCGTCGAATGACCGCCACACGATCAGCGCCACGCCCATCACGGCCACCAGCCAAAGCACGCGTTGCAGCGGCCGCGGCGTCCACTCCACCGCCAGGATCAGCGCGTAGGCCACGGCGATTTCCATCGCGTCGCGGCGCCGGCTGCGCCCGGAGACGGACGGCTCTTGCGCGTGCGGCAAAGTTGCGTGCGCTTCCATGCTCCCGATGCTACACCGATTCCAGAATTGCTTTACTCCAGAACCGCGGCACCTGAGTGGCATTTTCCTCAAGAAAATGCCACCTTTCACCCCCTCAAGAGGGTACGTGAATTCTGGAATCGGTCTAACGCAGCCCCGCGCCGCTCCACCAACCTGCGCTGTTCCTTGAGGGCCAAGGCCCCTCTGAACATACGTGGCTCCTTCGAATCGGCCGATGCCGTGCCCTGCGGAAGCTGCTTTGCACAGCGGGCGGCGAGAGGGAGGGGTAGAATGTCGAAAGCGCAGCCACGGACTTCAGGATTTTGGATATGAGGATATGACGTACTACGAACAGGTTCAAGAGGCAGCAGAGTATTTGGAATGGCGGCTGGGCGGGGGCGCGCCGCGCGTAGGCATTGTGCTGGGTTCCGGGCTGGGCGCCGCGGCCGATGCGGTTGCCGGCGCGGCCGTCATGCCCTACGGCGAGATTCCGCATTTCCCCCATTCGACGGTCGAGGGACATTCCGGGCGCATGGTCGCCGGAGAGCTCGGCGGGGCGCCGGTGATTGTCCTGCAAGGGCGCGCGCACGCCTACGAGGGCTATTCGCCGCGCGAGGTCACGTTCCCCATGCGCGTGCTAGGCGCTCTGGGAATTCGCGCCGTGGTGCTGACCAATGCGGCCGGCGGAATTGCCCAGGGGCTTCATGTCGGACAAATTGTGCTCCTGGCCGATCACATCAATATGATGGGCTGGAATCCTCTCACCGGGCCGAATGAGCCGAGGTTCGCCGCGAGGCCGGGCGCGGGACTGCGCTTCTTCGACATGACCGAGGCCTACTCGAAGGCGCTGCGCGAGCTGGCCCAGGAGGCGGCGCGCGAAGAGGGATTCACGGGCGACGAGGGACAGGCTGGCGAGTTGGGATTGGCTCTCAAGGAGGGCGTCTATCTCGCCACGCCGGGGCCGAGCTTCGAAACGCCGGCGGAGATTCGCGCCTTCCGCGCGCTCGGCGCCACGCTGGTGGGCATGTCCACGGTGCCGGAGACGATTGTGGCGCGGCACATGGGAATCGAGGTGCTGGGCATCTCCTGCGTCACCAACCTGGCCGCGGGACTGGGCTCAACCCCGCTGAGCCACGTCGAGGTCGAGGAGACGGGCCGCATGGTGGAGGCTCGGCTGGCCGGCCTGCTCAAGCGCCTGGCGCCGCGCATTGCCGCAAAAGTGGAACAGGAGCCGTGAGCGCGGCAGAAGCGAGGCATCGGTCCGCGAACAATGGGAACACCGCGTGCGGCCCTCGAGCCTGAAGTTCGTGCCGCCCTCGGCGGAAAATGCCGATCTCGTCGTCGACGGCTCTGGCGCGCTGGACTGGAAGGTGGAACGCGTGAGGTCGGAGATGCGTAAGCGCGGACTGCTGACCGGAGCGGGATGAAGGCATGGACTGCGAGAGCCTGTACCGCCGGTCTCCCGACCGGCTGTAGCGGGGGTCTCCCGACCCACGCAAGGTGGGCGGCAGTTGAAATCGAGTTATTTCCCCCGCCGTCGAGACATCCGTGAGAAATGCAGGCCAGCAGAGATGTGCGGGCCAGGAGGCCCGCGCAACAGCCGGCCTGGAGGTCGGCGCTACATCTGGAGCGAAACCTTGATTGCTGTACCCCGGAGCTCCGTGCCCCATCCTTGCGGCTTCTTTCTGTCGCAAGGGTGGGAGGCCACCATCGCTGGGTACAGCATCTCTGGTTCCGGTCTAAATCACGCAGACATCTTGCCAGCCGGAACCGGCAACTGCCGCCGGACCTGCTCGCCGGCGTCGCCGTCATCCGCGGTTTTCCGCCGGTAGACCCGCAATCGGTTCTTCCCCTCTTCCTTTGCGGCGTACATGGCTTCGTCGGCGCAGCGCAGAAGCGACTCCACATCGGAGCCTTCCTCGGGGTAGGTCACCAGGCCGATGCTGACCGTGACCGCCACCTGCATTTCATCGATGCTCATCGGGTTTGAAGCAGCCGCGACGATTTTGGCCGCGATCCTTTCTGCCTCGACGGGAACGTGCAGGTCCGGGAGGAGGATGATGAACTCGTCGCCACCCATGCGGGCGACGGTGTCAGTAGCGCGCACACAGGCACTGAAGCGCTCGGCCAGTTCGCAAAGCAACATGTCGCCCACGTGATGGCCGAAGACGTCATTGACATCCTTGAATCCGTCCAGATCCACCATGAGCAGGCCGAGGCAGGTTTGGAAGCGCTGCGCGCGCTCCAGCGAGGTCTGCAGCCGGTCATCGAGCAAGAGGCGGTTGGGCAGTCCGGTGAGCGCGTCGTGTTCCGAGAGATGGCGCAGCCGCTCTTCGCTCGCGCGGAGGGCCTTGGTTTGCTGGTCCACACGATGCCGCAGCACGGCGATCCAGGCGAGAGCGACAAGTATCACCAGCCCCACGGCGGCGAAGCTCTCCAGGGTGTGTTGCGGCGTCCACCAGGAAGGCGTTCGCAGTACGGTAATGTCGCTGGCCGTGCGCAGCAAGATGTGCACCGACTGAGTCCGCACCGAGCCTTCTCCCAGACTGGTGCTCAGCGGGTCCACCTGCACGCTGCAGACTCCGGTGATGCGCAGCATGCTGCCCTCCTTCCACGAAGATGCGGCGCCAACCGCGTCTTTGGGAAGTGTGGCCGAAAAAAGCAGGGAACCGGCGCGCAAGATGAGCGTCGGATCGCTGGCCACTGGATCCTGACCGATCAGCTCGGCGTCGATCTCGACCACCTGGCCGTCGAGATCGCCTTGGAGGGCGTCGCCGGGCGCGATGGGACGCGGCGCGGACGCGGAGGACTGCCCGGAGACGCGGAAGCTGGCATCTTCGAGCGTCGGCTTGAACTGGCTGATGGCGGGAAACCCAACCACATCGACGAGCGAGCCCAGGGCCACGCCTGTGGCTTGCGTGGTTTGCATGCAGATGCCGTCTTTGCCGTTCTGAATGCACAGAATGCGGCCCGGCCAGTCGAGGGTGACGTTGCCGCGCACATGCACGCGATGCAGCAGTTCGGCGGCCGGCGCAAAACGGAACAGTTGCGAGATGGTGACCTCCGGCACGGAGAAAGGATCGCGCGGCGCCGCCTGGATCACGCTCAATTCGCGCAGCGAAGGAAAGAAGGCGTGCACCCCCACCATCTGGCGGCTTTGGTTGAATAGCGGAGCCGCGTTGGCCTGAATGTGCACCAGCGAATCGACCAGGGATTCGTAGTCCGCTTCGGGCTCGCGCGGAGTGATTGCCGTGATCGAGCCGCCCTCGGCCGCGATTTCGAGAATCGCGTTGTGCGGCTCCAGGTGCACATTGCGGACGCGGCCCTCGACCTCCACCCACTGGCAGTCGAAGACTCCCGTGAGCAATCGCGGCAGACTGATCTCCGGGGGGTTCAGGGGCAGATGGGACAGCCCTTCGCGCCGCACGCGGCCGCTCAGCACCACCGGAGCGTAGTCGCCGGGGCCCGTCACTCCCTGGATGTCAACCGCATCGCCGGCTCGGATGGGAAGAACAGGACCGGGGGAAATCGCCACAAAGACGCAGCCTGAACTGTCACAGGCAAAGAGCGCACCGTGCCGCGTGTCGATATAGGGATCGTAGTAGGTGACCACCGCATGCAGATGCACGGGATAGGAACGCTCGGCCTGCTCGAGGGGAAAGTCGTGGACCTCCCGCGCCTTCGTCAGGGTGCGCAGTTGGCCTTCCGGCCCGGACGGGCTCTGAGCGCTTGCCGAACAGCAGACCGCAGCCGCCATGGCCCAGACGCCCAGCAGACTGCGAATCCGCATTTGATCCCTCCACGGAAACCTGTTCATCGGCTTCGTACAAACCCATGCCAGCCTGCTCACAGAACCGAACTGACTGACAAACTCATAGGTTTCATCGACAATTATGCGCTTGAGGATGAGCAAAAGCGCATAATTGTCCGCAGCAAGACAACCAAAAAACGGGGGGCAATTGCCCGAAACCACTTTGGGCGAACGTCTTCCTGCCGGAAAAAGGCTCACCGGGCAGCTTCTGCCCTCATGCGGCCTGCTGCAAGGATAACCCGGGCCGCGGAGAGCCCTCTTCACTTCGCCGTCAGCGCCGCGATGGGAACCAGCATGTCTTCCTTGCGCATCACCAGATTGGTGGCGTTGAGCGTAGCCAGCTCGAATCCGTGGCCGTGCGTGATGGCGTCGGTCGGGCAGGCTTCCACGCAGTAGCCGCAGAAGATGCAGCGGTTGTAGTCGATGTTGTAGACCTTGGCGTAGCGCTCCGACGAGGAGATGCGATTCTCGGCGGTGTTCTCGGCGGCTTCAATATAGATGCAGTTCGCGGGGCAGGCCGCGGCGCAAAGGAAACACGCCACGCACTTCTCGAGGCCCTGCTCGTCGCGCTCGAGCACGTGCGCGCCGCGGAAGCGCGACTCGAAGACCGCTCCGCGATTGGGGCCGGCGCCGTCAGGGTAGTTCTCCACCTCGGTGGGCGCAAACGCCTCGCGCGCGGTGATGCTCATGCCCTTGGCGATGCCGGCAAGGTTGCGCACAATCGACATGCGATCAGTATACGATGAAGGCGGAGAGAGCTTCCGGTGCACTCCCGATCCCTTTCCGTGATCTGCCTGGCGGCCACCGTCGCCGGCCTGCCGCAGGTTTCACGGGTCAGGGATCAGTCGATTCCCGGCAAAGATAAGGGCCGCACGCCGATGGAGCGTGCGGCCCTTGGTGTTTTTGCCGATTCAGTATCCCACCCTTTCCGCAAAGTACGCGGAAAGGATGGGGCACGGTGACGGCTTAGCGACGGCCCCCGGAATGGCCTCCGCCGCCGCTGCGCTGCTGCGGCTTGACGTTCGGTTCGGCACGCAGCGGGCGCGACTCCGCCGGCGTGGCCGGTCTGCCGTGATTCTCGCTGGCATACTGCCCACGCACCTGGCCGTAGTTCTGCTCGTGCTGCGCCTGTGTGTTCATGCGCGGCGCGGTCGGCTCGCGATACGCAGCGCCTTCCTGCGGCCGCGGACGCGACACCACGCCGTTCGGCCCGCCGCGATAGCTGGAGCGACCCGCAGGGTTGACGCGCACATTGGCGCGGTAGCTGTACATGTTATGCACCACGCGCCCATTGATGTTGTTGTAGACGCGGTTATAGAAGAAGTGGCCGCCATTCCAGTAGCCGCCCTCGTAACCGAATCCGACGTAACCGAAGCCGTAATTGATGCCGCCATACCAGCCGATATGGGAACCCCAATGGCCGGGGTACCACATGTAGCGGGCGCCATAGAAGCCCCAGTAGCCGGGCGTCCAGAGCCCGCCGGCATACGGGGGCTCAACCCACACGCCGGGCACCCAGTAATAGCCGTATGGGCCCCAGGCCCAGTAGCCGGGCGTCCAGATGTATCCATCGCCCGGCGCCGGCGGCTGCGCGTAATCGGGCAGCGGCGGCGGAGCTTCAGTAGCGGTTGCGGTGGGCTGGTCCGCGTAGCTGGCGTCGTCGGGATTCTGGTCGGTCGGCGGAGCCTCCGTGGTATAGGACTGGCCGGCAGGTCCTGCGCTGCTATCAGGCGCCTGATTGACGGCTGCGGGATCGGGTCCCTGATCGGGCGGCGCCTGGGCTTGGCCGGCGGCCTGAACCGCGGTGAGGCCAGGCACGAGCTTCAGGAGCGAACCATTCACGTTCGATCCAGCCAGGCAAAGAACGGCCACGAGGGCCAGCGGTAGGCAAAGTGCGAGTCGAGTGCTGCTTTTCATCTCAACCTCCATTTGGTTGGACACGGCCCGTGATGCAAAAGTCTCGGAATTCTAGGAAATTCTTCGTAGCGCCGTCCATGGCTCACATGCTGGTGCCCCACCCTAGCCCGCATTTCTCACACGCGGCGAGAATTCGTACCGCCGGTCTCCTGACCGGCTGTAGCGGGGGTCTCCTGACCCCCGCAGGACACGCGATGGTTGAAAATGGACTATCTTCCCTCCCATCGAGACACCTGTGAGAAATGCGGGCCGGTGCAAGATCGGGCTTGCTGTATCCCGATCGAGGCTTTGTAAAAAGGGCACGGCTTTAAAGCCCGAGTCCTTCTCTTCCGCCTTTTTCGGCACGGCTAAAACAGGCTGCGGAAAAACTCTGCAAGTTGGACGAAACGTGAAAGGGCACGACTTCTAGCCTGCCCTGAGCGTAGTCGAAGGGTGCCGTAACTGCAGCAAAATGAGTGAGGGGCTTTAGAGCATTTTCACTGATGGTGTAAGGATACTCCGTGCCCCATCCTTTTCACGTTTTTTGTGAAAAGGGTGGGAAACCACGAAACCCGCCCTGTAGGAATAGTGAAAATACTCTAGCTCCTGCGGGAGCTCCGCTCAAGAATTCGTTCGGAGCATGTCCCGCGCGTAGTAGAAAGTGGCAGGCGGCGGTTAGGTTGATGTTACTACGCAGAGACCTTCTTGGAAGCAGGCTGCGCAGGATTGAGGATGGCTTC
>PLSB01000148.1 GCA_003165005.1 Acidobacteriaceae bacterium | reverse complement strand
CGGTAACCAGGCGGAAGTTGCGCCCGCGATCGTTGGTGCGGATGAACCACAAGCCGTTGCGATGGTCGAGCGAGTACTCGTGCTCGTCCTCGCGCGGGGCGATGACGTCGAATGCGCCGGTAGGGTCGTCGGCCTTGAGAACCTGCGCTTCGCTCGTGGTGTGGCTGGCCGACTCGAGAACGATAAATTTGCCATCGCGCGTGCGCCCCACGCCGATGTTGAAACGCTCGTCGTCTTCCTGGAAGACCAGCGCGGCCTCAGCAAGCTTCCCGGCTGAGCCTCGCCATAGTTGATACTGCCGCTTCTGCTGCTCGTCTTCCACGGTGTAGAAGAGCGTCTGGTTGTCGGCGGCCCATACCACCGAGCCCACGCGTTCCATCTCGTCCGCAAGCGTCTCGCCGGTCGTGAGGTCCTTGATGCGCAGCGTGTACTGGCGAAAGCCGGTGGTGTCACTGGTGTAAGCCAGCCAGCGGCCGTCGTCGCTGATGTCGGTGTCGCCGATCGCGAAAAACGCGTGGCCCTTGGCGAGTTCGTTTCCGTCGAGCACGATCTCTTCCGCGGCATCGGCGTCGAGCCCATCCGGCCCGCCGCGCTTGCGGCAAAAGATGCCGTACTGCAGGCCCTCCTCAGTGCGCGAGTAGTACCACCAGTCGCCGTCGCGATAGGAGACCGAGACGTCGGTCTGCTTGATGTGGCTCAGCATCTCCCCGTAAAGCTCTTCGCGCAGCCCGGCGAGCGGCGCCATCACCGCCTCGGCATGGGCATTCTCGGCCTCGAGGTAAGCGGTCACATCGGGATTCTCTTTGTCGCGCAGCCAGGCGTAGTCGTCGGTCAGGACAACGCCGTGCAGTGTGGTTTCCCTGTGCTCTTTGCGGGCAATCGGGGGGGCGGGGATCGTAGATTCGGTCATTTCTATTCCAGTGTAACTGTTTTGATTGACTGTATCCTGTGGAAACTGTACAGTTGAAAGAATTGGAGTGTAGAGTTTATGTCGGCATCGGCAAGCAATGGAACCGTCATCTCCGCCCTGCGGGCGCGAGCCAATTTCGGGAGGATACTCGACGACGTGGACAGCCAAGGCCGTTCTCTGGTGATTGAGAAACGCGGCACGCCGAGAGCAGTGCTCATGAGCCTTCGCGAATATGTAAAACTCGCCGCCCCTGAGCCGGAAATCCTGAAGATCATCGGCGAAGATGCGAAACGGAAGGGAACCAACCTTTTGAGTTCGCGACAGATCGATCGCGTGATCAAGGCCGCGCGGGCGCAAAGGAAGAAGCGCCCGTGCTAGCGCTGCGCCTGGTTCTGGATACCAATGTTATTATTTCAGCGGCGCTTCAAGAGGAGGGCATTCCACGAACCGCCCTCATGATTTCTCTTGCTCGGCCGGCTCGTCTCTATGTTTCGCAGCCCGTCCTGGATGAATATGCCGAAGTGCTCTCCCGCGCCGAGCTTGAAATTCCCAGGGGCGCCCGCCTTCGGTTTCTGCAACTGATCAAGAACCGTAGTTTCTTGGTTTCTCCCTATCGGCGGCTGGAAGTAACAAGCGATCCTGACGACGACATCTTCATCGAATGTGCCGACGCAGCACGTGCCGACTACCTGATTACCGGCAACCGCAAGCACTTTCCCCGTTTCTGGAAGGGAACCAAAATCATTGGGCCACGCGAGTTCATACAGGCTGCAGCGCCGCACCTCCTTGGGGACTGAGTCTGCCCGCCACAAGGAACTTCCGCCGCCCTGCCCACGTACAATAGAGATGCAATGAAAGGCCCTGGCCGCGCGCATTTCGCCGTGTTTCCGCTCTTGCTGGCGGCGCTCTTTGCATTGCCGGCCGTTCCTTTGTACGCCGAGCGCGTGGCCGACCTTCCTCAGCCCACCGACTACGTCAGCGATTTTGCGCACGTGCTCTCGCCGGAGGCCGTCACGCGGCTCGACAGCCTCTGTGCGCAACTGGATCACGGCCAGGCCAATGCGCAGATTGCCGTGGTGACGGTGCACGATCTGGACGGCGACGACGCGGCCGACTACGCCACGCAGCTTGAAGACCACTGGAAGATGGGGGACAAGGATAAGGCAAAGGGCCAGAACCGGTACGCCATGGTGCTTTTGGCCGTCGCCGATCACAAGTATCGCATCGAAGTCGGCTATGGACTCGAAGGCATTCTGCCCGATGGCAAGACCGGCGACATCGGCCGCAGCATGGTTCCCGATCTGAAGGCCGGCGACTACGACGGCGCGGTGACGGCGGCTGTGGGCGAAGTTGCCCAGGTGATTGCCGACGACGCCCATGTCACGCTGGACAATGCGCCCGCGCCCGCAGACCAGCCGGCGCAGCAAAATCAGCCTTCCGCTGGCAACGTATTCGGGGGCATCATCGTCACGATTTTTGTCCTTATTTTCATATTCCGCGTTCTGGGAGGTCTGGGGCTGTTTGGCTTGTGGGGCCTGGGACTTATGTCGGGCGGGGGCCGCGGCCGCGGCGGTTTTGGCGGGGGCTTCGGCGGCGGTGGCGGATTCGGTGGAGGCGGCGGCGGTGGTTTCGGCGGTTTTGGCGGCGGCGGTGGTGGTTTTGGCGGCGGCGGCGCCGGAGGAAGCTGGTAATTCAGCTTCTAGCTACTAGCCGCTAGCTTCTAGCCAGGTGCCGGTTGCGCGATCTGATGAGGACGAGAACGCGGCCGCTTGAATTGGCATCCCGGTTTCCCAGGTCCCAAAATCGGGACCTGGGGCACCCCAGAATGGTGCAGTATCGCGCGGTTAGAGAGCTAGAGGCTAGAAGCTAGCAGCTAGAAGCTGCATTCGCAGAGGAGAATCAAACTGTATGAGCCGTGGACTTGGAATTACGCTGGCCGTTGTGGCCGTTCTGCTGTTGGCGGTCTTGATGGTGTTCGGCAGCTATGTGACCGCCAGGAACCAGATGGTGGCTAAAGATCAGGTGGTCAAGGAGGCCTGGTCGAACGTGGATGCGGATCTGGAGCGCCGCGCCGACCTGATCCCGAACCTGGTGGAGACCGTGAAGGGATTCACCAAGGAGGAGAGCACGGTGTTTGGCGACATCGCCAATGCGCGGGCGGGAATGCTGAATGCGCAAGGCCCCGCGGCCAAAATGGCGGCCAACAACCAGCTCGACGGCGCCATCGGCCGGCTGCTGCTGCTCACCGAAAACTACCCGCAGAAGCGCTCCAGCGATCAGTTCATGCGCTTGCAGGACGAGTTGTCGGGGACCGAGAACCGCATCAGCGTGGCGCGCAAGCGCTATAACGACG
>PLSB01000302.1 GCA_003165005.1 Acidobacteriaceae bacterium | reverse complement strand
GCGATGTCAACAAGTGAATCGAAAACGCTCTTGGTGGCGGGCGAGTCGTCGGCTATGGTCGGCTACTCTGCAGTTACTACTAGGCAAACATTCTGGCAGGGAATCAGGGTCAGCAGGCGGATCTGCCGCTGCGGTGGATGATGCCGAATCGAAATGGCTGGCGCCGGTTTTCCGACCCCTGAACCCTGAAACCTGACCCCTGCCGCTCAGCGGCCGATCTCATTCTGCAGCTCGATCACGGCGACAGAAACAGCCTTCGAGGCCTCGGAGAATGGCGATCCGTTGGCCAGCATGCGCTCGGCTTCGTCCTTGCGATGGGCATTGATCGTGACGGCCACTTTGCCTGCCTCGGTGTGAAAGGCGGCGTGGCGAGCAAGGCACTGAGCGTGCGCCTTGCGCTGTCCATAGAGTGCTTTGGCTTCCCCGTGCAGCCACTTGCCGAGCTCGCACTGGTTGTCCTTCGCAATGATGCCCGCATCCATCGGCTCGCTGGTCAACAGGGCCTGATGAAACCGGAACTTCCACTGCGCGTGCTTCTGAATTGCATCTTTGAGATCCACGACTTTCCCCTTTGCGAGGCGCCGTCTGCGCGTTCCCGTGGTGAGGTCTGGCGCGAGCGATCCTTGCTACGAATACCATGCAATGCGCGCCGCGCAGCGCCGGTAAGGAAGAAGTCGCAACCCACGCCGCCCGATTCGGGAAGGATTCGGCCCTGTCCCGCTATAATTCTCGCGAAACCCATTGAGGCTCCCATGAAACAGATCTTTGCGTTTCTCATGATCGCGCTATTGGCGCTGCCGGCCGCATGTGCGCAGACCGTCTCCTGCGCCACGCCGGGAACGAACAACGCCTTCCTCGGCATCGAGACCATCCGCCTGTGGCCGGGAACCGCGCCTGAGGCCAAGGGCGCCACCTGCGACGACATTCCCGCGCTCACCCTGTTCGAACCGCGAAAGGGCGCGGCTAACGGGTCGGCGGTAATCATTCTTCCCGGCGGCGCCTACTTGCGTCTGGCGGGCGACCTTGAGGGCCGCGAGGTGGCCGACTGGTTCACCGCGCGCGGCTTCCGCGCCTTCATTCTCAGCTACCGGCTCACCTCGCACGGTTATGTGCTGCCGGTTCCATTGCTCGACGCGCGGCGCGCCATCCAGACCGTCCGCGCCCGCGCCGCCGACTACCACATCGATCCCAACCGCATTGTGGTCATCGGCTTCTCGGCCGGAGGCCACCTGGCGGCGCTCGCCGGAACGCAATTTGTCCCCGGCGATCCCGACGCCGACGACCCCATCGCCCGCGTCTCCAGCCGGCCGGACTTCCTGGTCCTGGGCTACCCGTGGATCGGAGCGATCTCGAGTGACACCTCGCACCTGAGCTATTGCAAGATCTTCAACCTGATGGACCAGTGCGAAGTACTTCGTACCGCCTTTTCTCCGGACCTCTTTGTCACAAAGGAAACGCCGCCCACGTTCATCTACCACACCTTCAACGACGAGACGGCGCCTGTGGAGCAGAGCCTGCGTTTTTACGAGGCTCTGGTGAAGGCCGGCGTGCCTTCGGAGTACCACGTCTTTGCAAACGGCGCCCACGGCACCGGCCTCGGCAAAGGCGATCCGGCCCTCGACCAGTGGCCGGTGCTGCTGGAAAACTGGCTCCGCGCGCAGGGACTGCTGACGGCGGACAAGGCGGCGGTGGGCGGACAGCCTTAGGAGGAAAGCATGAGCCCAGGGGTGAGGCCGATTCTCGCCAGATGGGGCGCGGCCGCAACGCTTCTCGCGATTGTCGTGGCACCTCCGCAGCAGGCAAGCGGAAAGTCTTCCCATGGTCGTTACACGTTCTATCTCCCAGACAAATACGTTGGATGGATTCAGGTGATTTTTAACGATCCAACCGCATCCCATCTTCCCTGGAGGAATGGCGGATACGTGATAGAGGTTCCGGAGTCAGGAATCCCTCGAACTTCAGACATCCGTGTTGATGACGATAGGGCAAAGGACGAGTTTTACTATCGACTTCTTTCTCCGAATGTCCCTGGAGGGGTCCGACCAGTACCCGCAGAATATGTACTGCCTGGTTTTAGCCACGGCGGGTTCGGAATGATGGATACGGACGGGAAAGGGCCGGGGTATCCGTGGTTCATTTTCATCGGGCCACCAGAACTCCGATCCACAGTGCCCTTCGCCGACTGGGATAAAGTGGTCGAGGACTATCAGAAGACTCACGGAGGCAAGGCGCGCATCGAATGGTCGGGCCCATATCCAACTCCTGGAAGGATGCAATTTGTCGGCGCGAAATGACAATCGTCCAGCTGCTCATCGGATCTGAAAGCTGAGAGCTGACGGCTGAAAGCTATCTTGGGTGCATCGCGCCCAAAATTAAGAAGCGGGCCTCCGGAATCGGGAGTGGAAGGACTTCCCGATACCGGCTGCCCGCTGGACCCTGGACCGGGTCTAGGTGGTAGCTTTAAGTGTAGGACTATTTCAAACAAAATCAAGCCCTATTTTGCACGAGAATTCCCATTTCGTGACCGGAGTCACAATATGCCCTTTTGTGTACGCCGGATGCGTTGACTTGGGAGTTGTCCCTTGGTACAAAAGAGGGTTCCACCTCAGAAAAACCTCATCTGAGCCGTTGCAGTAGTCCGGGACCGCCATGGATATCGTTCAACAACTCGGAGCGCTTCTGGTGGGCGCAATCCCGACGGCTCTGCTCTTCATTGTGCTGGTCGCCGCGTATCAGCTTCTGATTCAGGGCCCGTTGACGGCGGTTCTGGCCAGGCGCCGCGCCCTGACCGAAGGCGCCATCGAGGATGCACGCAAGGCCGTGGCCGCGGCCGAGGCCAAAGCCCAGGAATATGCCGAGCGTCTGCGCCAGGCCCGCGCCGAGGCCTACAAACTGCGCGAGCAGCGCGTAAAGCAGTGGGGCGCCGAGCGCGACGCGGCGCTCGACCTGGCGCGACAGGCAGCCGGCCAGAAGGTGCGCCAGGCCAAGGCCGAGTTGGAGGCGGAAGCCGCCGCCGCCCGGGCCGCTCTTGAAGCCGCCGCTTTCGATCTTGCCGGCCGGGCCGTCCGCGCCGTTCTGCCAGCCGCTGCCGGGGGTTCCCGTTGAATTCTTCTGCTTCGAAATTGAGTTTTTCCTGCCGCGCTTTCTGGCTTGCCGCATTGCTGGCCGTCGCGGCGCTGGCTTTTGCGCCGGGCCGCGCCTCCGCGCAGCCGAGTGCGCCAGCCCCGGCGGCGACGGCCCCCGCGGGCGGAGCGCAAGCCGCGCCACCCGCGACCTCCCAGGACGAGGGCGACGCCCAGTTTCTGCATGCGCCGGTCGTCAAGGCGGTGGCCCGCATTCTGCACTTGAAGCTCGATGCCACGGTCTACCTTCTGCTCGGCATCAACTTCGCGATCATCTTCTTCGCCATTGCCATTCCGCTCGCGCGCACCATGCCGAAGGTGCTGCGCGGCCGTTCGCAGACCCTGAGCCAGGACCTGAGCCATGCGCGCCAGGCCACGGCGGATGCCCAGGCGCGGCTGAGCGCGGTCGAGGCCCAGCTGGCCGGGCTCGGCGAGGAGATCAAAAAGCTTTCCGCGCAGGTGGAGCAGGAGAGCCTGGAAGACGAGAAGCGCATCAAGGCGGCGATGGGCGAAGAGAGCGCGCGCATTGTGGCTGCCGCCGAGCAGGAGATCGGCGCCACGGTGACCCAGGCCAAGCGCGGTTTGCGCAGCTTTGCCGCCGATCTGGCCATCGGGCAGGCGGAAAAACAGATTGCCCTGACGCCGGAAACCGATCGCGCCCTGATTGCCGAGTTTGTCGCCGGAGTGGCTGGCGATGCCGCAGGCAAGGGAGGCAGGAACTAGATGCCCGCATTTGTTGCCCGCTACGCCCAGGCCTTTGCCGATGTCGTCAAGGATTTGGGTCTCGACCCGGCCGCCCTGAATCGCCAGTTCGCGGATTTTCTCGGCACCTGGGAAGGCAGCGCCGAGTTGCGCACCTTCTTCGCGAACCCCGCGGTTCCCGCACTGCAGAAGGTCGGGATTCTCGACAAGCTGAACGCGAAGCTCGGATTGCAAAAGGAGCTGCGCAATCTGCTTGCCGTGCTCATCGACAACAATCGCATCGGGCACGTGGCCCAGGTGGCGGCGGCATGGCGCAGAATCTTCGAGGAACAGCAGGGCATTCGTCCCGCGGAGATCGTGACCGCGCGCGAGTTGTCGAAAGATGAACGCGTCGCGCTTGCCGCCGAAGTGGCGAAGCTCGCCGGCGCCAAGATCGACGCCACGTTCAAGCAAGACAAGTCGATTCTAGGCGGCACGGTGGTGCGCATCGGGTCCACAGTCTACGACGGCTCGGTGAAGGGACGGCTGGAGCGGCTGAGGGAAGCGCTGACGAGTGGTCGGTGATCAGTGGTCAGTGATCAGATAGTGGCTTGGAAGGCGGAATACAAGGTGGAAAGCAAAGTGGCTGCGCGATCCTTTCGGGAATTGGTTGTTTGGCAGAGGTCGATTGAACTGGCAACCGCAGTTTACCGGCTGACTCGTGGATTCCCGAAGGAGGAGATTTACGGCTTGGCCAGCCAGATTCGGCGTTCGGCTGTTTCGGTCCCCAGCAACATTGCTGAAGGGCAGGGAAGGTTAAGCACCGGTGAGTTCCGGCAGTTTCTTGGTTTTGCCCGTGGATCGAATTTCGAACTGCAGACCCAGCTCGAAATCGCGCGGGCGTTGAAGATGGGAGATTCCAAGCTGATTGACGAGGCAGAAGGTCTGTCGCACGAGGTGGGCAAGATGATTCACGCGATTCTGGAAAAGACCAGTAATCGCACCACAGTCGCCGATCACTGACCACTGATCACTTGAAATAGGTTTCTGAACGAATGTAGGGATGAAATAGGGAAGCAGGAGATCGGCTAGAGCAGGTGGGCAGAACTGACCACTGATCACTGATCACTGTTCACTGGAAAAGGGAGGCAGGAGATCGGCAAGAGCAGGTGGGCGGAGAACTGACCACTGATCACTGATCACTGTTCACTGGAAAATGGCTCAGATCAAAGCAGACGAAATCACACAGCTTCTTCGCGAGCAGATCGCGAACTACGATGCGAAGGTCCAGGTGGACGAAGTCGGGACCATCACCTCATTGGGCGACGGCATTGCCCGCCTGCATGGCCTCGACAAGGTGATGGCCGGCGAGCTGCTCAGCTTCCCGCACGGCATTGCCGGCCTCGCGCTCTCGCTTGAAGAGGATCAGGTGGGCTGCGTGGTGCTCGGCGATTACACCGAGCTGAAGGAAGGCGACGAGGTCAAGCGCACCGGCAAGATTCTCTCCGTCCCGGTGGGCGACGCCGTGATCGGCCGCGTGGTCGACGCGCTGGGCCAGCCTATCGACGACAAAGGCCCCATCGCCACCACCGAAACCTTGCCCGTGGAGCGGTTGGCGCCCGGCATCATCGATCGCCAGCCCGTGCGCGAGCCCATGGCCACNNCCCATCGGCCGCGGCCAGCGCGAGTTGATCATCGGCGATCGCCAAACGGGCAAAACCGCCGTCCTGCTCGACACCATCATCAACAACGCCAAGAACGATCTGATCTGCATCTACTGCGCCATCGGCCAGAAGCGTTCGTCGATCGCGCAGGTGGTGCAAACGCTCAACGAGCACGGCGCCATGGGCCACACCATCATCGTGGCCGCCTCGGCCTCGGAGCCCGCGCCCATGCTCTATCTCGCGCCCTATGCCGCCACCGCCATGGGCGAGTACTTCCGCGACAAGGGCAAGCACGCGCTGGTCATGTACGACGAT
>PLSB01000250.1:6780-8984 GCA_003165005.1 Acidobacteriaceae bacterium | reverse complement strand
CAACTATGGGTGGGACATCCTCGCAAAATGAATCAAGGGCTTTAGCCCCTGAGAGACGGTTCTTACCGTATATGACCTTCACCATAGGCTTTTAAAGGCTCATCTCAATGGCTCACGCGGCCCGACGCCGACTGGCCGCGATTGTTCGCTGGCGGCGTGGTTACCGGCTTGCGCTGGGAGCGCGTATCGAGCAGTTCCTGGCAGAGTTCCGAGTCCTGGCCGCGCTCCAGGCCCAGAACGGCGTACTGCCCCCGGCACAGGTTCAGCTTCATGGCGTCGGAGTCCTCGCGGTTCAGTTCCACGGTGCGCTCCAGGCCGGTCTGCGGGTCCACGTCGTAGCGGAAGATGGTGTCGCTCGGCTGTCTCGCCTTGCCGTAGTCGAAGTGATTCCACGTGCACAGGTAGGCGCTGTTCTCCGCGCCCGACATCATGGCGTACACCTGCGTCCACGTCACGCCGGGAGCCGTGGGCGGAACGGCATTCCACACCAGAACCCCCTGGCCGCCGCGGATCCATCGCGCCGCAAACATGCGGTGCGCCAGGTCGTAGTGGAAGCTCGTGAAGAAAGTGCTGGCGGCGCAGTCGTGGCAGTTTTCGTAGAGGGCGGTCAACTCTTCAGGCGCGCCGGGGGCAAAATGCACCCAGTCGAACCAGCGCAGGTTCAAGCCTTTCAGCAGCGGCGCAATCGTGTGGCTGGTGAGCGACGCGTTCCACACCGTGAAGCTGTCGTTGCCGGGAGTCGCCTGCGGCCCCTCGCGGTCGGTAGTCACCACCAGCGCCGCATCGTAGACCACGCCGATCTCGCGGATGGCAGTCCATTTCTCCACTTGCAGCGAGCGCGTCACCCACACCACGATGTTCTGGTCCTTGGGATCGTGAAAATCGATCCAGCGAAAAGTGCCGGAGGTCTGCTGGGCGGGCAACTGAAATGCTAGCAGGCACGGCAGAAGTGCAAGGTGCACTTTCAACAATCTGCGCTGCAACATGCTCACCCGATCTTCCGAAGAAGTTGTTCAACTTCGCCGATCGTCTCTTCCCCGCCGTAAACACTCTCGCGAACCGCATCGAATAAATCGCTATATGCTCGAAATCTTTTCACCCGCTCTTGATCAATCTCCCCGTTTGACATTGCCGGCCAATTATTGACAGATGATTCCAACACTGGACGTCCGTCTTTCCAGAGTTGAAGTGTGATCGCGCGATTATCTCCAGATGCGATCAACCAAATGTGGAAGCTATATCCTTCGCCCAGATCAACGGAATACTCATCGCGCCCCAGAGGATTGGCCATGATTCGCCAGTCGAGCTTTTGCGCGCGAGTCTTTTCCAAAAGCTCTTGAGCTAATTGATCGATACGTTCGTTCATTTTTCCTCCTGGTCGAGCCTTCCGCGAAGTCGTCCCTGAATTGCGCTCAATTCTTGCACCGTGTTCAATGTTTCCTTGAACAGATAATTCTTCTCTGCCGCATTCAGGGGGAACTCCCCTTGGGCAAGGAAATCGACCCATCGCTTACAACTTGACTCCACATCCTTCAGCTTATCGGCATCCGTTGCGAGGAATTTCGCAAACTCTTCCCGATCTCTGGGAATGCGAATTGCTAACTCGCGAAGTTGAATGCTCGCCTCGGTCCCGCGTTCATATAACACTGACGTATTAAGCTGCTCCGCGATGCGCACAATTTCAACCATGGCATCGGCTGCGTTCCGCCGATAAACCGCTCCTTTGGCTTCTCGGGCTGCTTTTTTTGCCCCAGTGGCCTGCCATATCGCACCCACCGTCAACGCCAGCCCCACCACTCCGACTCCCGAGTTCGACCAATCGAACTAATCGTGCAAAATCATTCGATCCTTCTACCGGACAGCATACCGCACAAATCGTTGCACCAGCTACAGCCCCAGCTTCGCCCACATCGCGTCAATCTTCGCTTTAGTCGCGCGGTCCATCTCGATCATGGCAGGCCAGGGCCTTTCAAAGCCTTCGGCCTTCCACTTGCGCGTGGCGTCCACTCCCATCTTCGATCCGTAGTTGGGCAGGCGCGAGGCGTGATCGAGCGAATCGATGGGGCCGAGCGTGAACTGAATGTCGCGCTCGGGATCGATGTTGTTCGCCACGCGCAGCACCACTTCGCCAATGTCCTGCACGTCGCAATCCTCGTCGACCACGATGATGCACTTGGTGAACATGGCCTGGCCCAGCGACCAGA
>PLSB01000250.1:0-6754 GCA_003165005.1 Acidobacteriaceae bacterium | reverse complement strand
ACGGCCTTGCCCATCCACGCGTCTTCCATGGGCGGCTTGCCCACGACCGTCGCGGCGTAGATGGGATCTTTGCGGTGGGTGACGCAAGTAAGATGAAAGACCGGGTACTCGTCCGGCAGCGTGTAGAAACCGGTGTGGTCGCCGAAGGGGCCTTCGGAGCGCAGTTCGCCCAGCTCCACATAGCCCTCGAGGATGATCTCAGCGTGAGCCGGCACTTCGAGATCGACGGTCTCGCACTTCACAATTTCGACCGGCTTGCCGCGCAGGAATCCGGCGATGAGGAACTCCTCGACTTCGGGCGGCGCGGGAACGATGGCGGAAAAAGTCGTTGCAGGATCGGTGCCGATGGCGACGGCCACTTCAAGCCGCGAGCCCTTCAGATTGCCCAGCGCAGTCTGCGGAATCGCGCCCGCGGACTGCTCGGGAATCGTGACTGCGCCGCCGGCCGACTCAGCCATGATGGCCACCCTTGCAGGGAGCGGACTTTCGGACGAGTGCATCGTTGCTGCTGCACGCATCGCCTCGCGGTAATGCTCGGCGGCAACCTTCTGCCGCTGCCAGTGCATCCCGGTGGTCTGGCCATCGTACACCTGCATGCGATACATGCCGATGTTGCGCCTGCCCGTTCGCGGATCGCGCGTGTGCACGCAGGGCAGGGTGATGAAGCGCCCGCCGTCGTGCGGCCAGCACTTGAGAATGGGAAAGTAATTGAGATTGAATTCTTCGCGCCGGATCTTCTCTTTGCAGGGCGCGTCTTTGACGGAAACTGTTTTGGGAAAGATATTGCCCAGCTCGGCCAGTTGCGGCAGCATCTTCAGCTTGTCAAGGAAGCCGCCCGCCGGTGGCTTCAGATTCATCAGGCCATGGATGCGCTCGGCGATCTCGTCGATGCGCTCGACGCCGAGCGCCAGCGCCATGCGCCGCTCGCTCCCAAATTGGTTGATGAGGACCTTGTGGCCGGGATGCCCCGCGACGTTCTCAAACAGCAGCGCCGGCCCGCCGGGCGCGTAATCTTCACCGATCGTCCGTGCCCCATCCTTCGAGCGTTCTTTGCTCGAAGGGTGGGAACGCACACCGATTTTGCTCACCCGGTCCGTGATCTCCGTGATTTCGAGCTCAGGCGAGACCTCTTCGCGTATGCGGCGAAGCTCTCCGTGTTTTTCCAGCGCGTTGATCCAGTCGCGTAAATCGTCGTATGCCAAGGATGTGCTCCCTTGAGCGGTTCTCCTACATCCCCATCCTAACCCGGCGCAGCCGGAACCAAAGAACGAACCGGGGAACCGCAGCTCGCACGATCCATCGCGCCAACTCGCCAACTTGCCATTTCCGCGCCAGCGGAAACGAACTGGCCGTTCTTGTCCTTAAGAATTGTCCACGAACCCGAATCGTCAGGCGTCCGCTCAGCCTCCGTTCGTGTGCATGGAATCCCACTCGCCGCGCGCGCGCAGCGCGGCGATCTCCTGGCGGGCCAGCTCCTGGGCGCGTTGGTAGTCGGGCTTGGCCAACCGGTTCAGGGGCATCTGGCCCGGCTCGACCACGATCCAATGGCGCGGACGCATGTAGGAAGCGAGCGCGCGTGTATGGCGTTCCAGTTCCTGTACGGAAAGTTCGACGCCCGGCCTTTTTTCGACGGTGGCGACCACGCCCTCGCCCACCACTTCATGCGCCACGCCCACCACGACGCAATTGGCAACCTTCTCCGTGAGGTCGCCGATGTGCGCTTCCACGTCGCCGGGAAAGACCTGGTAGCCGAACGACTTGATGACCCACTTGGCGCGTCCGGAAAGATGAATGCCCGCGGCGCTTTTGTACCCGAGATCGCCGGTGTAGAGGTAGCCGTCGCGTGAGATAGTCCGCGCGGTCGCATCGGGATCGTTGACGTAACCCAGGAAGGTCTGCGGCCCGCGAAAACAAATATGTCCAATCTCGTCCTCGGGCAACTCGCTGCCGGCCAGGCCGTCTTCGCGCATCGGCTCGCGAATGGTGCAGGCATACACCGGCATGTCGTGGCCCAGGCCGTCGAGGATCTTTTCTCGTTCGGAAACACCGACGCTCACATAAGTACAAAAGCCCGCACATTCGGTCAGGCCGAGCCCGGTACCGACCATCGGCGCCATGGTGGCCAGCCTATCGACGAACGGCCGCGAGACGGCGTTTCCCCCGTAGACAGCCAACTTGAGGCTCGTGAGGTCGTAGCGCTCGTAGTCCTTCAGCATCCATTCCAAATTGAACATCACCGGAATCTGGCCGAGGATTTCGACGCGGTACTTTTCAATTGCACGTAAAGATCGGGCGGCGTCGAAGACCTCGATAAGAACCGCGGTCCCGCCGCCGAAGAGCGTCGTCATCAGGATCTCGGTTTGCGCGCCGACGTGCGAGGCGGGCAGGTTGACGAGCGAGCGCATGCCGCTGTCTCCGCCGAAGAACGCGCCGCACAGGCACATGTTCTGCGACGTGATGTTGCGATGCGAGAGCAGCGCCGCCTTGGGCGAGCCGGTCGATCCCGTGGTGAAGATCACCAATGCGCCATCGTCTTCGGCGATCGTGGGAGCGGACGCGGCCAGTTGCGCCGCGCCGGCATCGGTAGAGTTCGCGGCGGCGCTCGCGGCGGCTTCGGCCAACTCTGCATAGGCGCGAAAGCCCTCGCTCGGCTCGGCCGAGCTCACGGTGAAGAAGTGCTCGATGCAAGCGCATTTTGCTCGGACCGCGCGGCCCATCGCGCGGAAATCGATCGGGCCGTAAAGGCCAAGACAGACGAATCCGCGCGGGCGAAGCATCTCCACCACGCGAATCACCTCGGCAGCGGGCAGGCGCAGGTCGAGAGGCGCAACGATGACGCCGATCTTGAACAGGCTGTACTCGAGCAGCACGTGATCGGCCGACATGGGCAGCAACGTGACGAAATAGTCGCCTTTCTTGAAGCCCATGCGCAGCCATTCCGCGGCCAACGCCGTGGTGAAGCGGTCAAATTCGCTCCATGTGACCGCGCGGCCGCTCTCGGCGCTGATCAGTGCCGCGCCTTCGGGCCGGTCTTTGGCCCATTTCGCCACCACGCCGTGCAGCAGGTGGCGATCGGCAAAGCGATGGTTGTAATCGTCGAGGGTGAGTGGGAGCAGAGTCATGCGATGCGCGAATTCCTCGACCAGTCGATCACGGGAGGCGGAGTGCGTCAAGCTCTTCGCAAGGAGCCGAATGTCGCGCATCCGAAAGCGCGGTCAGTTTGCCGCCTGCACGGCCGTCACCAGTGGATTGACCGGCGGAATCGCATCCAGCGGAAAGCCCAGGCGCTTCCACTCGTCGTAGCCGCCGCGCAGCGGGCGCACGCGCTCGATGCCCAGTTTGTGCAACGTCATCGCGGTCTTGGCCGCTGTTGCCTCGCTGGGGCAGGTGCAATAGAGCACGATGTCGCGATCGCGCGGGATCTCATTGTGGCGCGCGGCCAGCGCATCGGGCGAGAAGTGCTGCGCGCCGGGCAGCGTGAAGGGCTCGGGCACGAGTTCCAGCGGATGGCGCAGGTCGACGATGAACACCGGCTCACCCGCGTCAAGCTGGCGCTTCAGGTCTGCCGGCTCAAGACGCGCGGCGGCCAGTTTCTTGAGCACCGCGCGGCGGCGATAGAGGCGAACGAGGAAGAATGCCACGACGCCGAGCAGGAGCAAAGCGCCGGAGAACCGGCCGGCCCAGTTGAGCAGGTGCGGATTGCGCTTGAGCAGGTCGCCGAAGAAGCGGCCCGCGGCCAACAATGTTCCCACCCAAAGCGACGCGCCGATGCCGTCGAAAAACAGGAAGGGGCCAAATCCCATGCCGTTCTGGCCGGCCACAGGCGGCGCCAGAATCCCCAGGCCGGGCACGAACTTGGCGAACATGAGCAAAACGCCACGGCGGCGGCCGAAAGAATCCTGGGTGCGGCGGACGCAGGTTGTGGGTTCGAGCGAGAGTTTGCACAGAAGGCGTAGAACATGATGCCCATGGCTGCGGCCAACGAAATACCAGACCGTGTCGGAAATGAGGGCAGCCGCCACGGCGATCGCGAAGGCAAGAATGAAGTTGATAGGGCCGTCGGCCGAGAGCGCGCCAGCCGCCAGCAGCACCGGCGTAGCGGGCAGCGGAATGCCCAGTTGCTCCACCAGCACCCAGGCGAAGAGCAGCAGGTAGCCGTAGGTCAGCAGAATGTGGGTCGGCAGCGCCATGAATAGTCCAAGAGATCGGGTGTGCGGGGAATCAAGCCGCATAGCTCGGCGCGTTGAAAAACGCGGGAGCAGGCGGCCTCACTTTATAGGATGATTCTCGGCGGGTATGGTTGCAGAGGCGGGCGAGAAGATCCCTAGGCCCGCGCCTACTGCTCAGCCGGCGTGGACGCGGCGGGAACGGGATAGGCCGCGTCGGGAGCGGTTGCCGGCGCCACTGCCGGAGCATTGCCCGCCTCCTGATTTTTCGCCGCGAAGTAGTCGTGATCCCATAGATTCTTGTAGAACTCGCCGGTAAGCTCGGCGGCGCGTGGGCCGAAGGTGGGCCGGCCGCCCTCGAGGAAGAAGACCGTCACCAGCGCGCCCTGCGGCGACTCGGAGTAGGAAGCAAACCAGCCGTAGCGCGTGCCGTTGTCGGAGCAGGTCCCGGTTTTGCCAAAGACCGGCAACTCGCGGAAGTTGGCGCGCAGGCTGCGCGCGGTTCCATACTCCACCGCGCCCGCCATGCCGTCTTCGAGGTCGGGAACAAAGCGCGCAATGTCGAGCGTGCGCTTCACGCGCGGCTCAAACGCAGCCACTTCTTCGGAGGTGGTGGGATGCTGCAGGTAGTAGAGCGTTCCCCCGTTGGCGATGGCGGCGACAAACGCGCCCAGTTGCAGAGGCGTAAGCGAAACGCCCTGGCCGAAGCTGCACATGCGGCTCACGCCGCCTTCGGACTCGGGGATCGCCTGATCGGGATAGACGCCCAGTTGCTCGCCGGGCATGTTGTAGCTGGCCAGCTCGCCCAGGCCGAACTGCGTGGCGTAGTGGCGCACGCGATCGAAGCCCAGCTCGCGGCCCAGCTCCTCGAAGTAGAGGTTGTTGCTTTTCGCCAGCGCCTGGGTCATGTTCATGTGGAAGCCCGCCAACTGCACCGGCGTGTCGCGCGTGACCAGCCCCTCGGAGAGCGCGGCCAGGGCCACGGTCAGCTTGATGGTGGAGCAAGGTTCCGCGCCCGGCGAAAGCGCCAGCTTCTGGTTGACCATCGCCAGAATGCGGCCGTTCGCGGGATCGATGACCACGGCGGTGCCGTTCATGTCGCCGAGAGCGTCAATCGCAGCCTGGCGCACCACCGGATCCTCGCCCGCCGTCATGTCGTCCGCGCCCACTCCGCCCGCAACAAACGAGCTGGCCGTAAAGCGCTCGTAATAATGATGGCGGCGATAGGACGCGCGATGCATCTGGCTGCGAGCCGTTGCGGCCGTGCGGTGCTTGGCTGTCGTGGATCTTGCCGTGACGCGGGACGTGGCGCTGTGCGCGGCCGAGGCGTGGGCAGCGCTCGCGTGGGTCTCCGTGGTTTTTGCCGCGCTGCCACGCGCCGGTGCGTGGTGCGCCTCCTTGGCGCGCGAGTTAAGGCGCGAAGCCGGCCTGGGATGATGCACCGTGTTTTGCCGAACATCCAGCGCCGCGGCGCTAGCGGCGCCTAGAGCGGAGATGGCAACCGCCGTTCCCAGAAAGACCGTTCCAATCGACTTGACGCGTGACAGCTTCATCCAGACAACTTCCTCTCAACTTTGGATTTCGTGCCGCGCGTTCGTCCGTGGACGACGCACTTGCTGCCTTCTGCTTCGGCCGCGAGCGGATTCTCTCGTCCGCCGCGGGTTTGGCCAGTTTTCTTGCCAGCCGCTCCACGGGGTGGAACGGACCGCGTACTTGCTTAGCAAGCCGACCTGTCCACCCGTACGCCCCTCGTCTTAAAGTACCCTAATCTGCGGAAAACTCCCCTCGCACCGCAGTGTTGCCAAGTACAACTTTAGAGGACGTTTCGCTTACTATACAGTGTCCTCGGTCACTTTCAAAACCGGAGGGCCGGTGTCCGAAATCGATACAGAAAACTCGCGCCCTCCCCGCCCGTCACCTCTTCCGAGCCGCTATCGCATTTTCCGGATTCGCATAGAGTGCCGTCTGGAACGACTGTGGGCATTTTCCTCAAGAAAATGCCCATGCCTGCCTTTGGGCGACTTTACAACCATCCGGAAAATGCCTTAAAACCTAAGGCGGCGCAAAAACGTCGGCACATCCAGATCGCGCTCGGGTTCCGCGGCGGACTCGGTAAACAGCTGCGGCTCCGCTCCCTGTGCCTGCTCCGCCATCTCCTCGTCCATCGGTTCCTCCATCGTCTCGATCGGATTCACGATGAAATCCGAAACGTAGTCCCGCGGCGGGGTTTTGAATTCTCGCTCACTCTCCATATCGTCAAATTGCGGCGTTTCGGCAGCGGACGCACCTTCGTGCTCCATCGCGAAGTCCCTCGCTGCGCCGGACGCGGCCATGGATTGCGGCGTTGCCACCGTCACCGTGGTCGCCACGTTGGGCGTCGCGGCGGCAAAGAAGAACCCGTCGTCGTTATTGTTCCCGGCGGCAGCTTCCTCTTCCTGTTCGCTCAGGAAGCGCGCCGGCGCAGGCGCAGGCGCGGGCGCGGCTTCATGCAGCCAGTTGCCCGGCGCCACCAGCGGCACGGAAACCACCGGCGCTTCTTCCACGTTCAACATGCGCGCGCGGCGCTCCGGCATCTGGTCGCGGAAACC
>PLSB01000197.1 GCA_003165005.1 Acidobacteriaceae bacterium | reverse complement strand
CCGATGATTCTGGGCCACGCCTTTCCGCCGGTGGTCGAAGCCATCGCGCGCGCGGCGCGCAACTCGGCCAGCTTCGGCGCATCCACGGCCGCCGAGGGCGATCTCGCCGAGCGCATCGCGGCCTGTTTTCCGGCGATTGAGAAGATGCGTTTCACCAGCTCCGGCACCGAGGCCACCATGTCGGCGATTCGCTTGGCCCGCGCTGCCACCGGCCGCAAACTCATCGTCAAGTTCGAAGGCTGCTATCACGGCCACGCCGACGGACTCCTGGTCAAAGCCGGCTCCGGCGTGGCGACCTTTGGCATTCCCGGCTCGGCCGGCGTGCCCGAAGAGATTGCGCAGCTCACGCTGGCGCTGCCCTACAACGATCTCGGCGCTGTAGAAGCCGCGTTCGCCGCGCACCCCGATGCCATTGCCGCCATCATCGTGGAGCCGATTGTCGGCAATGCCGGTTGCATTCCGCCGGCTGATGGTTACCTCACGGGCTTGAGGGCGCTCGCCACCCGCGCAGGGTCGCTGCTCATCGTCGATGAGGTGATGACCGGCTTCCGCGTAGCGCTGGGCGGCGCATGCGAACTCTACTCACTCGATCCAGACTTGATCACGCTGGGCAAAATTGTGGGCGGAGGCCTGCCCGTCGGCGTCTTCGGCGGGAAGCTCCGTTTCATGGATCTTCTGGCGCCTTTGGGGCCGGTCTATCAAGCCGGAACGCTTAGCGGCAATCCGCTGGCCATGGCTGCGGGGATCGCTACGATCGGCTATTTGCAGGAACACGCGTCCGAGGTCTACGCCAGGCTCGAAACCGCATCCCGCGCGGTCGCCGAGGGCGTTGCCCAGGAAGCTGCACGCGCCAACGTTGCCGTCACCACCAACCGCGTCGGCGCCATGTGGACGTGGTTCTTCACACGCGGGCCCGTAACGAATTACGACGAGGCCGCGCAATCCGATACAGCCGCCTTCGGCCGCTTCCATCGCGCCATGCTCGATCAGGGCGTCTGGCTGCCGCCTTCGCAGTTTGAAGCGGCCTTCCTCTCCACGGCGCACAGCGACGCCGACATCGCGGCCACGATCGCCGCCGCGCGCGCGGCGTTGATTGCTGTTTGCGGTTCGTGACTTGCAGGCTGGGTGCTACACGCCCGTCTTTTGGCGTAAGAGGAGATCGACCACTCTGCGCTATCGCATTTTCCGGATTGGTATAGAGTGCCGCCTGGAACGACTGTGGGCATTTTCCTCAACCGGGGCCCCCACAGACAGGTCTTAGTCTGTCGGGTGGAAGAAGATGCCCATGCCTTCCTTTGGGCGACACTACAGCCATCCGGAAAATGCCTTAGAATCGTTCCCATGAGGCCCTCAGAGGTTTTGCCCGAGCACCGTGATGCGATCCGCCGGATGGTACTGGAATCCGGCATGGCGAACCCGCGTCTCTTCGGTTCGGTTCTTCGCGGCGAAGATGCCGAGGACAGCGATCTCGATCTTCTCGTCGATCCCTCGCCCGAGACCAGTCTCCTCGATCTTGCGAAGCTGCAGATCGAAATGGAGGCTGCGCTCGGCGTCAAGGTGGACCTTCGCACGCCGAAGTTTCTCCCTGCGACCTTTCGCGACAGTGTGCTTGCGGAAGCCGTACCCGTATGACCCAACATCCGCTGAGGGCGCGCGAATATCTTGGCCACATGCTCGACGCGGTTGGCCAGATCGAGACCTACGCACGCGGTAAGAACGCCGAGGATTTTCTCTCCGACCGGCTCCTTCAGGACGGCGTCATTCGCAACATGGAGATTCTCGGCGAGGCTTCCAGAAACCTGCTCAGCTCCGTTCCCGATGCTGCTCGCAAATTTCCCGGCATTCCCTTCACTGCGATCTACGCGATGCGCAATCAACTTTCACACGGCTATTTCGCGATCGATTCGGATATTGTCTGGAAGGTGATTGAGCGCGACATTCCCGCTTTGCGCAAGGAACTTGAAGCAGCTATTGCTGCCCTCGACAAATCTCCGTGGGCTTGATCTCTCAGCACCACGCATCCACGGTCACGAACCGGTGGCTCATGGCGTAGTGCGCGAGCAGCAGCCCCGCGGCGGTTACGCTCGGCTCGCGGTTGGCCGCTGCATCGCGATGCCCGCCATCGTGAAGCACGATATTTGCCGCGCGGCCGCGCCGCTCCAGACTGTCGATTTTCTTCGTCAACTTCTTTGCGATCCGCTCCGCCGAAGGCTCGCTCCAGTCCGAGGTCATCGCGTTCCACAGCACCGGCTCAAGGCCCAACTCGCGCGCAATGCGGAAGACCGCCGGCCGCCGCGCGCCGAAGGGCGGGCGGAAAAGCTTCACCTGCGTCCCGATGATCTGTTGCAGCGTGTCGTTGGTCCGCTCAAGTTCCTCGCGCACCTGGCCCTCTCGCGCGCGAGACAAATTCAGATGCGACCAGGAGTGATTTCCGATCTTGTGCCCGGCCGCCGCGATGCGGCGCACCAGCTCCAGTTGCGCAATGGTTCGGCTGCCCAGCAGGAAAAAGGTAGCTCGCACTTCGTACTGCACAAGAATGTCGAGCAGGCGCGGCGTCCACGCGGGGTTTGGCCCATCGTCGAAGGTGAGCGCCAGCTCGCCCGGACGCGCCGGCGCCGTGAGCGCTGCGCCGAAGATGCGTGAACCTGGCCACAATGACGCGTAAGTGAAGGCGCCCGCCGCCAGGCCCGCGCCTGCCACAGCGCCCAGTCCCACGCAGATTCCGGTCGCCAAAGGAGAGATCATTCTGTTTGTCAGTATGCGGCGGCGCGGTGGACGCAGGCAAACGAGAAAGTCTCGCGCCGTCCTGAATGTATGCGGTCGCGTTTCGAAGACGCAACCTCCACAGGTAGGGCAACTGCGGGCCTGGAGGCCCGCACGACAGCCGGTCTGGAGACCGGCGCTACCTCTTAAGCTGTTTTCGCCGGCGCATTTCCGTTGCCGCCCGGCCCGGCCTGTTCCGCCGCCTCGATGCGCCGCCGCGCGCGTTGTTCGCTCGTGCGCCGCTCCTGCCGCCACGTGGTCATCGAGGTCACGCCGAAGTTCCATACTGCCGAGAACAGCAAACCCGTGAGCGCGGCCAGCCACCACGGCACGCCGTGATGGAAGACCTCGTTGGCAATAGAGACATTTGCGATCACGCCCAGGCTGCACGCGAGGCAAAAGGTGACAAGGCCACTCAGGAACTTCCATCCGCGCAGCCGGCGATCGCGATAGGTGACGGAGTTATTCAGAACAAAATTCAGAATCATCACCATCAACGTGGCCGCCGCCTGGCCTTTGGCGAAGCCGATTCCGGCCACGCGGAGAAGAGCGTTCAAAATGAGCAGATGCACGCCCACGCCCAGCGCGCCCACCATGGCGAAGAGCACGAAGCGCACATTCACCAGGCTGCCCAGGTGCTTATCGACCAGCAGCTCGAAGTATTCCAGGCCGACCAGTATGTCGAGTTTGCTTTCGCCGTGCTCGCGCAGGCGGAAGCGGTAAGGCACCTCGCCGATGCGCAGGCCCGGCCCCGCCGAAAGCACGATGTCGAGCAGAATCTTGAAGCCAATGCCCGAGAGCCGGTGGGCATAGCGCTCGAACGCGGCCACGCGCACCATGAAGAATCCGCTCATGGGATCGCTCAGTTCATGCGCCGCGCCCATCAGGCTCAGCCGCCTGCCCAACTGGCTCAGCTTCACGCGCCATCGGCTAAACTCGCCCATGCTGCCGCCGGCCAGGTTGCGCGAGCCAACCACGAGGTCGAGGTTTTCCTCGCGCATGCGGCGCAGCATCTCCGGCAGAATGTTCTCGTCGTGCTGCAGGTCCGCGTCCATCACCGCGACGAAGGGCGCCGACGCGGCCAGAATTCCCTCGATGCATGCCGAGGCCAGGCCCCGCCGCCCGATGCGGTGCAGCACGCGCAGGTTGTCGCGGCCGCGGGCCAGCCGCCGCACCACCTCTGCCGTGCCGTCGGGCGAGTCGTCGTCCACAAAGAGCACTTCGTAGCGAATGCCGGGGAGCGCGTTGGCGAGTGTATTCTCCAGGCGCTCAACCATCGGAGCTACGTTTCCGCTTTCGTTATATGTGGGCAGCACGATCGCTAGATCGTAGGCCATGCTTTCCTCCGCGCGCTCGGCATTCGCCGGGACCGAGCCCCACACCCAACGCGCCTGATTCCCTATCGTTATTCCATTGTAAGTGCCTTCCACATGGCGTGGGAGCACTCCTGCCATGTTCGGGCGTTACGCGCATTTCTGACTCCCTTTTTCCGGTCCCGCATCTTATACTTGTACTGTTCGGGTCGCATCCTGAGTCTCGGGAGCGGCACTGGAGCCAAAGATGAACCTCACCGGGTTTTCCGCCGGCACGCCGCTGACGCCGCATCACAATCCCCTTCCCAAAGTCACCATGCCCGCACTGGGCGAGATGAAGCGCCAGGGCAAGCCCATCTCCGCGCTCACCGCCTACGACTACCCAACCGCGCGATTGGTCGACGAGGCCGGCATCGATCTCATTTTGGTCGGGGACTCGCTCGCCATGGTTGTGCTGGGCCACGAAAACACGCTGGCCGTCACCGTGGATGAGATGCTGCACCACACGCGCGCCGTGCGCCGCGCCGTGCGCCGCGCCCTGGTGGTGGCCGACATGCCTTTCGGCAGCTATCACGGCGCGATCGGCGAGGCGCAAGCCAACGCCGTCCGCTTCGTCAAGGAAGCGGGCGCGGAAGCCGTCAAGGTCGAGGGCCCGCGCGTGGAGCTGGTCCGTGCGCTGGTTCGAGCCGAGGTCCCCGTGGTCGGCCATCTCGGCCTGACGCCGCAAAGCGTGCACCGCATGGGCGGCTATCGCGTGCAGGCGCGCACGCTGGACTCTGTGCTGCAGTTGCAGGCCGACGCCTTTGCCCTGGCTCATGCGGGCGCAGGCGCGATCGTTCTTGAAGGCATTCCCCGCGAAGCCGCGGCCGCCATTACCGCGGCCCTCCCCATTCCTACCATCGGCATTGGCGCAGGCCCCGATTGCGACGGACAGATTCTGGTCTTCCACGATCTGGTAAATCTGACCTTCGCGCCGGCAGCCAAATTCGTGCGCCGCTACGGCGACGCAGCCGCGCTCTTCCGCTCCGCCATCGATGGCTACCGCGAGGACGTGGAGCATCGCGTGTTCCCCTCCGATGCCGAGAGCTATCACCTGCCCGAAGCCGCGCGCCGGTTGTTTCAGGCCGATCGTGGCGGCGAGAATGCGCGCGACGATGCCGACGCCGAGGTGAACGCCGATGCGGTCGTGAATATCGATGCGCGCGAAGATATGAATCAAGCGTGAGAGCCATTGTGCAATCCGGTTTTGAAGGGGCACGACTTTTAGCCTGCCCTGAGCGTAGTCGAAGGGTGCCATAAAACGGCTCTAAGAACTCTGGGGCTTTAGCCCCTGAGGGATGCTTTTCAGAACGAAATTGATTTTCGCCGCAGATCGCTTATGCAAGTTCTTCGTACTGTCGCCGAACTGCGCCGCTGGTCCCGCGCTCTGCGCGCCGCCAGCGGCAATACCATCGGCCTCGTGCCCACCATGGGCGCATTGCACGCGGGCCACGCGTCGCTGATCCGCGCCGCGCGCGCCGGGTGCACGCATGTCGCCGTCAGCCTCTTCGTCAATCCCACCCAGTTCGGCCCCCACGAGGACTTCGCGCGCTACCCACGCGTCTTTGAGGCCGACTGCGCGGTTGCCTGGGCCGAGGGCGCAGACGTTCTCTTCGCGCCCGCAGTCGAGGAGCTTTATCCCAACAGCGCCGATTCGACTTTGGTTGAAGTTCCTGTCCTCAGCCAACGCCTGGACGGCCAGTCCCGCCCCGGCCATTTTCGCGGCGTGGCCACGGTGGTCACGAAACTCTTTATTGCCGCAGAGCCCGACCGCGCCTACTTCGGCCAGAAGGACGCGGCGCAGGTTGCGGTGCTCCGCCGCATGACCGCCGATCTGCGGCTGGCGACTGAAATCGTCGTCTGCCCCATCGTGCGCGATGCCGACGGCCTCGCATTGAGTTCGCGCAATGCCTATCTCACGCCGTCCCAACGCACCCAGGCGCTCATCCTCAGCCGCGCCGTCCGCCACGTCGAGTCGCTCGTTGCCCAGGGCGAGCGCCGCGCATCCGTGCTTCTCGCCTCAGCGCACGGCGTCTTCGCCGCCGAGCCCGAAGTGCGCATCGATTCCATCGCGCTCGTCGACTGGGCAACGCTCGAACCGGTGGAGACGGCCGTCCCGGGGACACTCTTCGCCGTCGCGGCGCGGGTTGGGTCTACGCGGTTGATTGACAACGCGATCCTAAGCTGAAAGAAATCCCTTGCACCCCTGCGCGGTCGAACGGCATTCTTGAAGCAGTGCCGGAACTGCCCGACATTACCGCCTATCTGATCGCGCTCGAGCCACGCATCGTAGGCAAGACGCTGGAACGCGTGCGCCTCAAGAGCGTTTTTCTGCTGCGCACCGCCGACCCTCCCATCACAGCCGTCGAAGGCCGCACCGTCCGCGAGCTGCGCCGCATCGGCAAGCGCATCGCCATTGGCGTCGACGGCGACTTCTGGCTCGTGATTCATCTCATGATCGCCGGCCGCCTGCACTGGCGACCGCCCGAAGCCAAGCTCTCCGGTCGCGCCCTCGCGGGCTTTGACTTTTTGGACGGCACCTTGGTACTTACGGAAGCCGGCTCCAAGCGCCGCGCCGCGCTGCATCTTCTTCGCGGCGAGCAGGCCCTCCGCGACATCGATCCCGGAGGCATCGAAATCCTTTCCTCGGATCTGGACGCGTTTCGTGCGGCGCTCACAGCGGAAAACCGCACCCTCAAGCGCGCTCTCACCGATCCGCGTCTCGTCAGCGGCGTGGGCAACGCCTATTCCGACGAGATTCTCCACGCCGCCGGGCTTTCGCCCATCGCGCTCACGCACAAGCTCAAGCCCGAAGAGTGGGAGCGGCTCTTCGATGCCACGCGGTCCACGCTGGAGCTTTGGATCGCACGCCTCTCCTCCGAAGCCAGAAGAAAGTTTCCCGAGGGCGTGACTGCATTCCGGCGAGATGGCAGTGCACGGCCGCTACGGCCAGCCCTGCCTGCGATGTGGTACGCCCATCCAGCGCATTCGCTACGCCGACAACGAAACCAACTACTGTCCCGCGTGCCAGACCGGCGGCAAGCTCCTTGCCGACCGCAGCCTCTCGCGTTTGCTTGGCTCCGATTGGCCGCGAACCCTGGACGAACTCGAAGCCCTCAAACACCGCTGATTCAGGGGCCGGCGCGAGTCGTACAGGGGTCCCATCGGTAACTTTTCTGCGTCTGGGCCCTTGATTTAACTTGACATCGCGTCCGTGGCTCCCGCAGAGTGTTTGCTGCGACTCCTTTCAGGCGGGGCCAGTGTTCTATCCCCCAGTTCCTGAGGTTTGTGGATGGGAGCCGTATATCAGCTCCGTTTTGGAGGAATGAAGAATGCACATCAATTACGTTTGGATCGTGGTTGCGGCCCTTATCCAGTGGTTATTTGGGATTTTCTGGTACGGCGTGATCTTCAGGAAGTCCTGGAGAAAACTGGTAGGCCTTTCAGAAGGCCAATGGCCGAAAAATTTGATCTTTACCCTGGCTTCCGGCCTGGTTGCGTGCCTGCTGCTGTCGTTTATCCTGGCGCACATCTTCGCAATCACCGGAGCGATAGTCTTCACCAACGGCTTTAGCATAGGCGTCGCCTGCTGGCTCGGATTCATAGCGCCGCCGCTCTTCGCGGAGCACGTTCTCGAAGGGCGCCGCGCCAATCTCTTCGTCATCAACGCCGCCTACTGGCTGCTGGCCATGGGCTTGGGCAGCGCGATCCTGGGGGTATTCCACTAAACCGCGGCTCCTTCGCTGCGGCGCACATAGCTCGAAACGTCCAGGGGGCAACTCCCTTCGGGGAGTTGCCCCTTCACGTCAGGGCTGCTCGCGACTCAGTCCGTCGCAGGGACGGGCACGGGTTCTGAGCAGGCAGCTCGCCCCGCGATGCGCGAGGACGCGATGGGGCGTTCCTCCTCTGGCCGGGCAGGGCGAAAAAATCATAAAGTTCTTTTGGACGGCCGCCACAGAATCTTCCCGTAAAATCTTCCTATGACACGATCGATCATTACCACCGATGGTGCGCCGGCAGCCATCGGCCCCTATGCGCAGGGCGTACGCGTCGGAAACCTTATCTTCACGGCTGGGCAGTGCGGCCTCGATCCCATTACCGGGCAGGCTGTTCCCGGCGGCATCAAGGAGCAAACGGAGCGGGTGATCAAGAACCTCGAAGCGGTGCTCGAAGCCGGGGGCAGCAGCCTGGGCCAGGTCGTCAAAACCACCGTCTTTCTGAAGGACATGAACGATTTTGCGGCCATGAATGCGGTCTACGCGTCGTTTTTCGAAAGCGGCGCGGACACTCTGCCCGCGCGCAGCACCGTTGAAGTTGCCCGCCTGCCGCGCAACCTGCTGGTGGAAATCGAAGCCGTTGCCGAGGTCTGAATCGTGATTCGTGCCTCGTGATTCGCGATTCGTAACCGTCCACATCCGCGAGTCACGAGCCACGAATTGCAGTCCCCTGGGAGGTCTGTCTTGAGCGATCGAGAGGAAAAGGCTGTCCGCAGCGACGCCGAGTGGCGCGCGCAGCTTACGCCCGAGCAGTATCACGTGCTGCGCGAGAAGGGCACCGAGCGCGCTTTCACCGGCGCGCTCGCCGAAAATCACGAGACCGGCAACTATCACTGCGCGGGATGCGGCGCACTGCTGTTTTTGAGCGGCGCCAAGTTCGACTCCGGCTGCGGCTGGCCCAGCTTCATGATTCCCTCCGGCTCGAAGGCCGTGGATGAGCATGAGGATATGAGCTTCGGCATGCGGCGCGTCGAAGTCACCTGCGCCCGTTGCGGCGGCCATCTCGGCCACGTCTTCCCCGACGGCCCGCGCCCTACCGGCCTGCGCTACTGCATCAACTCCGCGTCGCTCACGTTTACCAAGGCGGATCAATAAATCCACCGGGGCGCGTGCGTTCTTGACGATCGGGATAGGGGGAGGCCTG
>PLSB01000057.1 GCA_003165005.1 Acidobacteriaceae bacterium | reverse complement strand
GCAGCGCCAGCGGCAATCCCACATAGCCCATGCCCACGATCCCGATGCGGGCCTGGCGGGTTTCCAGTTTGTGCTTGAGTTCGGTGAGCGGGACGGAGAGGGGGACCGGGGCGGCATTCGTCATGCCGTCGATTGTACAGCCTCAAAGCGCATGCGTTGGCGGGCGATGATGAGCTTCTGCGTTGGCTCGTCATCTTTCGATGGAGGGTCGATTTTGGGAACGCGAATTTGTCCCGAAATCGGTCATAAAGGCTCCCAGCTTTCCGAGCCGTCTCTCCTGTTGGAACTTTTTCGGGCCGAAGGTTACATTGCTGTCAAACCTGGCCGACCAAAGCGAGTAACAAGAGGGCGGGAAATATGGCGGCTTTATACTGGAATCAACGGCAGGATAAACCGCAGGAAGAAGAGAGAAAAAGAGGAATGAAGGCTCTGCACGTGGTGGGGGCGCGGCCCAACTTTATGAAGGCTGCGCCGGTGTATCGCGCGATGGCACAGGCCGGCCACGAGCAGACGCTGGTGCACACGGGCCAGCACTACGATGCTCTGATGTCGGATGTTTTTTTTGAGGCGCTGGAGATTCCGGCTCCCGATGAAAGCCTGAACGTGGGTTCGGGCAGCCATGCGCAGCAAACCGCGGCGATCATGAGCCGCTTCGAGCCGGTGCTGCTCAAGCGCCGGCCGGATATTGTCTTGGTCTATGGCGATGTGAACTCGACCGTCGCTGCGGCTCTGGTCTGCGCCAAGCTGGGCGTGCGATTGGGACACGTGGAAGCCGGCTTGCGCTCCTTCGACCGCACTATGCCGGAGGAGATCAACCGCCTCGTGACCGATCAACTGGCCGATATGCTCTTCACTCCGTCGTCCGACGGCGACGAAAACCTGGTGCGCGAAGGCGTGGCTCGAGAGAAGATCTTCCTGGTCGGCAACGTGATGATCGACACGCTGGTTCGCTTTCTGCCTAAAGCGGAACAGCTCTTTCCCGAGTTGAAAAAGAAGCTATCCGTGGATCGCTACGGGCTGGTCACGTTGCATCGGCCCTCGAATGTCGACGAGGGGGCGATTTTTCTGCCCATGCTCGAAGTGCTCAGCGAATTGAGCCGGGAGTTGCCCCTGGTTTTCCCGGTTCATCCCAGGACGCGCCAGCGATGGGCTGCCGAACTGGAGGGCGCAGGTCCGGGGTTACAGATGATCGAGCCGCTGGGCTATCTGGAGTTTCTTGCCCTGCAGCAGCACGCCAGTGTCGTCATCACCGATTCGGGTGGAATCCAGGAAGAGACTACCTATCTGGGAACACCGTGCCTGACCCTGCGCGAGAACACGGAGCGGCCCATTACGATTACACATGGCACCAACCTGTTGATCGGGCGGGACTGGGAGAAACTGCGCAGGGGTTTCTACGCGGCGCTGGACGGCAGCCGCGAACGCAAGGCGCCGCCGCCGCTGTGGGACGGAAAGGCCGCGGAGCGAATCGCCGCAACCCTTACGAAATAGCGGGGCTAGCGCGGCTAGCGGCGTTAGCGGAGCTAGAAGTGCTGCGCGAGCCGGTCGGATAAAAGCAGCAAGCTCGCGTCGCTGGCGCGACGAGGCGAGTTGGCAGGTTGGCATTTTCGTCCTTGCGGGACGAAGAGGGCGGCCGGCAACTGAAAGCGGTTTTCAGGGCGGAGAGCAAGCGATGAACGATCTGAATGTTCTGCTGGTTTGTTATGCCTTTCCTCCTGCCGGTGGTACAGGGGTGATGCGCGCCGCGAGCCTCGCCCGCTACCTTCCCGGCGAAGGCATCCGGCTGGACGTTCTGACCACCCGCAACGCATCCGCGGTCGGCACGGATGCCTCGCTGCTCCGGGATATCCCAGGCGATGTGCGCATTCATCGCACAATTACGCTTGACCTTCCATTCAGCATCAAGAAGGGGATCAAGAAGCTGCTTACGGGAAGGAAGCCCGCCTCAGCTGCAGCTTCACCCGGCAGCAATGCCGAAAAAGCGGGGGCCGGCAAAGCGGGGATCCTCAAGAGGGTGCTCGAAAACATTCTCGTGCCAGACCCGCAAGTCACCTGGTATCCGGTGCTGACGCGGGCGGCGCGGCGCATCGTGAGGAAGCGCAAGATCGATCTCGTCCTGATCACTGCGCCGCCATTCTCGAATCTGCTTCTGGTGGAGAGCCTCCGCAAGGAGTTTCCCGGTTTGCCGATTGTGGCCGATTTTCGCGACGAATGGCTGACCACTGCTTTTGAGCTGGTCAGCTTTCTTTTCAGCAGCGGCGAGCGTGCCCGCAAGGTCGCCGGGAAGATCGAAGCCAGCACAGTGACCAACGCCACCGCGGTGGTTGCGGTGACGGAGGCCGCGCGCCGCCAGATCTACTCTCGATACCCCGAGCTGCCGGAGAGCAAGTTCCATCTCGTTCCTAATGGCTACGATGCCACGAAGCTGGGCAAGACCGAGGTCGCGCCGCGATCCGGAGATAGGATCGTCGTCACTCACGTTGGCACCATCTACACTTCGACCGAGCCCACGGCGCTGGTTGAGGCGGTCGAATCGCTGCCGCCCGACGTAAGATCCCGCTTCCTGTTCCGGTTCATTGGCCACATCGAAGAGCCGCGTTTTCGCGACGCGATTCTCAGGCTGGGAGAAGCGGTGGAACTGAAGGGTTATCTTCCGCAGCGTGAGGCGCTGGCGCTGATGCAAGAGACCGATTATGTGCTTCTGATCAACCAGGATCCGCTCAACGTCGGCGGCAAATTCTACGATTATGTTGGCGGAGGCAAGCCCATTCTGGGCGCTGTGCACCCGGAGGGCGAAACGCGCCGGCTCCTCGAAGAGTTGCGGGCGGGCTGGTGGGCTCCCATTCAGGATGTCGAAGCCATTCGCGGGCTTTTCCTGGACGCGGCAAACCGCGGCAAGGCGCCATTCGCCGAGTTCAAGCCGGACACCGCCAGGATCGCGCAATACGAGCGGAAGGCGTTGGCGCAACGTTATGCCGCTTTGCTGCATTCGCTCGCCGGCACGGCCAGGGAGACGCAAACGGAGGAGCAAGCAACCGTGGCTCGCAGAGGGCAGTCCTAGTCATGCTCAGAGTCGCCGTCGTCACCCGCTATTTTCCGAGTTCGGGCGAGCCCGCGCAGGGCCGGTCGCTCTACGAGACCCTGCGAGTTCTCGGCCGCACGGCCGAAGTCCGAGTCTTCTATCCCAATGCCGCGTATCCCGGGTTTCTTCAGCCGCGCAGCAGGAGCTACGACAAGCTCGACCCTGCCTTTCGCCCGCCGGACGTCAGCGTAAGTTACTTCAACTATTCCGCGCTGCCCCTGATTTCGAGGCCCCTGAACGGCTGGATGGCCGCGCGGACTCTGCTGGCCCACGTTCGCGCCTTTGCGCCCGATCTGGTTTTTGGATGTTTTCTTTATCCCGAGGGATACGCCGCGCTCAAGATCGGGAGATCCCTCGGCGTGCCGGTCGCGGTGATGAGCATAGGCTCCGACCTGAACCGGATCGGCGACGCCCTTTCGGCGCGGCACACCAGGACCGTCCTGCGCGAGGCGGATTCGATAGTGACGGTGTGCGAAGATCTACGCAAGTCGGCCGTGGCCAAGGGCGCCCCGGCTGCCAAAACCAGGGCGATTCTGAATGGCTGCGATCTCGAGGCCTTCCGGCCGGGGGATCGAAGCCAGGCGCGAAAGCGGCTGGGCATCGACCCGTCCTGTGAGGCGGTGGTGTACGTGGGGCGCATGGACCTGAAAAAGGGGCTGCATGAGCTCGTCGAGGCCGTGGCGGCGCTGCACCCTAGCCGGCCGCGCCTGCATGGCTACCTAGTGGGCCGCGGGCCGGATCGAGGCGCCATCGAGGATGCGATTCGCGCCAACGAGGCCGGCGAGTTTTTGCACCTCGTTCCGGGTTGCGCGTTTGAAGAGGTCGCGGCCTGGATGACCGCTGCCGATGTGGTTACCCTGCCGAGTTACATGGAAGGCTGCCCCAACGTCATCCTGGAGGCCTTGGCTTGCGGCCGTCCCGTGGTGGCGACGAAGGTAGGAGGAATACCCGAGCTTGTACGCGAAGGCTGCGGGAGCCTTGTGCCGCCGCGCGATCCCGGGCTCCTGGCGCAGGCTCTAGCCTCAGTGCTCGATCGCCTCTGGGACCCAGTGAAGATCTCCGCGCTCGCAAGCCGGAGTTGGAAAGCTCCAGCAGCAGAGCTCATGGAGGTCTTCGAAGCGCTGATTGCGAAGCCGCAGGAGGATTCTCATGCTCGCTAGCCAGCCTCGCCGCTTCCCACAGACTGGCGCTGCGCTGCGCCGCATGGCACGCGTCACCCGGAGAATCCTGGCGGTGTTTGGGCTGCTGATTCTGCTGGTCGTCGCCACTCCTCTGGTCTCCTGGTGGGCCAGACTGTACGCCGGCCCCATCGATCAGCCCAAAGGCGATGTCCTGATTGTGCTCAGCGCCGCAAGGGACGAGAACGGCGGTATCTCCTACTCCTCCTATTGGCGCGCTCGCCAGGCGGTCTACGCATGGCAAACCGGAGGCTTCAGCAGGATCGTCATCAGCGGCGGTGAAGGGCCCGGCATTCAAAACTATTTGCTGGCCAATGGCGTGCCTCCGAGCGCCATGATCGCCGAGTGGCGATCGAACAGCACCCGCGAAAGCGGCATCAACGTTGCGCGCCTGTTGGAGAACCTGCCCGGCAAGCGAGTTCTGCTGACCAGCGATTTTCACATGTACCGGGCCATCCGGGTCTTTCGCAACGTGGGGGTCGACGCCGCTCCCATGGCAGTTCCGGATATTCTCCACAGCACTCAACGCTGGCCGGGCCGGTTCGGGGCTTGCTGGGCGATGGCCGTTGAGTCGGCCAAGATCGTCGACTACAAGCTTCGCGGCTGGATTTAGCCCCGGCGATTTCCGTCGCAACCTCCCTGTCGACGCACAGGAGGCTTGCATCGCGGCGTGCGGTCAGCGCAACGCCGCGCTCGAGTCGCCCCCATCCCGAGTCTCAGGTGTTTTGTGTGCGGGCTTTTCTATCCTGTCCGCGACCTCGGCCTGCGGTGCTGTTCTCGTGGGCCTCGGCGCGAAGTCCTTGCCCGGCAACGATTCGATCTGGAATTCCTGCAGCTTGTAAAGCAGAGATCGATAGCTGATCTGCAGCCACTTTGCGGTCTTCGAGCGATTCCAGCCATTGGTTTGCAGGACGCGCAGAATGATCTCGCGCTCGAGGCCCTGCGTGGCCGTGCGGGTAATCTCTTTCAGTGAGATTGAGTTGGTCAGGTCGATTTCCGTGGTCAGCCGGGCCTGCGAAGCCGGAACCATCTCCGAAATCAACGCGTCTTCGCTGCCGATCAGCACGTAATTGCGAACCAAGTTCTCCAGTTCCCGGATGTTTCCCGGCCAGGAGTAGCGCTCCATCGTGCGCATCATCTCCCGGGAAAGCGGCTTGGGGGTCTGCCGCAGCGCCTTCGAATGAAGCTCGAAGAAATAGCCAATCAGCAACGGGAGATCGACGATTCGCTGGCGCAAGGGCGGCAAATCGAAGGTGACGGCGTTGATGCGAAAGAAAAAGTCCAGCCTGAAGCTGCCATCGTCAATGCGCTCGCGCAGGTTGCCCCGGGCTGCGCTCACCAGCCGGGTATCCACTTGCCTGGAATCCTGCGCCCCGACGCGCGCAAACTTCCCGTCCTGAAGAAGTTGGAGCAACTTGGCCTGTACGGATATGTCCAGGCTGCCCACTTCGTCCAGGAAGAGAGTGCCCTGGTGCGCCAGCTCAACCCGCCCGCGCTTGGTGGTATGAGCCCCGGTAAACGCCCCCTTTTCGTATCCAAAGAGCTCCGATTCGATGAGCGGAAGCGGAATGGCCGGGCAGGTGACCTTGACCCACGGGAAGTTGGAGCGCCGGGAGAAGGCATGCACCATCTTGGCCATGATCTCCTTACCCGTGCCGCTCTCTCCCTGAATCAAAACCGGAACATCGGTGCCTGCAACCCGCTGCAGCTTCTCGTAGGCAGTGGCCATCTTGGCCGACCGCCCAAAGAACACCTCGAGCGGAGGCAATTCTTGAAGATCGACTGTTTCGTTCTGCGATGCCAAGGGCATTTTTGTTGTGACTCCGTGAAACGAATAGACCGGTAGTATCACTACTCTCCTAGACAGGTAGTATCAGTACTCTTATGCAATCTTTATGCCGAAGTGTGAGAAACTGCTCATCTGACCCGTATCCCACATAGGTAATCATGTGGCGTCGCAAAAGTACTCACAAACCGCACACTTTTGGGCCATAAAGCGCGTTCTAAGAGCCACCGGAGGCAATTTCGGTAAGGGTAACTATTACTTTCAGCATTAATTTATGAAAATGATTGCGCAAAAAGCGAATGAATTGCCACATTGAGTGGTACGATTTTCTCACCCCCAAGAGTACAAGTTCTCGGGAACATTTCGGAAAAGTTGCAAAGAAGTTCAAAGTCAGAAGGGAAAAGTTTTTCCAGATTGGGCTGCGAATGGGCTAGCTTGATCGTTTTGATTGTCTTAATTGCTTTGATTGGCGTTCGCGCGTTTCGATGTCTGCAACGATCCCCGAAATACAAGTGTTCCTGGTGCCTGGGCTCCAAGTTTTCTCCACCAAATGACCATGAAGACTGTGACGAAAAGTATGCACCAGATTGCGGCCTTGGGTACTGACCCTGGACTTTTGAACTACGTCCAGCGGATTCTCGCCGATCGTTTCCACGTGAGCGTATTCACGGCGCCCGGAGAGCTGACTGCCAGGCTGCAGGAGCCGGGCCGCACCGATCTATTGCTTATGGATTGGCAAAGCGGAAACGGCAATGGATGCGAAGACGCACTCACGCGGCTGGCCGGCATCCGCGCCATCAAGCCGACGCTTCCTGTGGTGTTGTTTGCCCGCTCGGTCGATTTGAAGGAAGTGCTGCAGGCAGCACGCCTTGGCGCTACCGACGTGATCCTGAAGCCGTTCGTGAAGAGCGATGTAGACCACGCGGTAGAGCAGCACCTGGGAAATGGCGGCCTGAACTTCGCCGCCGGCGACGATCAGGTGCAGGAAATCCCCCTGGATGAAGACACCACTTTTGTCTTGTCCTCAAGACGCATGCGTGAGCTGGAGGCGCAATGCAGGCTGGTGGCACGCACCGACATTCCTGTCCTCATTCTGGGGGAAAGCGGCACCGGCAAGGAAGTCGCGACCTTGTTTATCCACAAAATGTCGGCGCGCAGCAATCGCGGCTTCCTGAAGGTGAATTGCGCGGCGATGCCTGCCGACCTGCTGGAGAGCGAGCTTTTTGGCTACGAGCAAGGCGCTTTTACAGGAGCGGTCAAGTCCAAGCCGGGCAAATTCGAGCTTTGCAACGGCGGCACCATCTTTCTCGACGAAATCGGTGAGATGCCGGCGGCGCTGCAGGCCAAGCTGCTCCAGGTTCTACAGGATGGAACCTTCGCCCGCCTTGGCGGCCGCTTTACTTTGCGCGTGAATGTGCGCGTGATTGCCGCCACCAACCTCGACATCAAAGAGGCCATTGCCCAAAAGAAGTTCCGCGAGGATCTTTACTACCGGTTGAACGGCTTCACGCTGAAGATGCCTCCCCTGCGCGAGCGGAGCGAGGAAATCCCGGTCTTTGCTCACTACTTTATGCGCAAAGTGGCGGCCAAGCACGGCAGCATGCCGCTGCACTTTTCGCCCATGCTGATGCAGGCCCTGTGCAATCATCCATGGCCGGGAAATCTGCGCGAACTCGAAAACATCATCAAGCGCTACTTCATTCTCGGCGACGAACAGGCCATCGTGGGCGACTTAAGGCCAGCACAATACGCGGGCCCGTCCAATTCCGGCGGCGTAGACACAGCCTACGTCCCTGGTCTGAAGCGTCTGGTAAAGAGCATCAAAGGCGACGCTGAGTCCGTGGCGATCGCGCAAGCCCTGGAGGGGACGGGATGGAATCGAAAGGCAGCCGCCAACCAGCTGCAAATAAGCTACAAAGCCTTGCTGTACAAGATCAAACAATACAACCTGAATCCCGTGGAGAGGCAACAGAGACCAAGCGTCATGTGAGCCAGGCAACGGCCTCGCCTGCTGAAAACGCTCCGTCCGGTGCGGCCTCTGTGGTCATTCGCTGCGGCGATCGCCTCGTCAAAGGTTACCTTGAGTCGCCGCGCTGGAACGCGGCGGACGATGCCGTGCGGAACTCGCCGGGGGAGACCTGCGAGGTGTTTCGCGTTCGCGAGATGGAATCGAATGTCGCTGAGGAAGTTCCTGCGAGCGAAATCAGCGCCGTCTTTTTTGTGAACGACTTCAAGGGCGACCCGGATCGCAACATCTTTCGCTTCCACGCTGAAGAGCAGGTCCTTCCCGGAATCTGGGTTCAGGTGCAGTTTCCTAACGGCGAAGTGATTGAGGGGATCGTCGAAAACTCGCTTCGTTTTCTAGTTGACCCGGGATTCTTTCTCCGGCCCACCGACCCGGGCGGCAACAACAAGCTCATCTACGTGATGAAAAACGCGCTTGTCGAACATCACGTGCTTGGATTGACGAAGCTCTAGTCATCATGGAGTGACCGG
>PLSB01000208.1 GCA_003165005.1 Acidobacteriaceae bacterium | reverse complement strand
CCAGCGCGTCTCGGTGAAGAAATGCGTCACCACGTGAGCCATGCGGGCCATGCGCGGGCCCATCCCGATCTGCTCGTAGTCGGCCTCGGTGGATTGAAACGACCAGTAGTTGAAGAGCGGCNNCGGTTGTCGCCCATCATGAAATACATTCCGGGCGGCACCACAAGTTCGCCATCGACAACGTGATTGGGCTCGTCCACGTCCCAGCCTTCGGTGGCTGCGCCGCTGGGAGCCTGCGCTGGCGGAATGGAGGGAAACTCGTCGAGATAAACCTGATCAATGGCCGATCCGGGATCGTCGGCGCCTTCCTTCGGCTGGGGCTGCGCCACTCCGTTGATGTAGACGGTGCCGTCGCGCAGGTGAATGTGGTCGCCGGGCACGCCGATGAGGCGCTTGACCAGGAAGAAGTACTGGGGATTTCCGTCGGCGTCGAGCTGGGGCTCGGCCACGGGCTTGATGAAGACCACGATATCGCCGCTCCGCGGCTCGCGATAGCGCTCGAGCGGCATCCATTTTGCGGGCGGGGCCAGCGTCACGCGATCGACCACGAGGTGATCGCCGACCAGCAGCGTCTTTTCCATCGATCCCGAGGGGATGACGAAGTTCTGCGCGAGAAAAGTGAGAATGTAGAGGCCCACCACCAGCACCGAGCAGATGCTGGCCACGGCCTCAAACGGAGTTTCATCGGTCTTCTCGGGAACGGGAGCGGCTTCCGTGCGCTCGCCGGAAACTTCGCTGGCTGCTCGCGTCTTTTTCTTCGTCATTCTGTCGCTCTTCTCAATATCAGTGGTCAGTGATCAGTGATCAGTGGTCAGTGGTCAGTGGTCAGTGGTCAGTGGTCAGCGTTGGTCAGCGGTCAGGGTCCAGCCAGGGGTGTTCAGCTTCATCGGTCCGCGATTCGTGGCCAGTCCGCTCCCAGTAGCCAGCGGCGGGAACTGATCACCGATCACTGACCACTGATCACTGACAACTGACCACTGACCACTGTCTTCCTAACGCACCACGTGGAAGATGCGCCGCCAGCGGGCAAATCCCTCGATCTTCGCGGCCAGTTCCCGTTCGTGTCCGAGTTTATCATCCGCGGGCGTCTCGGCCGACTCACGCGGAATCTCCTCGGCATCGGTGGGCGAGGGGCGGTCGAGCGAGAAATAGATGACCAGCGGACGGCCGACAAAGGCATCGCGCGGCACAAATCCCCAGTAGCGCGAGTCCAGGCTGTGATTGCGATTGTCGCCGAGGACGAAGTACTTGTCCGCGGGCACGGTCAGTTCGCCGTCACGCGTGAGACTCTGCATCTGGCGCCACCACTCGGGATCGACCTGCGGACCGGGATAATTCTCGCCGGGAAAGTTGTCGCGTCCCTGGTCGAGCGGCGCGGGCTCAAAGGCCGCGTAGGGCTCGCGCAAAGCCACGCCGTTGATGAAGACCTGGCCGCCGGCGATGCGCAGCCGGTCGCCGGGAACGCCGACCACGCGCTTGATAAGCATGGGCGGATAGGGATGGCGGAAGATCGCGATGTCGCCGCGCGCGGGAGTGCGATAAGGCAGAAGCCAGCGGCCGATGGGCCCCGGAACCGCGTAGGTCTGCTTGTTGAAGAGCAGGAAGTCGCCCACCAGCAGAGTGCGTTCCATGCTCTCCGACGGGATGAGCAGAGGCTGCGCCACAAACGTGAGCACGAACAGCGCCACCACCACGGTTTGCATCAGCGAAGCCAGCGCCTGCGGCAGCGTAGGCAGATGCGCGCGCAACTCCGCGAAACGGCCGGGAAGCGGAATGGGCGCGGGCCGCGGGCAGGACGCCGGAATCGGCAGCGGATCGGACGCCGCGGAGGGAGTGCTCATGAGGCAGAGGTCTCCTCGGCTGCGGCGCCGGTTTCCGCCTCGGGCCCAGGCGCGTCGCCGCCGCCGGCCTTCGCGTCCGCGCCATCCATCAACTCCAGTGCGCGGCGCGCGGCATCCTGCTCGGCATGTTTCTTGGTGCGTCCCATGCCGTGAGCCAGTGGCTCTCCGCGCTCCCCGGCTTCGCCTTTGGTGCGGACCTCGACGAGAAAACGCTTGTGGTGGTCGGGGCCGCTCTCGCTCTTCATGCGGTAGACGGGCGCCCCGGCGCGCGCCGCCTGCAGGCGCTCCTGCAGCGCCGATTTGTAGTTGCCCAGCGCGGCTCCGGAGCGCAGCTCGCGGGCCAGTTGCTCGGCGGCTTCGCCCATCACCTGGCTGCGCGCGAAGGCCCGCACCGGCTCCAGGCCGCCATCGAGATAGAGCGCGCCCATCACTGCTTCCATGCTATTGGAGAGCACCGTGGCCTTGCGCCGCAGGCCGCTCGATTCCTCTCCGCGGCTCAGGCGCAGATGCTTGCCGAGGCCGGCGATCCGGGCCACCTGCGCCATGTGCTGGCGGCTCACCAGGCCGGAGCGGACGCGCGTCAGCTCCCCCTCGCGCCACTCCGGATAGGCGGCATAGAGCGCCTCCGCCACCACCAGGCTCAGCACCGCGTCGCCCAGAAACTCCAGCCGTTCGTTGTCTTCCTGCGCGGCGGCCTCAACGCAGCCTTCCACCTGCGCCAGCTCGTGAGCCAGAGAGCGGTGGGTCAGCGCGCACAGCAGCAGCTCAGGACGCAGAAACTTGTGCCCCAGCGCCGCTTCAAGCTCCTCGAAACCGGATTCCGCGCGCACCTCGCCCACGTTTCACCCCTCTCTCTATGCATTTTGACGCTTGGCCCATCCGCTTCGCTTCACGGGAGAATCAATTCATCCCGAGTTTCGGGATGCGCCGTTCGCAGAACGGCAGATCAAGGAGGTTATTGCGCCTTCGGCGCACCCTCCTGCGCTGGCGGGACGGGCTGGGCGCCTCCATTGTCCGGAGCTTCGTCGTCCGCGTCCTGCTCGCAGCCATGGCCCTTCACAGCGTAGGCCGTCTTCACGCCGCGTTCGGCGGCAAGACGCGTATCCAGCCGGCCGTCGCGCACTTCCAGGGCCGCTTTGTACTCCGCCACGGCCTGATCGCGCTTGCACTCCATATCCAGCACGCGGCCCAGATAGATGTGCGACCACGCCAGCAAACGCTGGTCCTTGCTGGTTTCGAGCGTCTTCTGGAACTGCGCGATCGCTGCGTCGACGTTCTTCTCGGCGTCGTCCTCCGATTCGCCGGGATGCACGCTCAGCAGTTCGGCGCGCGCCAGGATAAAGTGGGCGCGCGCCGCGTCGGCCACCGAGGCCACGGTATCGGTCTCCGCGGCGAGCACCTTTTGCGCCATCGCGGTGGCCGCGGCTATATCCCCGGTCGACAGCCGTGCCTCAGCCAGATCCAGGCCCGCGAGCGGACGTGGCTTCGCGCGCTGCAACACGTCCTCGTCGGCCTCCTTGTCGAACTCCGTCTGCTTCGCGCGGTGCACCTGCTGGTCCACGTCCATGCCGTAGACCAGTTCGCCCATGGTCTCTTTCAGGCTGACGGGGCTCTTCTCAAACTGGATCATCTGCTCGTAAAAGTATTGCGTCAGCACGTAGCCCTGGCGCATATCGTGCTCCACCGCGGCCCACTTCACCGCGTCCACCTTCTGCTGGTAGAGTTCGCGTTCGTGCTCGTAGCGCGGCAACTGCGAGCGGTCGATGCCGGCGGGAATCTTGTACTCGGGAACGCCCGTATCCATCGTCCGCGCCTCGATGGCCTTGATCAGGCACTCCACGTTCAGCGCCGTGGGGTCGGAGCGCAAACGAAACGCGAGCGGCGCGTCGTGAATCGCTTTGAGGATGGGCTGCTCGCGTTCGAGAACGCTGGAGCCGGCGTAGAGCATGGGCTCGATCACGTAGTGCAGATAGGTGTGGCGCACAGCGGTCAGGGGAATCTTGCCGTTGACCGGCGAGACCACCACAATGTAATCCGTCCCATAAATGCGCGCGTTCACCGTCGCCGGCGAGAGCTCGGGCTCGATGACCACAACGAACCTGCTCCCGTTATAGGTGGCCGCCGGCATCTTGAGATAAATGTTGGTGTCCACGATCGTCTGCGAGAGCGAGTCGTGCAGCTTGGCCGCCTCTTCGTCGTAGGCGCGGTGCGCGGTCAGCCAGATGCCGTCCAGGTCCACCGCCGCCGCAAACTCCCGCAGCAGGGGCATCACCTCCACCACCTGCGTCGCGTCGGGCGGCATCTCGGTCAAGTCGGCCGCGACTTCGAGCGCCGGCGGCGGCGTCAAATAGAGAGAGAGAGAAATGTATTGCGCAATGTCCTGCTCGCTGCCGGTCAAGCGGTGCTGCGCAATGTAAAGGCACAGCGCGTCGCGCTTCTGCCGCGCCTCCTCGCTCTTCGCGAAGGCCTGGCTCATCTCGTCGCGGATGCGCTGGCGGATCGCCGAGCTCTTTTCCAGACCTTCGTCGTAGCCGCAGGCGTTCAGCGCGGCAGACATCACAAATACCGGCTCCGAGCTGATCAGCGAGATGGTCGGCCCCGCCGGATCGATCAGCGCCGGCGTCTTCTCCTGCGCATACACCTGCCCCGACTGCGAACCCTGCCGCGAAGAACTCCCCGGCGATGAACTTTGTCCGGACGAGCTTGACGACTGGGCAGCAGAGTTTGCCCCCAGCCCGGCCAGCAGAGACAAAACTGCGAAAGAAGTAAAAACCGAAGAGTGCGCGGAACGAAACGTCATGAATGTGCCCTGCCTTGAAGTCTAGTTAGACGCACCAGCAGGGTCAAACGGCAGCTCTCAGCCGTCAGCTTTCAGCTTTCAGCTCTCAGCTCTTCGTGCAACTGCCGGAGCGCGGCTTCCGGCCTCTACAGGCTGCTGACAAACTCTCCCTCTGGAGCACGAAGTGTCAGGGCACGACTTCAGTCGTGCCGCAAAGGACCCCAATAAAGAGTGGGCTTTAGCCCCTGACGCAAGAGCGGCATCCGGTTATGAAACAGCCTCTCTTTCCCGCAAACCCAAAAAGTGGCGTCTCTGCGGGCAGTTCTTAGGCGGTGGAATCTTCAGGTTCCAGAAATAGCTCCCCGCAACCGCATAGAAGAGTTACCGGAAGGTCGATCGTCCGTTCAGTTGGATTATTTCCGCTGACGACATGGACGGCTACGCACTTACCGTCCTCAAATGGTTCTGAAACCAACTCAATGTGTTCGCCATACAGATTCACGCGTTTGCCCACGATGTAGCCAAGCTTCTTGATTCGTGCGCAGTTCTCTGAAGGCGTCCGAACAGCTTTCGGCTGGGGAGAGGAAGAAGTCATTGACCACCTTAGCCGTGAGGAGATTCTGGCGCCAGGGAACGATCCCCTCGACAGGCCTGAATTTTATTCTCTTCCAACATATAGAGAGAAAGCTGAGCCGTCGGAGACACAGTACGTATCTTCCGGCAGTTGGCAAGTCCGAAGGCATCGCGAGGCGTAGGCGCAGTTTCGGGAGGATCGCCGGCAACCCGCCCACCCATTTTTCAAGAAACAAAGTACGCGGCGAAGCCGCGATCAAACCCCGCCGCGAACCTCCCCGCGCAAAGGATCGCCGGGGGGCAGGTTTCAGGTTTCAGGGGTCAGGGGTCTGTTGTCAGCTTGCGCCCGTCTGGGCTTCGGGGTAGGAAATTAACCGCGAGGAACCTGATAAGAAATCAAGCCCTATGCTCATCGGTCTGCTCAGTTCGCCATTGCTCCAAGTCGTCTCTTAGTCCGACCTGTTGAACCCCCTGGGCGAGGTGGTTCAATAAACGCACGCGATCGAATACAAGTCCCCCCACTTCACGATTCACATCGTGCCAGAGGTCGTCCACGATGACGCATGGGACTGCAAACGCGGGAACCGGATCGCTCGCCCAATGAATGTATTGCTGCCAAGACCTCATCGGCAGCTCCCTTGTTTTCTCCCGCCAATCGTGTCCCGCAGCGCATTGAGACAACACAACCATTTGTCCTGGGCGTCTTGTATCGAAATCCGGCTCCGCAAATGGTTTCCAGCAAATAACGTCGACACCTCGATCTTTGTAACGAGAGTTTGGCGCTTCAGCGAAGCGCTCTCTCAAACGCTCTGCCGCCTGCCGTACTCGCTCGGCGATCTGCGTTTGAATATCGGGAAGGACGGGCCACCCAAAAATAAAGAAGTCGCCTTGCAAATGAGAGGCAATTGCTTCCGCCGCCATCCGCTCGAATAGCTTCGGATCACTACCCGTCGTGGTGGAAGCTCCGTAAAGTGAGAATAGGAGGCAAATTTCATACTCCAGCCGTCCATTCACCGCATCATCATTTCGTTTAATGAGGTCATCCTCGAACTGGAAGAACGTTTCCTGATACATCCGTTCTCTTCTCTCAAGGTGCCTCCAAACATCTGAGATGAACGACTCGCTTGCATCTTCACCACTTGCATCGCGCACTAGCGAACTCATTCGAGCACGGGAAAAAGACTCTTCGCCCAGGCTGAGTTCCAACTCAATCCAATCGGCCACACGCTCAGAATCGGTTGCGTCATCCAGAGCCAGCACTATCGCTCCTGTACGGTCTTAAGAATGCGCGTAGATGTCTCGAGGCACCTTTCGGCTTCCGCCAATACGTCAGCCGTCTTGTGTCGGTGTACGACGCCGAGAGCTTTCTCGAGCTTTGTGTTTGCTGTACCAAGGAGTTTTCTGACCATCGATTCTTCTCCATCGGTCAAGTCGTATGCTTCTTTCAAATCCCGGGTCTTTCTGAGATAGCTGATTGCCCCTTCACTTCCAACGACATGAGACAAGTAGTTGGTAATATCTCGGGACTCTTTTATAACCGGAAGAGACTTGGCTCCCTCCCCGTAGACCCAAGAAAGAAAATCTTGAAGATTAGTTAGATCTGGACAGTGCCATGTTCTCTCATAGCCTCATGCGGCACTCTCCAAGCTGGAAATGTTGATCTTTCACTACTGTCCGGCTAATGACC
>PLSB01000040.1 GCA_003165005.1 Acidobacteriaceae bacterium | reverse complement strand
GTTCCCGATCTGCGCGGCCACGGCGTCTCTGAGCTGGGTACCGGGCTGCCGGTGGGCGCTTTCGGCCTGGTTCCCGACGCGCCCGTGCTCACCATGGAGCAGTTGGCCACCGATGTCCTCGCGCTGATGGACCAGCTCTCGCTGCGCAGGGCCGTCTTTGCGGGCTGCTCGATCGGCGGNNAGTTGTGGCGCAGGGCCCCGGAGCGCATGACGGGTCTGGTCTTTGTCAGTTCCAAGCCGCAGCCCGACGCGCCGGCAAATCTGCTTCGCCGCGCCGAGACCATTGCGCGGGCGCGCACGGGGGGCGTGACCACGCTCTTCGACGGCATGGCGCTGGCGCTCCTCAGCGAGACCGCGCGCCGCGAGCGGCCGGAGATTGTGACCGAGATTCGCGCCCACATGACACTCACGCCGGAAGCCGAGGTTGCCGTGCAGGCGGGACTGGCCGCGCGCCCCGACTCGATGCCTACCGTTGCGGCCATCCGCGTGCCGATCCTGGCGATTGCCGGCGGCGAAGNNCACTTTGCCGCCTACGAGCAGCCGCGCAAGGTAGCAGCGCTCATGGCGCCGTGGCTGCGGCAGTTTGATCTTTAGTCCGGATCGACAAGGCTTTATACTGGTTTCTCGCGAATCTTCCTCCCCGGAGAATGAATCATGAATCTAATCAACCGGCCGTTTGCCATTCTCATGGCAGCGGCATCGCTCCTCTTCCTTGTTTCAGCCCACGCGCAGGACGCCAAGCCGGCGACGGCGCCGGCAACTGCGGAAAAGCCCGCCGAACCCGCACCGCCAGCCGACTCCACGACGCAGGGCGCCATCGACGTGGGCGGGCAGCACATTGNNAACCATCACGGTGGGCTCGACCGACGAACAGGACGCGCAGCTCGGAGCGGATGGAAATGCGCAGCCGGGAAGCCAATTGGCGCTGGAAGCGCCCGACAAGGCCAAGGATGCGCCTCCGGTAGCGCGCATGTTCTGCGTGGCGTACTTCAAGAAGGACGCGAGGGCCGAGGATCGGCCCATCACGTTTTTCTTTAACGGCGGTCCGGGCAGTTCGACGGTTTGGCTGCACATGGGATCGCTGGGTCCCAAGCACGTGGTCACGGCCAGCGACACGCACCTGCCCGCCGCGCCCTACACCATGGTGGACAATCCCAACAGCCTGCTCGATGTGAGCGACCTGGTGTTTGTCGACATGCCGGGAACCGGCTTCGGGCGGCTGATCGGCAAAGAAGGTGAGAAGGCCTTCTGGGGCGTTGACGGCGACGCCGCCGCGTTTGCACGGTTCATTGAGCGGTTCGATACCAAGTATTCGCGCTGGAACTCGCCCAAGTTCATCTTTGGCGAGAGCTACGGAACCACGCGCTCAGCGGTGCTGGCCGATCTGCTTGAGAATAAGTACGACACCGACCTGAACGGCGTAATTCTGCTCTCGCAGATATTCAACTTCACCACCGCCATCGATGGGCCGTCAGCCAACCCAGGCGTCGATCTGCCCTATGTACTCGGACTGCCGACCTACGCCGCTACGGCCTGGTACCACAAGAAGCTGCCCACGCAGCCCGCCGCGCTGGAACCGTTCCTGAAGGAGGTGGAAGAGTTTGCCATGGGGCCTTATGCCCATGCACTTGCGTTGGGCACGGACCTGGGCGCCGATGAGAAGCAGCAAGTGGCGGAGAAGCTGCACGCGTACACGGGATTGCCGTTGGCCTACCTGCTCAAAGCGAACCTGCGCGTGAGCGGCCCCGAGTTCGAGAAGACGCTGCAGGACGACACCAATATGACGACGGGGCGCCTCGATACGCGCTTCTCCGGACCGAATCTCAATCCCCTGAGCGAGAACGCGGAGTACGATCCGCAGAGTTCGGCCATTTCATCGGCCTATGTGTCGTTGTTCAACGATTATGTGCGGCGCGACCTGAAGTATGGCGATGGATTGACGTATCTGCCGGAGATCTACGATGAGGGCGTGGGACATTGGGACTTCAAGCACAGCGGCAATCCCGTGAGCGTGAACGTGGCCCCAGACCTGGCCGAGGCGATGAAGACCAATCCCCGGCTGAAGGTGATGGTGAACGGCGGCTACTACGACCTGGCCACGCCGTTCTTCGCCGCGCTGTACGAGGACAAGCACCTGCCGATTCCGCAATCGCTGGCCAGCAACATCGAATACGACTGGTACGAATCCGGGCACATGGTCTACGTGCGCGAGGAATGCGTAAAGCAGTTGCACGATCGCGTGGCGGAGTTCATCAGGAACACGGATGCGGCGGCGAAGTAGGGCGGGGAGCAAGGAATAGGGACTAAAGACGAGACCGCGCGATTTTGTAATAGTCGAAGCGTACCGCCGGTTTCCTGTCTGGCTGTAATGCGGGCCCCCAGACCGGGGCCCCCGGCGAGAGTTTTCTTGCTCGCTGAGGTGGTAGACCCGCACCATCCGTTATGCGGAATCAACTGGGCCTCAGCGCATCGCTTGATGGTGGGGGAATAGGTCTTTTAGTTTTTCGGAAGGGGTTTCATTCTGACTATGCAGAGAATTGCCAGGCGGGACTCCATAAACGATGCCCCGCCCTGGCAAAGCCAGGACGGGGCGCGGTGCATCCGGAGACGGCTTACTGGAGGGAAACGCCGTCGAGCTTGGCCTGGTATTCGACGATCCGCTTCAGCGCGTCGTAGGGGATCTGGCCGATGGGGACCCCGCGTCCGTTGATGACGAGGGTGGGAACCCCGTCGATGCCGATGTCGATGGCGAGCTTGACCGAGGCGTCTACACGGGCCTTGATCTCGGGCGTGGCGGCGCAGGCCGAGACCTTCTCCGGATCGAGCCCGGCCTTGACGACGGCGCTGTTGAGAGTGAGCGTGGCGCCGTCGGCGTTGGCCAGGCCATCTTGGCCGTCAAAGACTGCGGCGGCGAACTGGAAGAAGGCGCTGCTCCCGCCCAACTGGTTTACGCACAGGCCGTATTCGGAGGCCCGAACCGACTGCGGATGGATGGCCGCGATGGGAAAGTTCTGAAAGACGACGCGCGCCTTGGGAAAGTCCGTGACCAGCTTATCCATGTTGGCTTGCGCCTCTTTGCAGTGCGGGCACTGGAAGTCGGCGAACTCGACCAACTCCAGATCCTTGGAGGCGGAGCCGCGATAGGGGCCGTCGGCGCTTTGCTGCAACTTCTCGCGGGTCTCGGCAAAGGGATGGTCGCCAAAGTTGATGATGGTATCGCCGCTGACGACGTGCTTGCCATCGGGCAACACAAAGAACGAAAGGGCTCCGGGCTTTTCTTTGCCCGATTTGTCGCCGACGTAGATGACCACCTTGCTGACGCCGTCGGCGGGAGTCTTGAGGATGGCCTCCACCTGCCAGACGCGACTCTCGTCGAAGCCCCAGTTCGCGGTGAGAAAGGCATCGACGGTTTCCTTGGTGGGCGAGGCGGCAGTGAAGCTGGCCGGATCGGGCTTGGGAAAGGTCGGGGCGGCAGCCGGCGCCGGGGCGGAGGGCTCGGCGGCGGGCTCGGCCGGCGCGGCGGGCGCCTGCTGGGCGCTGGAATCGGGGGCCGGCGGCACCTGCTGCTGGGCAGCGGCCTGGAATACCGGAACGAAAAGGGCAATCAGCGCAATGGCGCTGAGCAAGCGGGCAAACGGACGAATCAAGCTGTACTCCTTCGATGCGGGAAAACTCCCTCACACTAGCTTATACCGCGGGGTTGGCGGGAAGGGCCTACACTTGCACTTTGACCGCGATAGGGAATCGCCGGCCCATGCCGAAGGACTTGGTGGTGACCTTGAGGACCGGTGCGGCCTGCTGGCGCTTGTACTCGGAGCGCTCGATGAGCCGTACGGTTTGCCGGACGAGGTCGAGCGGGAATCCGTGCTCGGCAGCGATGCGCTCAGGGGTCTCATAGCGCTCGACGTAGGCTTCGACAATTGGGTCTAGTACGTCGTAAGGTGGGAGCGAATCGGTGTCCATCTGGCCGGGGCGCAGCTCGGCGGATGGCGGCTTCAAAAGGATGGCGGCGGGGATTTTTTCCTCGTCCCGGTTGAGCCAATTGCAGACGGCGTACACGCGCGTCTTGACCAGATCGCCGATGACGGCGAGGGCGCCAACCATATCGCCGTAAAGCGTGCAGTAGCCCACGGCCATCTCGGATTTGTTGCCGGTAGTGAGCACCAGTGCGCCGAGCTTGTTGGAGAGCGCCATGAGAAGCGTGCCGCGAATGCGCGGCTGGATGTTCTCCTCGGTCAGGTCTTCCTTCATGCCGTGAAAGAGCGGCTCCAGGGAGCGCTTGAACTCGGCGAAGAGCGCGCTGATGGCGATGGTTTCAAAACGGATGCCGAGGTTCGCGGCGAGTTGGCGGCTGTCGTCGATGGAGCCTTGCGAGGAATAAGGGCTGGGCATGCCCACGCAGATGACGTTCTCCGCGCCAAGAGCCTCGGTGGCGATGGCGGCCACGAGCGCGGAGTCGATGCCTCCGCTCAAGCCGACAATGGCTTTCGTGAAGCCGCATTTGCGCACGTAATCGCGTGTGCCCAGAACCAGGGCACGGTAAGCGGCCTCGGTCGCGTCGTCCTCAGGATCGGGAATGGGCGCGGCGTGGAAGGGATCGATGACGACCAGATCCTCGGCGAAGGAAGCGGCTTGCGCAATCAATGCGCCGTGCGCGTCGAGCGCGAAAGAGGAGCCGTCGAAGATCAGGCTGTCGTTGCCGCCCACCTGGTTCGACATGAGCACGGGAATGCCGTCGCGGCGCGCGATCGAGGCCAGCATCTCGCGGCGGATGGCGCGCTTGTCGTGCCAGAACGGCGACGAGGAAAGATTGATGTGCAGGGCCGGCTGCTGGCGCATCAGCTCTTCCATGGGATCGACGGCATAGAGGCGGCGCTGCCAGAAGTTCTTGTCGTTCCAGGCATCCTCACAGATGGTGATGGCGAGGCGCACACCGTCGAATTCGACCACCCGCTGCGATTCGGCCGGCAAGAAGTAGCGCTGCTCGTCAAAGACGTCGTAGAAGGGCAGAAGCCGCTTGTGCTGTTCGATGGTCAGTTGGCCCTTGTCGAGGAGGACGGCGGCGTTGAAGGCTGGCTTCCCGCGATCTCCGCCGGCAGGCAGCGCCACGCCGGCCAGAACGGCCGTGGGAAGATCGCGCGTGGCCGCGGCGAGTTCGTCGACGGCCGCGCGGCAACGGGCCAGGAAGCTGGGCTTCTCGAGGAGATCGGCGGGAGGGTAACCGCAGATGGCAAGCTCGGAAAAGACGGCGAGGCGCGCGCCACGATCCGCCGCGCGGCGGCTGGCAGCGACGATCTTTTCGAGATTTCCGGTAAAATCACCGACCGTGGGGTCGATTTGGGCCAGAGCGATCTTCACACTTCCAGTTTAAATCGTCAGGAATGCGAGCACACAGGCGGATACGCCAGGCCGGGTCGCGAGGTTCGGCAAGGGGTGGGCGCTAGCCCGTCGATCTCGATGATGAAGATGAATTTAGGCGGGTTTTCCGAAGGATTCCGGTTGGCCATCGACGCCCTTCGTCCCCGGCTGCGATTCCGGGGACGAACTGTCCCAAAACGCGACAATCCGGCGAATCCGCTACCCCCCAAACGGGGGATTCCACGATCTTTGGCGGCATTTTAAACTTCACAGTGCCGAGGTTGACTCACAAAACGCCCCCCCATCGCCTTAAAGAATCGTGAGGTTTGGCACGAAGTATAGAAGCAGAGGGATTGCTGGGGAGGTCACCATCGAACCGCGAACAAGATTAGGCGACCTGCTGGTCAAGGCAACGCTGGTCAGTGAAGAGGACGTGGCCCGGGCGCTGGAGCGCATGAGGATACGTGGCGGTCGCCTGGGCGACAACCTGGTGGCTCTTGGAGCCATCGATCAAGCGGCACTGGATAGGTTTATCCATCGCATTCCGAAGGAACCAAAGAACATCGCGGAGACCGGCATTGAGGAAAGTGAACTGCTGGCTTTGCTGATGAAGGCCATTTATACCTTCGGGCTGAGTTCCATCCCGCAGTATACGGAAGCAATCAAACTGGCGCCGCAGATTGTGGGCGACCTGACGCAGCTTGCCATCGAGCGGCAATTGCTGTATACGCTGGGATCGCGCAGCTCGAAAGCTTCGGTCGGCATAACCTATGCCTTGACAGACGAGGGGCGGCGCTGGACACAGGATTCCATCAGCCGCTCGGGGTATGTGGGGCCCGTACCAGTGACTCTGGCGGATTTTGTCGAGATGATGACTCTGCAGAAGCCGACCAACGAACGAATCTCCCCGGAGCGAATTCGCAATGCGGTCAAAGACCTGGTACTGGCCGACGACATCGTGGAACAAACCGGGCCGGCGCTGAATTCGGGCCGGGCGATTCTGCTCTACGGCGCTCCAGGGAACGGCAAGACCTCGGTCGCTCTGAGTTTCGCCAGCGTCTTTCACGACGTGATCTATGTGCCGTACGCCATCATGGTGGAGGGCCAGATCATCCGTTTCCACGATCCCAGGGTTCACATTCCGGTCTGCCAAACTTCGAATGGCGCAGACGATAGTCAGTCTTTCATTCGGCGCGAAACCTACGACACGCGCTGGATCTCGTGCCGCAGACCGTTCGTGATCACGGGCGGGGAACTGACCCTGGAAATGCTCGACATGCGCTACGACAAGGAGGGCCACTTCTACGAAGCACCGCTGCACATGAAGGCCCTGGGCGGCTGTTTCTTTATCGACGACTTCGGCCGCCAGCTCGTGAGTCCGGCCAATCTGCTGAATCGCTGGATCGTGCCCCTGGAGAACCGCGTCGACTATCTCAAATTGCACACCGGCAAGACCTTCAGCATTCCGTTTGAGGAACTGGTCATCTTCTCCACCAATCTGGATCCGGAGAGCCTGATGGATCCCGCCTTCCTGCGCCGCCTGCCCTACAAAATCGAGGTGAGCCCGCCGGACCTGGAACATTATCGGTGCATCTTCGAGAGGGAATGCGAGCGGCAGGGCCTGACGCTGCGCGACGAGGTCTTCAACTTCATCGTGTACATGGTGAGGGAAGAGATGGGCATGGAGCTTGCCGCCTATCATCCGCGCTTCATCGTGGACCAGGTGGTGGCCACGTGCCGGTTCCTGGGACAGATTCCCGAGCTCAAGTCACCCTTTATCGACTACGCGATCAACAATCTGGGGGTACGGCGGAGTTCCAAGAGCGAAGCCGGGCCGAGCCAGCCGCCGGAGGGCGCGGACAAGAACCTGGGCCTGAGCGAACAGGCCAGGGAAGCATCTGAGCTCTACTGAAGAGCCTTATCCCGCATTTCTCACAGGCGCCGAAGATCGTACCGCCGGTCTTCTGACCGGCCGGGGGGGGTGAGGCTGGAGCGCCCGCACCCGCGGTCACTCGATCGCGCAGGCACAACCGCTGGGAACCACTTCACAAACAAGCGCTGCCCAAGCCGCACTACGTGCCGGTGCCGGCGAAGACCACGGCGATGGTGCGCATAATGATTTTGAAGTCCAGCCAGATGCTCCAGTTGTCTATGTAAGTAACGTCGAGGGAGACGTAGCTGTCAAAGGATGGATCCTGGCGGCCCTGCACCTGCCACAGTCCGGTAATGCCCGGAGTGACGTCGAGGCGGCGGAGATGGCTGAGGTCGTAGCGGCGTACCTCGCCGGCCAGCGGCGGACGGGGGCCGACAATGCTCATGTCGCCCACGAGAACGTTGAAGAACTGCGGCAGTTCGTCCAGCGAATACTTGCGCAGGAAGCGACCCAGGCGCGTGATGCGCGGGTCGTTCGAGACCTTGAAGAGCACGCCGTCGCGCTCGTTCATGTGCATGATCTCGGCGCGGCGCTTGTCGGCGTCGCGCACCATGGTGCGGAACTTTGTGCAGCGGAAGACCATTCCCTTTTTGCCGATGCGCTCCGAAGTGTAGAACACCGGGCCGGGCGAATCGAGCTTGATGGCGATGGCGACGGCCAGGAGCAGGGGCGAAAGAGCGAGCAGAGACAGGAAGGAAAAGACCGTATCGAAGACACGCTTGAATAAAAGTCCCAACTCGGGCACTTCGCCGCGGTGCAGCGGCATGGTAGGGAACTGGCCGATGTACTCGATAGCGCTGCCGCCGGGCATGCCGTCGTACAGTTCGGGAACCATGCGCAGATCCACGCCATGAACGCGCGCCTGCTCCAGCACGTCCTGCACGATTCTGCGTTCACAGGGCGCGGCAAAAAAGATCTCGTCGACAAACTGCTTGCGGGCGTTCTGGAAGAGGGAATCGAGCGTACCGACGACGTCGTTCGGCGCTGTCGGCAGGTGGCAAACCGAACCGGGAAGCTCGATGAAGCCTTTGAAGGTGTATCCCAGATGCTTGATGCTGTCGAGATGGTGGCGAAGCGCCTGGGCCTCCGGTCCAGTGCCGACGATGAGCACGTTGCGCGTATCCAAGCCGCGGTCGAAGCGGCGGTAGAGCAGCACGCGATACACAAGGCGCCTCGTACCGAGAGCCACCGTGACCAGCAGCACTGTGGTGATGACGATGCTGCGGGGGATATCGTGGCCGTGCACCAGGTAGAGGGTGCCGGTCAGCAGCAGGCCTGAAGTAAAACATGCCTGGGCGCTGAGTCTTTGCTCATGCAGGAAATTGGTGAGGCGGGCCGGCGTGTACAAGTGCATGCGGCGGCTGGTGACGACCAGCGTGAAGGCGAATCCGCACACCAGGGCCAGCAGCGTCCACATGGAGCGGCCGTAAATCAGGGTGCCGTGCCAGATGCCTCTGACGTCGTCGATGGCGGTAGCGTGAAAATTGAAGATCGTAGCCACGGCCGCGGCGATCAAAACCGTCAGGACATCGAGGAATACCCAGAGTTTGACCGTCCCGCGCGTACTTCGCGTGGGGCCGCCCGAAACGCCGGATTCCCATTCGGCTGACAAAGCCAGGGAAGACGAAAGCCTTTGCCAAAAATCCGAACTCGCCATATAGAAACGCAGACCTCAAACTTTCAAAAGCGCCTCGACAGCGGGTTGTTGGGCATCCCGATGCGAACGGAACTCAAACCCGATCAACCCCTTCATAAAGAAAAGAGCCCAATCACGTGATTTCCAGGTCCTTCAAGGAGGAAAAAAGGTTCGCTGCAAACCAACCCGTGCAAGTTCTTGAAAGCACGTCACGTGGGAAGTCCGTGAATTGTCACCCCAACCGATTCAGAACAATTCAAGCGCATTAAGCTTTGTTAAGCATCACCCAACAAAGTCATGGGCTGCAACAGAAATGCAATACCGATGGGTTACGACAGAGAGCAACGACCTGGTTACGGAACGGTTACCCAAGCTTACTCATTTCTAGCTAAAGCTTAACAGCAGAGACGTTACAAAAACAATAAAGTCTTTATTCCGAAGGCAATAGGTAGGCATCGAGGGTCAAGAACTGCTGGATGTCGGGGTCCGTGGAGGCGAGGAAGGCTTCGAGCGGGCCGAAGAACAGCGCCTTGCCCTGGTGCAAAAACAGGACGGAATCCGCCAGTTGGCGGGCGAAGCGGGTGTCGTGCGTTACCACGATGCTGGTGAAGCCGAGCTGGTGTTTGAGGCGTTGAATCAGGCCGCCCAAACGGCGGGCGATGAGGGGATCGACCATGGTGGTGGGCTCGTCGTAAAGGACGACTTCAGGTTGCGCGGCCAGTGCGCGCGCCATGGCAACGGCCCGCTTGCGTCCAGTGGACAGGCTGGCCGGCAGGGCTTCGGTCACATCCTCTGCGCCGACCAGGCCGATGAGCTGATCGACCAGTTGGTCGATTTGGTCGTCGGCCAGGCCTCCGCGCTCCCGCAAGGGGAAGGCCACGTTCTCCCGCACGCTGAGCGAGTCGAACAAGGCGCCGTTCTGGAAGACCATGGTCACGCGCTTGCGAATGGCCTGCATGCCCTCTTCGCTGAGACCGGTAATCTCCTGGCCCTCCACCTGGATGGTGCCCGAATCCGGCTTGAGAAAGCCCATCAGCATGCGCA
>PLSB01000121.1 GCA_003165005.1 Acidobacteriaceae bacterium | reverse complement strand
AGTACTGCGCCAGCTTGCCCTCGGGCGTGACGATCTGAATCGAGCTGGCGTGCGCGTATTGCGTCTGGTTCGAGCCCGGCACGTTGAGCTTGACGTAGCGAAAACCGACCGCCTGCGTGAGCGCGTCGATGTTGGCCTGGGTGCCGGTCATAAAGTGCCAGCCGTTGGCGGTCTCCGGCCGCCCGTAGCGCTTGAGATACGTGCGCTTTTTGGCCGCGGCCAGGTCCGTGGTCTCCGTGGGATCGATGCTGACGACGATGATGTTGAAGTCCTTGCCGGGCGTGTAGCGCACCATCTGCAAGGCGCTGGTGAGGCCGTTCAGTTCCTCGGAGCAAAGCATCGGGCATTGGTAGTAAACGAGCGCCAGAATCGCGGGCTTCTTGCCGAAGTAGCTCGCGAGCGCCACCTGCTTGCCCGCGTCGTCGGTAAACGTGAGGTTGAGCGGCAACTGGGTGTTCAAGCGCTGCTCGATGCCCACGCCGTTGAGGATCGACGGCGGCTGATCGTTCGTCTGGCCGGCCTGCTTGTCGCCGTAGCTCGAAACCTGCGCGGAAAGGAGCGGCGCGGCGAGCGAGAGAACCGCAATCAGCGCCGCGCCTCTCGCGTAACGTGCGTTGCGGATTGCATGGCTCATGGTTCTCTCCTTTCTCCGGACCCTCCGGCTGTATGTTGTGGAGTCCTACGCTCCAAATTTGTTCCACGCCCATCCCTTGGGTTCGTTCATCGGGCTGGATTCGTACCTCAGGGGCTAAAGCCCCGAAACTCCTTTGGCGTTCTTTCGGCACGACTAAAGTCGTGCCCTGATACAAAGCCCCGGCTCCGGCTGCCTTGATACATCCGCCAACACCGTCCCTACGGGACTCACCGCATTGGTTGGCCTTCTATCCCCACGCTAAAGCGCGGGGCTAACAACCTCTGCGCCTCCGGCGCGATTTTGCCGTTCTTGCCACGAAGGTGCGTTTCCCTGTTCCCTGTTCCCTGTTCCCTGTTCCCTGTGCCCTGTTCCCTGTTCCCTGTGCCCTGTTCCCTGTGCCCTGTGCCCTGTTCCCTGTGCCCTGAAAGTGGTTGCATAAATCATTGGAACCGATTGAAAAACGTACCTCAGGGGCTAAAGCCCCGAAACTCCTTTGGCGTTCTTTCGGCACGACTGAAGTCGTGCCCTTTCGCGGCAATTGATGCAGCCAGTTCCAGTCCCTAGTCCCTAGTCCCTAGTCCCTAGTCCCTAGTCCCTAGTCCCTAGTCCCTCGTTCCTGTGCCCTGTTCCCTGTTCCCTATTGGCTACTCCCTGTTCCCTGCTTCTCCGCCGCCTCTTGCTGCTCATACGCGGTGCGGGCAAAGCCATTGGTCAGCGGCACGGCGACTTTGGGCGTGCTGTCGCCGGTCATCTGCGCCTGCGTTTGCAATGCGGGCGTCATCGGCAATCCACGCTGCGCGATCAATTCCATCGCGCGCTCGATGGGAATCCGCACCGCACCCTTCGACTCGTCGACCCACGTGTAGTTCGAGAGCAGCAGATCCTCGCGCGCGTGCAAGTCGGCGATATCCTGATTGCCGTCGTCGAACTGTACCCGCGGCGTGGGGAAGCTTTGCGTGATCTCCGCCATCTTGTCCTTCAATTCGGGGCTCGATGGCATGTTGCCCAATTGGCGCACGTCCGCGGTCTTCGTCCATTTGCTGTTGGGCCCGTCTTCCTTGTTCATGCGCGCATTCAGGACCTTGCCGATGCCGTAGCAGAGCACCCCGGCGACCGCGACAAAGATAGCCAGCGCGGTGATAAAGACCACAATGCCCGTCACCCCGACGTCGCTCGCCTCGTAACCCAGCGCAGCATCGACCTTCTCTGGGGCGACTTTGTCGCGATCCGGGCCTTCAAATACGTTATGCCCGTGTTCGTTAGGCCCATGTTCGTCATGCGTTGACATGTTCAGGCTCCAGGATCTCCTGTAGATGCGGATCGTTCACCTGCACCAATGGCCGCCTACCCAAACAGATGCAGAAATAGGCCAGCCAGAACGAGAACAACGCGGCCGGCACGGCAATGTACTCGAGAATTCCCCAGCTGAAGTGGAGATTGCGCGCCGCGTCCTTGAAGTTGGGCTCGATGAGCCAGAACATGTCGAAGGCGCGCGCGAAGACCATCCACTGGCAGACGCGCAGCAGGCGCTTCTTGTTGCGCTTGAGGTCGCGCGAGAGCAGCATCGAAAACGGAATCACCCAGTGGAAGAGGAAATCGAGCGTGATGATGACGCCCCAGTTGCCGCGGATGCGGTCGAGGTACCAGTTGATCTCGCCGGGCAGATTGCCGGACCAGATGATGAGGAACTGGCCGAAGTTCAGATAGATGTTGAGCATGACGAAGGCAAAGGCGAGCTTGCCCAGGTCGTGCTGCTCGGTCTGGCGCAGGATGGTCTTGAAGGGCTCGGCCTTCGAGAGCGAAATCGCGACGATGATCGAGAACGCCAGCACCAGGTAACCCTGGCCCACCAGGAACAACAGGCCGTAGACCGACGAGAACCAGGTCACATCCATCGACATGACCCAGTAGATGGCGCACGCCGTCATGGTGATGGAGTAAATCAGTATGCCGGGGCCGCTGATGTTCTCAAACTTCTTGATCCAGTAGGGCGTGTTGCCGGGCCGGTCGGCCTCGCGCGTGAGGGCCAGCGAATTGAGCCGCCACGTGTAGAAGAACCAGATGGCAAAACAGAGCAGGCCGACCCAGACAAAAGCCGCGGGGTTCAGCATGGGCCGCTTGAAGTTGAGGCAGTGCGCCTGAATTTCGCTGATGACGCCATTCTTGAGCGCTGTCGCGGTGTCGCTCGCGGTGGTGTACTGCGCCCACAGGTAAAGCCGATTCATGAAGATCGCGATCACGAGCCAATAAACAAAGATGACCGGCAGGGTGCGGCTCAGGGCTTCGAGCGGGCGGCGCAGCAGCAATCCCCACTTGCCGCCGGAGCAGTACTGCACCATAAGCAGAGCCAATCCGCCGACCGCGAGGCCCCACGTCCACAGGGTGCCGAGCGTCCAGGCGCGCAGCAGATGATCCCAACCCAGTCCGTCCTGAGACTGCCCCAGGAATCCGAGGATCACCGCGATCGCGGCAAAGACTGTTCCGGCCACGAGCGCGCGCGTCTTCCAGGCGTCGACAAAAGCCGGCGCGGCGAGATCTGCGGGAAGCTGCTTCGCGTGAGAAGCCGGGTTGGTATCGTGAGCCATTCTTACCTCAAGGTCCGTTAGTGGTTAGTGGTTAGTGGTTAGTGGTTAGTGGTTAGTGGTTAGTGGTTAGTGGTTAGTAGTTCACAGCTCGTGATTCGCAGTTCGTGATTCAAAACTCCCCGTCCTCGAATGCCCCCGGACTAATCGATACCCACTAATCACTAGATCCTTTCACTTCTTCCCCGCAGCGGGCAGCGCCGTCCTGGGAATCGAAATCTTCGGGTCCGCGGGATAAGCCGGCGCCATGCCCGGCGCTCCCTGGCTGGCGATCGGCTTGTTGGCCTGGACCGCCGTCGAAGGCATGGGCCATGGCGCTGCGTACTCCGGATGCCCCTCGGCGGTGGCAACATCCTTGAGGCTCCTGATCTGGACGCCCGCCGGCACGTCCTTGATCGTGGCTGCCTCGCTGAGTTGCAGGGCGCGAATGTAGGCCGCGACGGCCCAGCGATCGGAAGGCGTCAACTGCGCCGAGTAATCCGGCATGGCGCCGTAGCCGTGCGTCATCACGTAAAAGTAGTGCGAGATGGGCTGCGACAACCGCACCTGGTCGTGAAAATTGGCCGCTGGCTTGAAGCCGCGCTGCACGATCTCGCCCAGCCCGTTGCCCACGCGCGAGTGGCAGGGCGTGCAGTAAATGTTGAAGCGCTCCTGGCCGCGCTCGAGCACTTCCATCGTCAGCGGAATCTCGCTGGGCAGTGAGTCGAGCTCCTGGCGGTAGCCATTCGGCCCCTGCACCACGCCGGTGTAGAAGTAGGAGTCTTCGTGGAGCTGGCCGCGGGCCACGGTGTCGAGCACCTGCGGACGCGCCCCGCGGTGATCGGCGAAAAAGTCCGAGCCGCGCTGCGGCTGCATCTTCGGTTGGTCCTGCATGTCCTGGCGGCATCCGGCGAGGAAGACAAGGCAAGCGATTCCGGCGAGAGCAAATGGTCTCCCACCCTTTCGCAAAGTACGCGAAAGGATGGGGCACGGAGTCCTTTGCAGAGCCGGTCTCCCACCCTTTCGCAAAGTGCGCGAAAGGATGGGGCACGGGGTCGAAATCGCAGCGGCCCTGGCGGTGATTCCGTGCACGCGGTTTTGAAAGGGCACGACTTTAGTCGTGCCGCTATAAGGCCGATTCGATGCCCGGGGCTTTAGCCCCTGAGGGAGGGTTTTGCCAGGCGCGCGCATTCCCCCAGCGGCTAAAGCCGCGCCTTTCTCTTGGGCTCTTACGGCACGACTAAAGTCGTGCCCTTTCAAAGCAATCCCACCGATCGCAGCCCGAATGGGGCGCGGGATGCTCACGTTCTTGCGCAGTAAACCGCCAATTCCGGCGAGGACAAGCGACTTACGGAAAAGCAACCGCAGGTCCTTCGGCTCCGCTCTCCCTTCACTGCGTGAAGGGTTCGCTTCGCTCAGGATGACAGCATTTGTGGTGGAGCACACGCCGATGTGATGACGGGCCACCTGTTCCCTGTTCCCTGTTCCCTGTTCCCTGCCTTTCATCAGTAATCCACCTCCACCACCGATGTCGGCTTGAACGCTTCGAGGTAGGCTCTGGTTTGGGCGCGATCGAACTTGGGATCGAGCGCCTCAAGGCAGAGGAAAAACTTGTCTGTCGTGGCGCCGTCGCGGAAGTTGGGCGCGTTGAACAGCGGATGATAGAGCGCCGGCAAACCGTTGAGCGCCAACATGCCGAAGGCCGCCGACAAACCGGCAAACAAAATCGTCCACTCGTATGCCGGCACGATGAAGGCCGGCCACGAATACATGGGGCGGCCCGCGATGTTCAGCGGATAGGCGAGCACCGTGATCCAGACTTCCAGCAGAAACATGGCCGCGCCGCCCATCAGGCCGCCGATGAGCGTGACGAGCGGCACCTTGTTGCGATGGAAGCCGATGGCTTCGGCCGCTTCTTCCACGGGATAGGGCGTATAGCAGTCCATGCGCCGCCATCCGTCCTGGCGCGCCTGCCGCGCGGCCCTCACCAGATCGCCCGGCGTCTCGAATTCGGCCAGCAGGCCGTAGGTTCCTTCGCGTGCGGGCATCAGTCACCAGCCTCCACAGTGGCCTTGGGCTTGATCTTGGCCTGAGGCAGAATCATGCGAATTTCGTTCATGGGAATCATGGGCAGGAAGCGCACAAACAAGAGGAAGAGCGCGGTGAAGAAGCCGAGCGTGCCCACGAATGTCATGTAGTCCCACTTGGTCGCGCGATAGGTTCCCCAGGACGAGGGCAGGAAGTCGCGGTAGAGGCTGGTCACAACGATGACGAAACGCTCAAACCACATGCCCACATTCACGACAATCGAAATGAAGAACATGTACGCGATGTTGGTGCGCAGCTTGCGCGACCACAGCGTGGTCAGCGGAATCGCCAGGTTGCACGTGATCAGCACCCAATACGACCAGCCCATGGGCCCGAAGGCGCGATTCCAGAAGGCGAATGCCTCCCAGTGATCGGCCGAGTACCAGGCCATGAAGGCTTCCATGCCGTAGCCGTAGGCNNCGATGTGGCGCTCGGTGACCAGCGCTTCAAGGTGGTAGAACTTGCGCAGCGGAATGGCGAGCGTGAGCACCATGGCGAAGCCGGAGTAAATGGCGCCCGCGACGAAGTAGGGCGGGAAGATGGTGGTGTGCCATCCGGGCAGAACCGCTACGGCGAAATCGAAGCTGATGACGGTGTGCACCGAGAGCACCAGCGGCGTGGCCAGGCCGGCGAGCAGCAGCGAGGCCGTTTCGTAGCGCATCCAGTGGCGCACCGAGCCGCGCCAGCCCACGCTCAGCAGTCCGTAAAAATACTGCGCGAACTTGGATTGCGAGCGGTCGCGCAAGGTGGCCAGATCGGGCACCATGCCGATGTACCAGAAGACCAC
>PLSB01000220.1 GCA_003165005.1 Acidobacteriaceae bacterium | reverse complement strand
ATTCTGCACCTGATCTACTCGCGCTTCTGGACCAGGATGATGCGGGACCTGGGACTGATAAAGAACGGCGAGCCGGTGCGGCGGCTGTTCACGCAGGGCATGGTCATTAAAGACGGCGCCAAGATGTCGAAGTCGAAGGGCAACGTGGTTTCGCCCGATGACATGGTGGCCCGCTACGGCGCCGACGCCACACGGATGTACGCGTTCTTTGCGGCCCCGCCCGACCGCGATCTGGATTGGCAGGAAGACGGCGTGGCCGGCGTGAGCCGATTCCTGGGACGCGTGTGGCGGCTGGCAACGAAGCACGCGCCGCAAGCGCGATCGGCCGCCCGCGAGAACGATGTTTTGAAAGGGCACGACCTCAGTCGTGCCGAAGAGCGCGAAGGGAATTCCGGGGCTTTAGCCCCTGGGGGAAGTCTTTCCGGCCCCTCTTCGAAGCTTCGCCGCAAACTGCACCAGACGATCGCCAAAATCACACAGGACTTCGAGGGCCGGTGGCACTTCAATACCTGCGTGGCGGCGATCATGGAGCTGGTGAACGAATTGCAGGATGCCGATGCGCAACTGGCGGCGGGCGAGATTCCCGCGCCGGTGGTGCGCGAACTGCTGACCACATTGGTTCTGCTGCTGGCGCCGTTCGCGCCGTTCCTGGCGGCGGAGTTGTGGGAGCAACTGGGCGGCGAGGGAAGCGTTCTGCGCGCGCCCTGGCCGAAGAGCGATCCAGGATTGGCGAAAGAAGACGAGATCGAGATTCCGGTGCAGATCAACGGCAAGCTGACGGCGGTGGTGCGTGTGGCGGCAGGCTCGGATGCGAAGGCGATCGAGGCTGCCGCGCTGGCCAATGAGAAGGTGCGCGCGCGCACGGCAGGGAAGAATGTTGCGAAGGTGATTGTGGTGCCGGGCAGGGCCGTGAACCTGGTTGTGAAATGAGGTCAGGCGCCATGGCGGAGCCCCAAGCGGCGCGGCCGGTGCGCGGAACCCAACTGCTCGTGGAACACATGGGCGGAGTCTTTCGCCGGCCTTCGCTGGTTGCGATTGAGGTTGGCTGGCGCTGGCTCTTCGGGATTCCGTTCCTTCTCGTTTGCTGGCAACAGGCGCAGCAGATTCTTGCGGCGTTTCCGCTCGAGTCATCGGGGCTCGCTTCTCTCGATACGCAGAATCCGTGGGTTGCAGCGACACAGATTTCCAATGGGCTCGCGTTTTACCAGCCGCATGTACTCGCCGTGCTGCGCTGGTTGCTGCCTGCAGCCGCGGCGATTTGGATCGTGGTTTCGGGGTTGGGCCGCGGGCTTCTGCTCCAGCGCATCGACGCCCGGATGCGCTTTCGACCCTTCAGAATGATGGCGTTCAATGGGGCGTGGCTGGCGCTGTTCGCTCTGGCGGTTTGGGGTTGGCTCCGCTCCATGCAGTGGGTCGCCGCGACGCACATCGGCGTCGAGGGCGAGCCGGACCTGGTGGGCTACTTTATCTGGGCGATCTTTTTGTCGCTCGGGTTCTTCACGTCCTTTGCGCTCGCCAGTTGGCCTTTTTCGATTGCGCCGCTCGTGGCAGGGCTCGAACGCCGCTCCGTGCTCTCGGCTCTCGGCCAGAGTCTGCGCTTAGGAAAGCCTTTTGCGAGCAAGCTGGTCGAGATCAACCTGGTGCTGGGCATTGTGAAGCTGGCGCTGGTTGTGGTTGCGATGGTGTTTTCCGCCGCGCCGCTGCCGTTCAGCGATGAACTGGGCGAGGGCGCCATGCACGCCGTGGCAGCCGCGTCGCTGGTTCTTTATCTAGTGGCGAACGACTTCTTCCAGGTAGTGCGGATCGGGGCGTTTCTGGAGTTCTGGAAAGTATTCCGTGGTCCAGCATCGACTTAGACTATTTGGCCTGTGCCGCCGCCTCTTCCTTCAAGTACACCGCACTCAATGTCTTCTTCACCTCGGCAATGGGCAGTAGCGTGGGGTAAAACTGCACGAAGGTGGTGTCGACAGCCGCATGTGCCGCGTGGCAGCTATAGCAGGGCGCTCCCTGCGGAATCAATGTACCGTTCTTGTCGGGCGAGTCGAAATCGAAGAACGCCCATCCGCCGGGGAAGCGGCTCACATCCTTCACGTGCACTTCAAAGCCCATCACTTGCGTGCCTTGGAAATGGCCATGTTGGTTGATTGAGCCCTTGCTCTTCGCTTCGCGAACCTCCAGCACCAGAACCGTCTTGTCGGGCCATGTACCCGTCGCCAGGAAGCTTCGGTAGGCTTCAGGATTGACGAACACGTTATCGAACATCGTCATGTCCGGCGGCTTGGCTGTGTAACTCATGCCGATGCCCGAGGTCAGGTAAATCCACTCGCGATAATTCCCCACGGGCAGCAGATCGCCGTTGGCCGCATAAACCGGCACATTCGCCCCTGCGGCTTGAGCAGAGGGAGCGAAATGTTGGGCGAGGAGCAGGGTAGCTGCGGCAAGAGAGGCAACAAGCACAGCTATTTTGATCATGCGCATCGGACCTCCAGTTGGAAGATACGGGAAAGTAGACGTGACGGTTCAACAATTCTGCAGGCCGCGAAGCGAATTCTAGAACATCTTCAGGCGGATGATGAGGTATTTCTTGGGATCTTCGCGGATGCCCTTGATGAGCTGCTGGGCCTGGTCCGCGGTCTGGTCAAGGTGGTCGTAGAGCGCGCGATTCTGCACCAACTGGCCCATCGTGCCCTGGCCGGAGTTGACGCTCTTGAGAATGCCGTCGAGATTGGTGATGGCGTCGTCGAGTTTTTGCGCCATCGCGGGATCTTTGACGAGTTTGCCCATGGAACCCTGACCCGAATTGATCGAAGCCAGCAACTGGTTGAGGTTCGACGCGGCGGTGTTGAAATTGTTGTAGAGGGTCTCGTCTTTCAGCAGTTTGCCGGCGGTGCCTTGGCCGGCGTTCATGCCGGAGACGATGGAATTTAACTGATCCACGGTGGAATCGAGCTTGGTATAGAGCGAATCGTCGTTGACGAGTTTTCCCAGCGACCCTTTGCCGTCGGCGATTGCCTGAGTCAATGTCTGCAGATTGGAGGCGATGGAAACGATATTCTTTTTCATCGCCGGGTCGTTGAGGATTTCGCCGAAGGTGCCGCGCGTGCTGTTCAGCGTGTCGATCAGCGTCTCAATCTTGCGCATCAACTGGTTGATTTCTTCGATGGTGAGCTGGCTGCTGCCGAGCACTTGCTCGATGGTGGGCGAACCGGAGATCGCCAGCTCGGCATCGTTGGCGGGCTGGGGGCCGGTCGCGTGGCGGGAGTCGATATCGACGAAGCTGTCGCCGAGAACGCCTGCCGGGGCAATGCGGGCAGTCGAATCGGTGTGGATGAAAGGCCAGGATTCGTCACCCACCTGCACGGTGACTTCGACAGGATAAGGGTTTCGTTCGGGGACCACGCGGGTCTTGAGCACATTGCCGATGGTCACGCCGTCGAGCGAAACCACCGCGCCGTCTTTGAGGCCGGCGGCATTGGCGAAGTAGGCGCGGAGAACACGCTTGTGACCGAACAGGCCGCCGCCGGCGCCGTTCATGAGGAAAATCAGACCGATGAGCACGGCCACGGCGGCCAGCACCAGCAATCCAACCTTCAGTTGTGACCACTGAATCTCTTTGCGGCTTGGCACGTTACCCCTCGTACGGAAAACAGCCGGTCAACGCCTAGAGGATAGCAGAATGGGCGAAACTACCGCCCGTCTTCCAATACTACGCTGGCCATGGCAAGGTCGGCCGTGTGCGTGACAGAGAGTTGGGCGCCGATGACGCCCTGGCGAGCGGCAATCTCCGCGGCGCGGCCATGGAAACGCAAGCTTGGCTTGCCGCTCGGCTCACGGACGACTTCGATCTCAAGCCAGTTGATTCCGAAGCTGATGCCGGTGCCGAGCGCCTTGGCGGCGGCCTCTTTGGCCGCAAAACGGGCGGCAAAACTCTCGGCGGAGTTGCGCTTGCGCAGGCAATAAGCCTGCTCTGAGGCGAGGTAAACGCGATTGAGGAAGCGCGGCCCGTAGCGATCCATGGCGTGCTGGATGCGCGCGATCTCGACGAGGTCGATTCCGGAGCCGGTAATCACGATCTCTTACACGCTACATCAAAAGGCCTCGTCGTGTGTGCCGGCGGTCATGGGAGGCGCTTGCGGCAGGGTCGCGGACCCGCGCGCCGAGGCCGCATCCAATTACCTTGGCCGGCTGCTCGGATGGGTGGAACCGCTCGAGTTGTGCCAAAGGCGGTCAAGCGGCGTGCAAGTCCGCGACAGGTTTGATGCCATTCTCCCCGTCACCGATAAAGAGAATGTGAGACATCCGACGCCAGAGCAGAGCACGAGCCGGTCGATCAGCATTCCTTGGGCCATGGAGATGAAGGCGGTGAGCACCGAGGAGCCTTCGCGGCTGGTGCAGTTTCTTACCGGCGCGATCCTGGGGTGCGGCGGCTGGGTGTTGAGCCGCGGCGCGAACGATACCGGCCTGGTGAACATGCTCTTCGAGTTCGAGCGCCAGTCATGCGTGGACATTTACAGTGTGCTGGTTGCGGCGGGTTTGGAACTGAGCCCGAACGGCCACATACGCTTTACCGAGCTTTGCCAGTGCACGCGAAGCCAGCAACGGGACTGCGGGGCCGAGATTGCGAGCATCGACCTCGAGGTGCAGACCTATCCGCCGGAGATCGTCACCATGGTGCCGAACATGGGACCGATCTAAGGCCGGAATAGGGCTACGCAGGCTGCGGAAAAACTCTCGTTGAGCGTCGAAACGTGAAAGGGCACGACTTCAGTCGTGCCGTAACTGCAGCAAAATGAGTCTGGGGCTTCAGCCCCTGCACGTTGTTTTTTGATGATTCGATCGCAGCTTCGGCCTTTCTCCGCAGCCTGTACAACCGTGCGGTGCTGTGGCACGGCAATGTGGAATCGACAACCGGCGCGGAAGCGCGGCCTGGGCATCCCTTATTATCGAAGCTGGAGCCGTTTCCCGCGTGAGTTTCGTCCAATTCAGGCCAACCTTCCTTGCAGTCGCCCTTATTCTTCTCTGGGGCCAGGCCATCCTCGCGCAGCAACTGCCCCCTGTCGAGCCTCCCGAGTCCATGCCTGTCCCGCAAGGCGAAGCGGCGAATTTGCGCGTCTCAACCACCGAGGTGCTGGTGCCGACGCTCGTGGAGAAGCGCGGCGGCGGCATCGTCTACGGCCTGAAGGCCGGCGACTTCGTTCTTGAAGACAATGGCGTGCCGCAAAAGATCCGCGTGCAGGAAGAGATGGACACTGCGCCCGTGGCGCTGGTTGTCGCCGTGGAGCAGGGAGGCGCCAGCGTTCTGGAGTTCGACAAGCTCGCCAAAATGGGACCGCTGCTCGATGTCTTTCTCACCGACCCGCGCAGCCGGGCGGCGCTGGTGGGCTTCGATTCCGTGCCCCGCTTGCTTCGGGACTACACCCCCAACGGCGACCAGATCAACGCGGACTTGCAGCGATTGCAACCCGGCGATGGCGGCGCGGCCATCCTGGACACCGTGAACTACTCCGTGGCCCTGCTCGAAACGCAACCCAAGGAATTCCGCCGCGTTCTCCTGCTCATTAGCGAGGAACGCGATCACGGCAGCAAGCACACCAAGCCCGCGCAACTGATTCGCAGGATCGGCGAGTCCGATGTATTGGTGTTGAGCGTATCGTTTTCGCCGGCGCTGGCCGAGCTGAGCCACGACGCCAAGGACTCCGAAGTCGATGATCGCACCATGAGCCTGATGTCGACTCTGGTGATGGCAATCAATGCGTTCAAAAAGAATGTCGCCAAAGAACTGGCCGGGATGAGCGGCGGCGAGTACACAACCTTCATCGGCGACAAGCGCTTCGAGGCGCGCGTGATGTCGGCAGCCAAGGACGCGCGCAATCGCTATCTGATTACCTTCCGGCCTTCGGATCTGACGCCCGGCCTGCACACCATTCGCGTGCGCACCGCGCAGGATTACGGCGCGCGCATTGTGGCGCGCGCAAATTACTGGCTCGACGCGCAAGCGCAATAATTTGGCCGGTATTGGGCACGATTAGCGCGCGTAATGCAGACAATCTCTCCTTATAAATCAATAAGATCGAAATCAATGGACAATTTGCCGATAAACCTGTGGCATAATGTCTTTATGAGCCAAGCTGCATCGATTCCGTTGTCGCCACAGCCCTTCGAGTTTGACTGGAAGGATATCGAGCGGGGACTTCCGCTTTCGACGATTAACGAGTTTTCTGCCTACTCGGGAATCCCTGTGAAGGAATTGCTGGAGGTGGTGATTCCTCCGCGGACGCTGAAGCATCGGCGGGAGCGCAAGGAGCCGTTAAGCATCGATGAGTCGGACCGGCTGGCGCGCGTGGCAAAGATGTATGAGTTGGCGGTGAAGGTTTATGGGGACCGCGAGGACGGAAAGGGATGGATGCTGCACCCCAAGCGCCGGTTCGATGAGCGTTCTCCGCTGGCACTGCTGCGGACAGAGGCAGGAGAGCGCGCCGTGGAGGAGTTCCTTTACCAGATAGACGAAGGCGTTTTTGCTTAAGGGTTGAAGGAAGGGCAAGATCACGGCAGGCGGGATGGCTACTCTCTGGCGCATTAGCAATCACATCGATCTCGGCGGGTGGGGCGGAAGAAAATTTTCGTCGCGCTGGACGAGCTTGGGCAAGCGCGTGACGTACCTGGCGGAGTCCCCCGCCGGAGCGATGCTGGAGGCGCTGGTGCACCTGACTGACAGGGAGGACGATCTTCCGCGAACATTTACGCTGCTGGAGGTCGAGATTTCAGAAGCACTCGCTGTCCGCGACCTTATGCCGCTGGCTGAGGCGGACTGCAAGAGACAACAGCAGGTAACTCAGCGTATCGGCGATGCGTGGCTTGCTTCGCGCGAAACGCCGCTTGCCCGCGTACCATCTGCAATCATGCCCCACACGTGGAATGTTCTGCTGAATCCCGAGCATCCCGAGGCGGAGGGTGTGAAGATTGCAAACGTAATTCGGGAGCGATTCGACGGTCGGCTCTTCCGTTTCGGCGCGCGCTGACGGGGTGGGTTTCGGTCACGGGTTCGGGATATCCGGACGAATGGCGAGGGTCCGCGCATTCATGTTACTCTCACAATAGACACTGAAGAGTGGACCTGAGAGAACAAGAGGAGTAATTTACGCCGTGCTGGCGACTCAAAAAAAGACTGACCTGATCAATCGCTTCCGCACCCACGAGACGGATACCGGATCGCCGGAAGTCCAAATCGCGATTCTGAGCGAGCGCATCAGCGACCTGACCGAGCATTTCAAGACGCACAAGAAAGATCACGCTTCGCGGCGTGGGCTCTTGATGCTGGTCAGCAAGCGCCGCCGCCTGCTGGACTACCTGAAGACGCACGATTCCGATCGCTATCGCGACGTAATCGGCAAACTCGGGATCCGCAAGTAATCAGAAAGCATACGTTGAAACGGAAGCCCCCAGACCGGACATTGGTCCCGGTCCCCATCCGATACGGTACACCGGACCAAGCCGCGGCCGGCAGCTTGCACCAAGCTCCCGGCCTTGCGCACGGGTGTCCCTTGCGCGCGCATCGCGCTCCCCGCACAAGTTTCCCAAGCGAACACAACGAAAAGAGGACTCTATGTCTACGAAGCATGAAGTAGCCGTCGAGCTTGCCGGCGGCAAACGCCTGGTCTTTGAGACCGGGCGCATGGCCAAGCAAGCCTC
>PLSB01000028.1 GCA_003165005.1 Acidobacteriaceae bacterium | reverse complement strand
GCGTGCCGCCGTCGGCCTGGATCACATCGCAGTCGAGAGTGACCGTGCGCTCGCCCAGAGCCTGCATGTCCACAACCGAGCGCAGGCTCCGGCCGATCAGCCGCTGAATCTCGTGCGTCCGGCCGCCGATCTTGCCGCGCTCCGATTCTCTGGGAGTCCGGGTGACGGTGGAGCGGGGGAGCATGGCGTACTCGGCCGTGACCCAGCCGCGGCCGGAGCTGCGCAGCCAGCCGGGGACACCTTGCTCGACGGTCGCGCAGGTGAGCACGCGGGTGTTGCCGAGGGAAACCAGGACCGAGCCTTCGGCGGTTTGCACAAAGCCGGGCGTAAGGGTGAGCGGACGAAGCTGAGCGGGGCCGCGGCCGCCGGGGCGCAAAGAGGGAGGAGAGGCGTGCATAAAGGGATTGTACGAGACCGGGAGCCGGTACGGGACAGGGAGGGAGGAGGGCCATTCCGTAACGGGAATCCACGGGCCTGAAGTCCCGGAAGAGGAAGAGTGTTGCAAGCTATTTAAAACAAATACTATAGATCGATTTGCGTCCGCCGCCCCGTTCCATTTCGGGAGATCCGCCCAACTTCGCTCCCCCGCGCCTGCTCTCCATTGGGGTCGTCATCCCTTCGCTTATCACCAACTTAGCTTTTGTGTCCAAGTTTGGCACGCGACGTGTATAGAAATAGGACAAAACCTCCGGCACTCTGACGGAATCGGGAAACGGAAAAGCAGGGAACGGGGAACAGGGAACAGGGAACAGGGACTAGGGAACAGGGAAGCTCTCAAGCTACGGAAACTAAGGGTTGCGAACTGACCACTAACCACTGACCACTGATCACTGCTTTTGAAAGGAACCAGCGTATGCAGCGAACCGAACCGGGAACCACAATGGCCAAGACAACCTGCACCTGGAATGGCGTCGAGCGCAGACGGGTGGAAAAGGTCGTCGAGACCCTCGCCACACTGCGCAGCCGGGGCCAGAACCTCTCCGAAGTGGCCCACGATGCGCGCAATATGGTCACGGCGCTGGCGCTCTATTGCGATCTGCTGGAGGAGCCCGGCGTGCTGGAAAGAGGCTACGCGCATTACGCCCAGGAACTGCGCCTGGTCGCCGCGGCCAGCCGCCGCCTGGTGGAAAAACTGGTGGCGCTCGATACCAACACCGTCCCGGACGGCGTCCTCAAGAGCCTGCTTCAGGCCAACGCCGGGCGCAGGGCCGCGCTGGCGGGCGCCGAAGGCTTGAGCAGCGCTGCGGACACGAGCAGCGCCGCGGCAGCGACGACTGTTCCGCAGTCGTCTGCCAGCGCCGGAAACGGCTCCTGGGAAGGTTCCGAATCGGGCGCGAGCGCAAACCGGGCAAGCACTGAAGACCGGAACCGGCACTGGGATCTGTTGCCCGCTCTACCGGTCTCGAACCTGGCTGCCGAGCTGCTGGCCAACCGCAATCTGCTGGCGGCGCTGGCCGGGCCCGCGATGGCATTGACCCTGGAGACCGACGGCGGCGCGCAAGCGGTAAGGCTCACGGGCGAGGATCTGACCCGGCTGCTGGTCAATCTGGTGAAGAACGCCTCCGAAGCCATGTCCCAGGCCCCAACCCAGGCCCCGGCCCAGGGCCGCCGCATTCACATCGGCCTCAGCGAGATCGAGACCGCGAAAGGGGCAGCGCCCTGCCTGGCGCTCACGGTCGAGGACAACGGACCGGGCATCCCCGAGGAGGCTCTCGAACAGATCTTTACCTCGGGGTACACCTCGCGGGCCAGGGAAGCCGCGGCCGGCGGCTGGCCGCAGACCCGCCGCGGGCTGGGCCTGGCCATCGTGCGCTCCATTGTTGAAGGCGCAGGCGGGCGCATCACTGCCCGCAACCGGCCCCAGGGCGGAGCCTGCTTTACCCTCGAGCTCCCGGTGCGAAAAACGGGGGTCAGGGATCAGGGATCAGGGAACAGCTGAAACCTGACACCTGATACCTGAAACCTGCCAGCTCAAACTTTTGCATGTTTCAACAACGTGAGAGGCGACTACAATGCTGGAAACAGTCTTCAACACACGGGCCATGGAGTTTATGCCACAACTCGCCGAGCCGGCGGTGCGATTGCACCTGTTGGTGGTGGACGCCGACGCGGCGGTCCGCTCGGCCTGCGCCGAGATCGCAGCCAGCCTGGGCTACGCTGTCGAAAGCACGGGCGACCTTGCCCAGGCGCGCAGCCTGTTGCGCGGCCACACTGCCGACATCCTGCTGGTGAACCTGCCCGCGGGGTCGAACGAGGGCCTGGAGATGGTCTCCGAGGTCAAGCTGCTCTATCCCGAAACCTCGGTCATCGCCATGACCGCCACCGGCTCGGTGAACGCGGCCGTCGAAGCCATGCGCTGCGGCGCTTCGGACTACCTGACCAAGCCCTTCGCCATGGACGAGTTGTCGACAGTCTTGGATCGCGCCGCGCAGAATCACTCGACCGATACCGCGACCCGCCAGCTGCGCGAGCGGCTGCGCCTCTCTGAAGGCCTCGGCTCCATGATCGGCCGCTCCGCGGAGATGGAGAAGATCTACCGCATTCTCTCCAAAGTCGCCCAAAGCACGCATCCGGTTCTCATCCTGGGCGAGAGCGGAACCGGCAAGGAGCTGGTGGCGCGGACCATCCACGCCTACGGCCCCAACGGGGAGAAGCCCTTCCTGCCCGTCGACTGCGGCTCTATCGTGCCCACGCTGATCGAGAGCGAACTCTTTGGCTACGTGCGGGGCGCCTTCACCGGGGCCAACCGTTCCAAGGACGGACTGCTGGTCTCGGCCGAGGGGGGCACCGTCTTTCTTGATGAAATTGGCGAGCTTTCGCTCGACCTGCAGGCCAAGCTGCTGCGCGCCCTGCAGGAGAAAGAGGTGCGGCCGGTGGGCGCGACGCATCGCGTGCCCATCAAGGCGCGCATCGTGGCCGCCACCAACCGCGATCTGGCCGCCATGGTCGAGAAGGGCAGCTTCCGCAAGGATCTCTTCTACCGGCTGAACGTGGTCAACTTGCGGCTGCCGTCGCTGCGCGACCGCCGCGAGGACATACCGCTCCTGGCCGCGCACTTTCTCGACCGCATCAGCCGCGAACACAACCGCAAGTACACGCTCTCCGACGAGGCCCTGCGCACCATGATGCGCCACGACTGGCCGGGCAACGTGCGCGAGCTCGAGAACGCCATCGAGCGCGCCTGCGCCATGTCTTCGGGTCCGCTGCTGCAACTGGGCGACCTGCCCACTCAATTACAACAGAAGGGCTTGGAAGCGCGCAGAGCGGCAGTGGCCACGGGCGATGGCCTGGCGGCGGCCGTCGCGCCGGAGCTGAAGACCCTGGCCGATCTCGAGCGCGAGGCCATTCTGGGAGCCATCCGCACCCTGAACGGCGACAAGCTGCAGGCCGCAAAACTCCTCGGCATCGGCAAGACCACGCTCTATCGCAAGCTGAAAGAGTACGGCATCGCCGATCCGCTGCGCGAGGAGTGAAAAAGCAGGGAACAGGGATCAGGGAACAGGGAACAGGGAACAGAAAACCCTGCTTTGGCACTCCGCCGGGGGTGTGGTTGACGAGCTGCTCACTGTTCACTGTCCACGGACCACGGTGCACGGTGCACGCACCACCGCCAACTGACAACGGATAACTGACCACTTACAACCGGCTTCTGAGATCGGGGAACGGACATGAGCATTCTGATGGTGACGGGAATCGAAGGCGCGCGCAACTGCGCTACGGTGGTGGGAGCGCAACTGAGCATGGAAGTCGAAGTGGCCGAGGGGCGCAAGGCGGCGCTGGCCGCATTGCGGCGCCGCGAGTATCTGGCCGTGGTGATCGATGAAACCCTGGCGGAGTGCGATCCGGCGGCCGCGGAGAAGATCTGCGACCAGGCCGGCCTGGCCATTCCCATGCAGATCAACTTCGCCATCTCGGGCGCCTCGCGCCTGGTGCGGGAGATCCGCGCGGCCCTCAACCGCCGCGAGCGCGAGCAGACCCTGGCGCGCCGCGCCGCCGCCGCGGCCATCGAGGCCGAGTTGAAGACCACGGTCGCCGGTCTCCTGCTGCACTCGCAACTGGCCTTGAACGGAGCCGGTGTGCCGGCCGCCGTGGCCGACCGGCTGCGCATGGTAGCCGATCTGGCCGGCAGCCTGCGCCAGCAGCTGAGCGCGCCCTCCGAGGCCCATCGCTAGGCGCGCGCCTCGAAGCCGGCAACTCTTCGTCCGCGGCAAACCAGCCGCGGCAGAGTTGCCGTGGCGCGCGGCCGAGGGCTAGCGAGCTGCACGCGCCAACTCGGCTGAAGGGGTTACGCACAAGGGCTGTCACCAGGGCACATCGTGATTTCCGGCGCAATCGGGCTACGGTTCGCCGAGTAGCAGGCAAAGCCAATCATCCCTTTTTCCGCCAGCACCTGAATCGGCAGACTGAAGGCGCGGCTGGCGAAGCCCGTCGTCTCCTCCTGGTCGGCGGAGGAGAGCAAGAAAAGCGCCGCGTTCGACGATCCTACTCCCCACAGGGCGTGCCCACGCATCGATTCCAGCGACCGGGTCCAGATGCCGATGCGTCCTTCCGTCGAGCGCGTCTGGGAGACGTGGCCGCCGGCGTAGGCTTGGAATGCGCCTGGGTACAGCGGTGTTTCGCAAGCCATGATCACGAGCAGCGCACCCA
>PLSB01000272.1 GCA_003165005.1 Acidobacteriaceae bacterium | reverse complement strand
ACGTAGCAGAGGCGGCGCTCCTCTTCGAGCTCTTCCGGGCTGTTCAGGGTGCGTGAGTGCGGGAAGAGACCCTCTTCGAGCCCGGCGAGAAACACCAGCGGAAACTCGAGACCCTTGGCCGCGTGCAGCGTCATCAGCGTGACGCGCGCGTCGGGATCGAATTGGTCTGTGTCCGACGCGAGCGCCGCGTGATCGAGAAACTCGGCGAGGGTCTCGCCGCGCCCCTCGGCATCGTGCGCGGCATTGGCCAGCTCCTTCAGGTTCTCAATGCGGCTGAAGGCCTCCGGCGTGCCCTCGGTTTCGAGCGCCTTGATGTAACCCGTGCGGTCGATGAGGAAGCGGATAAGTTCGGGCAGTGTGGCGGAATCGCCGGGGGCGCGAAAGCCTCCGTGTCGCTCTGGTTGCCCTTCGGGCTGTTCTGGCTTTGGACTGGATTCGTGCTTCGGCTGAGCCGGCATTTTCAGAAACGGTTTCTGCGGCGCATGAGCAGCAGCCGTAAAGTGCGATGCGTCCAGCAACGGAATCTGGTCTTCATCTCCGCCGAAGCTCGCCTCAGCGTTTTCTTGGTCCCTCGGTCCCTCGGTCCCTTGGTCCCTGTCTTCCGCGCCAAAGCCAAAGCTGGTATCGGCGTCGGCGGCCTGCGATTCCACCACATCCGCCGCGAGCTTGCCGGCGAAATCCGGATCCATCATGGCCTGCGCATCGAGAATGAGCTGGCGGAACGAATCGAGCGCCATCGAAGCGCGCGTGGGGATGAGACGATTCGCGATCGCCGCGGCAATGGCGTCCCAGGTGGACGTGCCGGTTTCAAGCGCCAGCCGCTCCACGTGTTCAAGCGAGGTTTTGCCGATGCCTCGCGCCGGCGTGTTGACAACGCGCTGCAAGGCCATCGAGTCGTGCGGATTGCGTACCAGCCGCAGATAAGCGAGCAGGTCCTTGATCTCCGCGCGCTCGTAGAAGCTGAATCCGCCCACCATGGTGTAGCCGATGTTGTAGCGGCGCAGCGCCTCTTCCACCAGGCGCGACTGCGAGTTGGTGCGATACAACACCGCCGCCCCTCCGGGGTTTTGCGTTTCGGAGGAGGCCTGTGCTCGAAGGAACGCCTGAATCTTATCCGCGATGAAGAGCGCCTCGTTTTCGCCGTCTGGCGCTTCGTAGTAGCCGATCGGCGAACCGCCCTGGCGCTCGGTCCAGAGCTTCTTGCCTTTGCGGCGCACGTTGTTGGCCACCACCGCGCCGGCCGCCTCCAGAATCACCTGCGTCGAGCGGTAGTTCTGCTCCAGGCGAACGATGCGCGCGTCGGGAAAATCCTGCTCGAACTCGAGAATGTTGCGAATGTCTGCGCCGCGCCAGGAGTAGATGCTCTGGTCTTCGTCGCCCACCGCGCACACGTTCTTGTGCTCGCCGGCCAGGAGCTTCATCAGCTCGTACTGCGGGCGGTTCGTGTCCTGGTACTCGTCGACGAGCAGATAACGCCAGCGGCGCTGGTAGCGCTCGCGCACTTCGCCCGAGGCCTTGAGCAGGCGCACGGCCTCGAGCAGCAGATCGTCGAAGTCCATGGCGTTGTTCTTGCGCAACTCGTCCTGATAGGCCTTGAAGATGTGGGCAATCCGTTCACTGTTTGGATCCTTGGAACCAAGAAAAAGATCCTGCGCATCGACCATGTGGTTTTTGGCCCACGAGATGCGGCTGAGCACGTTGCGGGGGGTGAGCTGTTTGGTGTCGAGCCCCATGCGCTTCATGACCTGCTTCACAATGCCCTGCTGATCGTTCTCGTCGAAGATGGTAAAGGCGCGCGTCAGCCCCTGGCCGGCGGTCTTCAGCACTTCGACGTCGCGGCGCAGGATGCGCACGCACAGTGAGTGGAAGGTGGAGACGAGCGGCTTCGCGAGCGACGCGTGGCCCAGCAGTTGATTGACGCGGTCGGCCATCTCGGCCGCGGCTTTGTTGGTGAAGGTCACGGCCAGGATCGCGTCGGGCGCGATGTTTTTTTCCTGGATGAGCCAGGCAATGCGGTGCGTAATCACGCGCGTCTTGCCCGATCCTGCGCCGGCCAGGATCAGCAGCGGGCCGTCGGTGGCTTCGACCGCGGCGCGTTGTTCGGGATTGAGATGGTCGAGGAGAGAATGCAAGGCGTCGCGTCCGGCGGGAAGGTTCCTGAGTCTAGTTTATCGTTTGGGCCGTGAGCCTCACCGCGCGGCTTTGCGCAGGCGGTCGCGGAGGGCCGCGCCGATTCCCTCAGGCGGCGGCAAGGGGCACAAAATCACCGCGCACCCCGCGGCATCGAGCGCGCGCAAACCGCCATAAAGCCGCTGCGCAAGCTCCTCTGGGACGTTCCACCGTCCCCAGCGGAAGACACGCTCCGGCGCGATGGCCGCCGGCGCGGCAACTCCGTCGGGCAGCATCACGCCTGTGTTCTTGCCCGGTTCGCTCTGCGCGGCTGCGTCGAGGCGCGCGCCGATCGCAGCCAGCAGCGCTTCCTCATTCGACGCCTCTCGATCGGGCACGTCCAGCAGCACCAGCCGCGCGCGCGGCGCGTAGTGGCGGATGCCGACGCCCGGCGAGGGCAGCGCCTCGGCGGGAGTCTCGCGCAACGGGTCAGCGCCCTTGAAAAGCTCGACCGGCCCGGCCACGGCGCTAATCTGTTCGGCCGTGACCGCTCCTGGCCGGTAGATCACCATCGGCGTTGGCGCGGGGTCGAGAACCGTGGACTCGACGCCGCGCGCCGAAGGGCCCGCATCGAGAACCGCGTCAATCCTTCCTTCCAGGTCGTCGAGCACGTGCGCGGCCGTGGTGGGACTGATGTGGCCGAAGCGGTTGGCGCTGGGCGCGGCCACGGGAACGCCGGCGCGGCGGATAAGTTCAAGGGCCACGGGATGCGCGGGCATGCGCACGCCCACCAGCGGCCGGCCGGCGGTTACGCAATCGGGCACGGCTGGGGTGCGCGGCAGCAGCAGGGTCAGCGGCCCCGGCCAGAAATGCTCCATCAGCCGCCGCGCCGCCGGGGGAACGTGCTCCACCAGCCCGTCGAGCATGGCTAGCGAAGCGACGTGCACAATGATCGGGTCCCACGCCGGCCGGGATTTCGCGGCAAAGATGCGTTCGACGGCGGCGCGGTCGAGCGCGTTGGCGCCGAGGCCGTAGACGGTTTCAGTGGGCAGCGCCACCAGGCCTCCGGCGCGGAGAATCGCGGCGGCGCAGTCGAGCGCCTCGCTTGCCAAGGGCGCGTCCAGGTGCGCCGGGTCTACGGTCAGGTGCAGGGTCTTCACTCCTTTATTGTCGCCGCTGCGCGCCCGCCTGCGCCATGGCCCGGTTCGCACGCTATACTCGTTCGGGAGCGGCCATGCCGATTGAAACCGAGATCAAGTTTCGCGTCAGCGACCTGGCCGCACTGGCCCAGCGGCTTCAGTCGGCCGGATTTCGCTGCGAGACGCCGCGCAACTTCGAGAGCAACGTGCTCTACGACACGCCGGACCGGCAGTTGCGCGCCCGCACAGAGATTCTCCGCATCCGCAGCTACGCGGGCCGCGGGACGCTGACCCAGAAGCGGCTGCCCGACTCCGGGGTCCCCGGTGACAGGTCTTCGTCACCGGGGCGGGGCCCCGGCGAGGACCGCCATAAGCATCGCATCGAAACCGAAATTGGGATCGCCAACGGCGACGCGCTCGCCGAATTTTTTCTTTCTCTTGGATTCGTTTCTGCATTCCGATACGAGAAGTGGCGCGCGGAGTGGACCGATGGCGAAGGGCACTGCGTGATCGATGAAACGCCTATCGGCGATTACGCGGAGCTTGAAGGCTCTTCAGCGTGGATCGATCGCGCCGCGGCCCGGCTCGGCGTCGATCCTGCCCAGTACGTGACCCTCAGTTACGGGCGACTGTTCGAGGCCTGGCGCGAGGAGCACTCGAGCTCCGCCAACGACCTCACCTTTGCCGCCGTCGCCCAGTCCCCTGCTGTCCGCTGAGGCCAGCTCTCAGCTATTCCCTACTGGCTATCCCCTGCCTTTCCCCCATTCCTTTGGTAACCAAGTCCTGAAGATTTCCTCATGCTTGCTGGGCGACAGCCGATAACCCAATTGAGTTTCTCTCAGAATCGAGGATGGTTCCATGCCCACAGTTCATCTTGCAAGAATCCATCGCGTCAGGCGAAAAACAGTACTTAAGGTTCTGCAGGCAGCTGCGTTCGCGGCAATCGTGGCGCTGGCGCTGCCTGTCCGAGCCGGCGATACTCGCGCGGTCAAATCGCGCGTGGCGCCTATCTACCCGGAGATCGCCAAGCGCATGCGCATCACCGGCGAGGTGCAGCTTCAAGCCACCGTCGACGCTGAGGGCAAAGTCAAGGACGTGAAGCCGGTGAGCGGCAACCACATGCTTGAGGGCGCGGCCGAGAATGCCGTCCGTCAATGGAAGTTTGAGCCCGGTGAGGGCGACTCGGTGGTGACCGTCACGATCAACTTTGCGCTCGCCGAGTAGGTATCGCTTGGCAACCCGCGGCTGACGCCGGAGCACCTGGGTTTTTGAGGGCGGTTCCTTTTCCCTGGCTGCCCATCGCCAGCGTGCCGGGCCCAAATGCGCGCGAAGTGGCATTGAACCCACTTCGGCGCAGGCGCGTGTGCGATGCCCCTGGCTCCCCATGGAGCAGAATGCGGAGGCGAAGAAAGGGCCGGTTTCTGAGAGGGATTCGATGGAATATGATGAACTCCTGGAGTACCATGAAAGGCCATGCCCACCGATCGAACGGGGGCTGGTTCGTCCGACAAGGTGACCCTGCGCGTAGCCATTCTCGATATTGATTCCGAGCGCCGCAGTGCTGCGGCCGCGGTGCTCTCGCAGATTGGGCACGTCGGCGTTACGGAGATTTCCACCTTCCCGCAAAAGGTGGACGATCTGACGGAGATCCTCAAAGATCCCTACGACGTGGTTCTGTTCAATGCCGACTGCGACCAGGACCTCGCCTTCGACCTGACAGCGCGCCTTTGTGGCGACGCACGCATCAATGTGATGGCCTACTCGTCGCGGGCCGACATGAAGCTGGCCGTTCACCTGATGCGCGCCGGCGCGCGCGAGTTCTTCACCGCGCCCTTCGACACCAATGAAATCGTTGCCGCGATGGAGCGCGCGGCCAGTCGCTGCGCCGTAACCAGCCAGGAATCCAGGGCCGCCAGCCGGCTTTTCGTGTTTCTGGGGGCCAAGGGCGGCTGCGGCGTCACCACGCTCGCGGCCAACTTCGCGCTGGCGCTGGCGCAGGAGTCCACAGGCAAGACCCTCCTGATCGACCTAGGCCTTCCCCTGGGCGACGCGGCCATCAATCTCGGCATCAAGACCGAATACTCCGTGTCCAATGCCCTGCAGCAATCCGATCGCCTCGACGCCCGATTGCTCTCCACGCTCGTGGTCAAACACAACACGGGACTCTCGGTGCTGGCATCTCCCTCAGAGTTCTCCGATAAAAAGTTGTCGCCCGATTCCCTCGACAGGCTGGTCTCTGTGGCGCGCGAAGCCTACGACTTCGTGGTGGCCGACGTCGGTTCGCGCATCGATCTGCTGGGCACTTCGCTCTTCGACAGGTCGGCGATCGTTTACCTTATCGCCCAGGTCGGCATTACGGAACTGCTCAACGCCAACCGCATGATCACCCAGTTCTTCTTTACGCGCCCCGATACGCTGCAGATCGTGCTCAATCGCTTCAAGCCCAGCGATCTGCTCTTCGACGAGAAGAAGATCACTGAGGCGCTCACGCGGCCCGCGCAGTGGAGGATCCCCGACGACTACGCCGCCGCGCGCCGCACCCGCGAAACCGCCTCGCCCATGGTGCTCATCGACTCGCCCATCGCACGCGCCATCCGCGAGATGGCCATGACCGCAGCCGGCTTGACCGAAAAAGCGGAAAAACACGGATTGTTCCGCTTCCTGCGATGAAGGCAGGGAACGAACCACCCCTGCGAGCACAAGCCGCTCGCCGGGGGTGGCTTGGTCCCTGCTTTTACCCCGCTGCTCCGTGGCACTTCTTATATTTCTTCCCGCTGCCGCAGGGGCAGGG